>QBMN01000056.1 GCA_003241845.1 Shackletoniella antarctica | reverse complement strand
CCATAAAACACCTCCCCACCAGCAGGCTCGCCCAATTCCTCGATAAATCCTGCCTCCTAGCTCGCCGTTTCCCGGTTCCACCCGTCGCCATGATTGTTTCGCCGCCCGTTCTCAACCAATGTTGTCCCCAGCCATTCTCCTGGGGCGATCGCGACGGAGGACGGCGCTATGTTTAGTCGAGTCTGGCCTTTTCCCAGACCGTTTCTTACCCTAATGCACCTGATTCAGCGCTGGGTGCAGGTGCAGCGGCAGCTCGAAAAGTCTTACCTAGCGGTGAGCAGTGCCTCTGTGGACGTGCTCTGGCAGACCATTATGAACCTGGCCGATGTCTCCTGGCATCCGCTGTTGACCAGCACCAATGTGCCCCAGGGCCTGAAGCCAAAGCCGGGGTTAATCTATCGTGCTTTTACCCGCATCTACCCGATTCCGGTCAGTATTTTTGTCGAGCAGGTGCAGCCCCACGAGCTAATCAGCGTGCGGGTATTCCCCATCCCCGGCCTTGAGGAGCAGGTGACCTATCACCTCAAGTCAACCCTGGGGGGCACCCAAATTTCCTACTCCATTACCCTGCGGGGGTGGCTGTCGCCCCTGGCCTGGTCGCTGCTGCGCCCCTACGCCGCCAAGGTAGCCTCGGCCCTGGCCGAGGCGGCCGAACAGCCGGCCTCCATTGATGGGCCAAATTCTCGTTTCCAGGCTTGGTAGCTGGACAGATTCAACTGGGCGCAGGCAATTTCAACCGGGCGCAGGCAATTTCAACTGGGCGCAGGCAATTTCAACCGGGCGCAGGCAATGCGCCCCTACGGTTTGGTCTTTGGGGAATCGGGGTGATGTGATTCGGATTGGTATCAGACTCACGCATCCTACCTGTCTTACTTCGCTTGGCTAAAGGCCACCGCCGCGGCGATGATTAAGCTGAGTAATGCCAGGGGCACCCAGAGGTCATTTGCCATCATCATGGGGCTACACCTTGTAGAGCGTGGGTGAACTGCCATGACTGTATCTGACCGGGCGATCTTTTTGCAGGAGCGCACCCCCCTGAGCCTGCTGCCGGCCACCACCCTGGCCTCCTTAGCCGGTCAGCTACAGGAGATTACTCTGGCGGCGGGGGAAACGGTGGTCACGGCTGAGCAAGACCCCCAGGGTCTCTACATTGTCTGGCAGGGCAAGCTCGAAACCGATGCCGAGCTGGGCGGCGTCAGCTTTTTGCCCGGCGCGGTGCTGAATCTGGAGGCGCTGCTGCTGGAGCAGCCCACCGAGCAAACCATTCGCACCCTCACCGACAGCACCCTCTGGTTTATTGATCGCACCCAGTTCCAGACCCTGGTAGAGCAATATCCCGGCATTTTGCAAACCTTCACCCGGCAGCTGGTGGATGCGGTCAAGCGTCTATCGTCTCAGTTTGACCGCGAGCAAGAGCGCCAGGGGGTGCTGCGCCCCTACCTGGTGGCCAAGGCCAAGCGGGGGGTAATTGGTAGGAGTCGGTACGGCGATCGCCTTCGCGCCGAGATTCGCGCCGCCGCCAGCCATCGGCGGTCTGTGCTGATTTTTGGCGAACCGGGGCTAGAGAAAGACAATCTGGCCGCCCTGGTTCACTTTGGCTCGACCCAGCGACGACTGCCGATCATTAAAGTAGACTGCGGCCAGCTGCAAGCTAGCGGGGCCGATCTGTTTGGGCGATCGGGGGGGCGCATGGGGTTGCTGTCCGCCCTGGGGCCGGGCACCCTAGTGCTCAACAACCCCAACGAGCTAGATGCCGACCTGGTTGAACCCGTGGCCCAGCTGCTCAAAACCGGCCAGTGCCGCCCCGCAGGCCGCAACGGTGAAACCGCTCCCCTGGTCACCGCTGAAGCCCGCATTATTCTGCTCTCCGAGCAGGGTCTCCCCGGCCTCGGCAGTGCGGTAGACGAAACCATTAAGGTGCCGCCCCTGCGGGTGCGCAAGGCCGACATCGAAGACTGGGTCAACTACTACCTGTCGCTGCTCTGTCGCCGCCGAGGCACCGGGCGCATCACGGTCACCCCTGAGGCGATTCGCCGCCTGCAATCCTACGACTTTCCCAACAACCTGCGGGAGCTAGAGAACCTGGTGGAGCGGGCGGCGGCTCAGCTCTCCGGGGGCGGGCTAATTACCGAAGAAATTATCTGGCCCGCCCAGAGCAAAAAGCGGCAGCTGCGGCTCAACCTGCTCAACCGCTATCCCGACCTGCGGCGGTTTTTGCGCAGCCCCTGGTGGCCCGATCGCATCAACTACGGCCTTACCCTTCCCCTGTTCGCCGTCGTCATTGCCGTGCTCTGGTTTGGCCCCCAGCAGCGCCATGAGAATGTGGCGCTGACGGTGTTTTGGGCCTGGTGGTGGCCCCTGGTGCTGCTGAGCTTTCCCTTTGTGGGGCGGCTGTGGTGCGCGGTGTGCCCGTTTATGATCTACGGCGAAGTCACCCAGTGGCTCTCGAAAAAACTCTTCCCCGGCAGGCTCCAGCGCTGGCCCCGACAGGCGGCAGAGCGCTGGGGCGGCTGGTTTTTGTTTGGCCTGTTTACCCTGATTTTGGTGTGGGAAGAGGTGTGGAATTTGGAAGATTCTGCCTACCTGTCGGCCTGCCTGCTGCTGCTGATCACCGCCGGAGCGATGATCTTTTCGGCCCTGTTTGAGCGCCGGTTTTGGTGTCGCTACCTCTGCCCCATCGGCGGCATGAACGGCCTGTTTGCCAAACTCTCGATGACCGAGCTACGGGCACAGCAGGGCACCTGTTCGGCCGAATGTACTACTTACCAGTGCTACAAAGGCGGCCCAGCCAAAGGGGAAGGGCAAGAGACCCTGGGCTGCCCGCTGTACTCGCACCCGGCCCAGCTGGTCGACAACCGCGACTGCGTGCTGTGCATGACCTGCCTCAAGGCCTGCCCCCACAGATCGGTAGAGCTAAACCTGCGGCCCCCCGGCGTCGAACTGTGGACTACCCACCAGCCCCGGTCGTCTGAAGTTGCGCTGATGTTTTTGCTGCTGGGGGCCGTCTACCTGCACCGCCTGCCCGAGCTACAGGCCCGCTTGGGGATGCGGCTGCCTTTAGATACATTGTTGGGCGATACAGTATGGGGCCACAGTCTGATCGCCTTGGGCATACTGGCGCTGCCCGCTCTGCTGCCCCTGACCGTGGAGGGGACTCAGGGGATCTGGCGGCGCACTCAGGGGCTATCTCCGCGTCCGGTGGTCAGATTGGCCTATGGCTACCTGCCTTTGGTGTGGGCGGCTAACCTGGCCCATTATCTGCGCCTGGGTCTGGGGGAGGGGGGGCGTATTTTGCCCGTGTCTTTGGCCACCTTTGGGGCCTCAGGGGCAAATCTGCCGGTTTGGGTTGCCCACCCCGCAGTGGTAGCCTTTTTGCAGGGTGCAACGCTGCTGCTGGGCGTGGCGCTGTCGGTGTGGCTCACGGCCAAAATTTGCCGTCAGTCTGGCCCCCAGCGATGGCTTCAGCAAGGCTGCACGGGGCTGCTGGGGCTGAGTCTGTGGTGGCTGATTTTGGCCCCCTGATGCGCTTCAATTCTCTATATATTGGGAAAATATATTGGGGAAATATATTGAAGACATATATGGGGGAATATGGCGGTTGTTAGCGCCCCCTAATCAGGGTTCTAACCCCTCTCGATTTGGCCTCTGCCGCCCTGTAAAGTTTTCGTGCAGCTGGGTCGCCCGGTAATGCCCCAGACAGTCGTTGCCACCCCAAGTCTGGTAGGGTTTTGGCCACATTGAGAGCATCTACACCGAGAGCATCTACACCGTGATCATCTATGCCGCGAGTCTGCCCGTCCGCCCCTGAGTTCCTCTTCACCGGTTTTGTCTATGTTCCAGGAGAGTTCGCTGGACTTCAAGCTCGTTCAACGGGTGTGTTTGCTGCAGCAGGCCCTTGACCAGGCGAAAGATTCCCTAGAAGACATGCAGGAGCAGGTGGCGAACCACGACATGCTCCAGGCCCATCTGGTGCAAACCGAAGAATATGCCAACGTTCAGCAAAAAATTATTCTCAATCTTCAGCAGCAGCTGGAGGCCAAAGATCAGTGGAAAAGCCAGGTGCTTGACCAGATTGTGGTCGGCGTGCAGGCGCTGGTGGCTGACCAACAGCTAGAGCTAGAGCGGCTGCGATCGCGCATTTACCAGGGCCAGTCTGAGGTACAAGACTACCTGGTGCGGCTCAAAAACTACTACCAGAACCTGGCCCTAGGTCGCTCCGCCACAACAGAGCTCGACCTCAACTCTGAGGTGATGATCGCGCGATCGCTCACCGTTAGCCTCAGCAGCCAGCTCCAGGCCGCCCAGCAGCACATTCAGCACCTCGACACTAGCCTTACTCGCCACCAGGTCACCCTGGCCCGCATGCAGGCCTACGTCAACAGCGGGGGCCAGGGCTGGCCGCTGCCGGGTAAAACTTTGGCCCTGGCCCCCGCTACGCCCGATATCGAAGACGACCCCGTCGCCCTCAAGGCCATCATTGAGGCCCAGCGGCAAAAAATTGCCGAACTCAGCAGCGAGCTGGGGCAGCAGTTTCACCAGCAAACCAGCCTCAAGTACCGCTGCCAAGAAATTGCCGCCGAGCGCGACGGTCTCAAGCAGCGGGCCGTGGCGTTGAGCCTAGAAAATGAGGCGCTGCAAGAGCAGATTTGGTACCAGGAGGAGGACAGTGTGGGGGGATAGATCGGTTGTTGGGTCTTGGGTGTCAGGTGTCAGGTGTCAGGTGTCAGGAAAAAGGCTAATACCCGATACCCAGTAGCCGACACCGTGAACCGTCAACCCTCCCCCTAATCCCTTTCGCCAATGCGATCGGGCAGCACCCCTTCCAGCAGGGGCATCAGGGTTTGCTTCAGCTGCCCGGCGCGAATGAACTCGGCGTAGGTGTCGGCCTCGATCGCCAGCAGCTCTTCTCGCATTTGGTCTGAGGCAAACTCGCGCACCGCGTCATTTTGCTGTTCGAGCTTGGCCAATTTTTCCTTTACCTCTTCGAGCTGACCGTCCACCAGGGCCATCTGGTAGCCGACAAACTCGGGGTCAAACTCTTCGTTGACCTTCATGGCTTTCAGGCGGTTCATGACGCGGGTGAGGGCGACTCGGTGGGCGGTCATTTGGCTGTACTCGATTTTCATGGGCTGGTCGCCCAGCAGGTCCAGGTACTCCAGCAGGGGTTTGGTGGTCAGACCCTGCACAATCAGCGTGAACAGCATCACCCCAAACACAATCGAGATAATCTCCTGGCGATCGGGCAAAATGGCGGGTACGCTCAGGGCCAGGGCCACCGAGACCGACCCCCGCAGCCCGCCCCACCAGAGAATTACCTGCCCCTTCACCGGCAAATCCATATCGGGGCCGGTGACGGCGTTGCTGATCGCCCCAAGGGCAAAAATGCTGACGGCGCGGGCACCGAGCATCAGGGCGATCGCAATCAAAATCTTGTCTAGCTCGTCGATTAGCCCTTGAAACTGCACCTGGTCGCCGATCAGCAAAAACACGATGGAGTTAATGAAAAACGACACAAACTCCCAAAACTCAGACACCACCAGCCGGGTGCGGGGGCTCATGCCAATGCGAGAGCCAAAGTTGCCCAAAATCAGGCCCGTGGTCACCACGGCAATCACCCCAGAACCGCCGAGTTCTTCTGCCACCAGGTAGGTGCCGTAGGCCGACACCAGGGTCAGCGACTGCTCTACCAGGGGAATGTCGAAGCGCTGGGTGAGAAACGACAGGCCAAAGCCAATTAGCCCGCCGATGCTAATGCCAATGCCCGCAAACACCAAAAAACGGGTCACCGTCACCGACACATCAAACTGCTCTAGGCCCAGGGCAATGCCCAGCAGCAGGTTAAAGGCCACCACCGCCACGCCGTCGTTAAACAGGCTTTCACCTTCCATGACCGTGGTGAGCTTTTTATCGACCCCCAGCTCGCGAAACAGGGCCACCACCGACACCGGGTCGGTGGCCGACAGACTGGCCCCCACCAGCAGCGCTGTCGCCAGGGAAGCCCCAGCAAAGGCTTGCAGCCCAAACACCAGGGCGCTAACGCAAATAATCACGCCAATGATGGCGTAGAGCACCACGGGCACCGCGTACTGCTTCAGTCGTTTCCAGTTGAGGTTCCAGGCGGCCTCAAACAGCAGCGGCGGCAAAAAGATAAACAGAATCAGCTGGGGCGACAGGTTGATCAGCCGCACGTCTAGCACCGCTAGGCCCAGACCCACCAGCAGCAGCAGCAGGGTGTAGGGAATGTTGCGCAGCACGCTAAACATCCGCGACAGCGTGGCGACCCCCAGGGACACCGACAGCACCAGGCAAAACTGGCGCAGATGCTCTTCAATGGCGGGGTCTTCGACCAGGGGCTCGGCAGCAATCAAAAAATCCATAAAAACGCTGATCCTGACGTTTAGGGGCTGGCGTTGAAACTAAGATACCAACGTTAGCAGAAGACCCACTGATGGATGCCTGCCCCACGCCTTAGCGGGGGCAGGCTCTGCGCGGGAATGGCGCTGGGATGTTACTCAGCGGGAACGCTGGGATGTTATGTGATGGCTGATCCCCGAGGGCTACGAGAATGTTTGCAGCAGGCAGAATCGGCGGCGGCGATCGCCGATACTCGGCCCGAAGTAGAGGAAAACGGGTGGGCGATCGCGAGGCTCTGCCCCAAAGATATAGCCAGAGATACAGCATCAGCCGTTCAACCCTAACCCCTAGCTAGCGCTGTGTGCGCCCCTCGGTGAGATCATTGAGCCAGCCAGAGCCGCCCTGCTCACCATGTCATCAGATCTTACTAAATCGCCGTAGTGCAGGGCGGGCAACTCCATATAAGATAGCCATGGCCAGAGCGTTACCGTTCTATCTAGAACCACAGGCTTTGGCCCCTTGAGTGAGTCGTCCGCTGAGGGCGACTGTTGAACGAATCGTCTAACGAAAACAGGAAGTTGCCCATGGGTCGCGCAGAAAAAGTTGTCCTAGCCTATTCCGGTGGCGTCGATACCACCGTGTGTATCCCCTACCTGATGAATGAGTGGGGGGTAAAAGAGGTCATTACCCTGGCGGCAGACTTAGGCCAGGGCGACGAGCTGGAACCCATTCGCCTAAAAGCTCTGAAGGCCGGGGTGAAAGAATCTTTGGTGGCCGACCTGACCGAAGAATTCATCACCGACTACGCCTTCCCGGCGATCCAGGCCAACGCCCTGTACGAAAACCGCTACCCCCTCTCCACCGCCCTGGCTCGCCCGCTGATCGCCAAGGCCCTGGTAGAAGCCGCCGATCGCTATGGGGCCGATGCCGTGGCCCACGGCTGCACCGGCAAGGGCAACGACCAGGTGCGTTTTGACGTGGCGATCGCCGCCCTCAACCCCGGCCTCAAGGTGCTGGCCCCCGCCCGCGAGTGGGGCATGGGCCGCGAAGAGGCGATCTCCTACGGCGAAAAAGCTGGCCTCAGCTTTCAGGTGAAAAAGTCTAGCCCCTACTCCATCGACCGCAACCTGCTGGGCCGCAGCATTGAGGCCGGGCCGCTCGAAAACCCCATGACCGAGCCGCTCGAAGAAGTGTTTTTGATGACCGAGGCGATCGAAAACACCCCCAACGAGCCTGAATATGTGGATATTGGCTTTACCCAGGGCCTGCCCACCAGCCTCAACGGCCAGGCGCTTGGCCCTGTGGAGCTGATCACCCAGATGAATGCGATCGCCGGTCGCCACGGCGTTGGCCGCATTGACATGATTGAAAACCGCCTGGTGGGCATCAAGTCGCGCGAAATCTACGAAGCCCCCGCCCTGCTGGTGCTGATCGACGCCCACCGCGACCTAGAGAGCCTCACCCTCACCGCCGATGTCACCCAGTACAAGCGCGGCATCGAAGAAAGCTACAGCCGCCTGGTCTACAACGGCCTCTGGTATAGCCCCCTGAAGCTGGCCCTCGATGCCTTCATTCAGCAGACCCAGGAGCGGGTGACGGGCACCGTGCGGGTGAAGCTGTTTAAAGGCACCAACCGGGTAGTGGGTCGCCAGTCTGAGCTGGCCCTCTATAGCGATGCCCTGTCGACCTACAGCGCCGACGACCAGTTTGACCACAAGGCCGCCGAGGGCTTTATCTACGTGTGGGGTCTGCCCACCCGCGTCTGGTCTGAGAAGCTGCGGGGGTAACGCGAGCAGCCGGTTTAGCCTTTTGAAAAATGGGGTTATGTGACTGGGGTTTGGTGTGCCTGGCCTAATTTGGCGATGGTATTGAGACCAAATCCTGCTTGTTTACCCCCGATTCAATTGGGTGAATGCAATTCGCCCCTACGGTTTGGCCTTCTGGGAATCGGGGTTACGTGGTTCGGATTTGGTATGAGACCCAAGGCCGAGAATCTTCGCTGGCCAAAGGTTGCGGTAGATAACAGAAATTGGCAGGAATGTAGCTAAAGAGCGGCAGGGTCATGTATGGTGCAGGTAATTTAGATTGTTTTGTAGTCGAGACTACATTTATATCCCTTTACTTTCACCGAGAACACCCCCATGCTGACAAAGTATCTGCTTCCGGCCCTGGGCGCTGGTGCCTTGATGATCACTCTGGCGGCCTGCAACCCCTCTACGCCCACCCCCGATACCGGTGGGGCACCCATGACCGAAGCCCCTATGCCCGTGGATGGTGGGGCCGGCGATCGCACCGACTACGAAGCAGTGCCCATTCCCGCTGGGGCCACCGGGGCAGACCCGTCTGAAATTGCCCGTGAGGTGTTTGGCAGCCCTGAAACCGGGGAGGGCAACTTTGCAGAGCAAGTTGAGGTCGTGGAAGAAACCGACAATGGGGCGCTGGTGGTGCTTACCCAAACCGGCCTCGCCGATGACTCGGTCAACGGCATGCGCTACCGCCTAGAGTTTGTGCCCGAGGGCGACCAGTGGCAGCTTGACTGGGCCGGTCGCCAAGTGCGATGCCAAGCCGGTCGCGGCTCCGAAGACTGGACTACGGATCTGTGCAATTAAGCTCAGGCTAGGGCTGTGGTTTTGGGTAAACCCTGGCCGAGCAGCGGGTTTTTGGTCACAGCCGCAAATGCTGCACTGGGCGCAAGCACTGGGCGCAAGCATTGGGCGCAAAGCATTGCGCCCCTACCGATCGCCCCTGCCGATCGCCTCGATCAATACACCAAGGTCGGATACTCGCTCACGTCAAACTCAAAGCAGTGTCGTCCCTCGGGGTGCTGCCAGCGGGCTGCATCGGGGTTTGAGGCTTGGTTGCTGAGGCGATGGGTGCTGCTGTCGGTGTCGAAGGTGGCGCATAGCTCAAAGTCGCGATCGCCCAGCCGGGCGTATTCGTAGGGCTGGCTGGTCAGCGGATCGTCACGCAGTTTGATCGCATCTAGGGTGGCGGGCAGCTCAAAGCTGTCGCCGTCGGTCAGATATTGCTCGTGGAGCCGCTGGGCGATCGCCGCCACATCCTGCAACCGCTGGCGATCTGCGGCGATCTCTCGCTGCCGCCCCGGCGTGCCCAATACCCAAAAACCCGCTGCGATCGCCGCGATCACCGCCGCCGTGGACACCCCGGCAAAGGCCCGATCAAACGACCTGTGACTCATTCTTTCGCTATTCATGGGCCACACTCTCTTGGTTTAACCGGAGAACCTTAGGGGCAGGCTTGCGCCGAATCCAGTCGAAGTAGTACCACAGCACCCCGCCATCGAGCACCAGCACCACCAGCACCTTGAGCAAAAAGCGCGGCGTCAGCTCGCCCCGCAAAAACGAGGTCAAAAACGCGATCACCGCGCTAATGGCAATGATCGCCGCCACCAGCAGCGTCAGGTAGGTCAACCACTTGCGCACCCCCGAAAAATGCTTCTCTCGGTGGGTAGCTAGCTCGCGGTTGATCTGCCGCATTAGCGCCAGGTACACCGGGTAGGCCACGATCAGCCGAGCCAGGGCAAAGGCCACCTGCCACGAGGGGTCGCCGTAGTCATTATTTAGAGTGTCGGGGATCAGCTGGTTGATGAAAATAAACGCCATTTCCCCCAGGGCCTGAATCCAAATGCCTAGGGTGACAAAGGCCAGCAGATAGAAAAACGCATCTCGCGCCAGCTCGCCCGATGCGCCGCGTGGGGTGGGTAAGGGGCGACCCAGCAACCCTTCGTAGACTTCAAAAAAGGCGCGCTCGACCTCGCGGGAGGGCCAGCCGTAGTCGCGCAGCAGCTTGCTGATAAATTCGTCGGTCGAGCCGCGATCGCGCGCCAGCACAATAAACTGCACCAGCTCACTGCGGCTGTCGGGGGGTGGGGGAATGTCTGTACTCATGGGCCTACGGTAATGCGCTAGGAATAAACTGACTATACCGAGCAAGCCACCTGTTTAACTGGCCTGTGAAACTAGAACTGGGTTTGGTTTCGCCTGGTCAGGGCAGGTGCGATGGCGGGCATTGCGGTGTGGGGCACAATGCCACTCCGCTACGGGGGGCAATGGCAAACGCAGGCTCAGTGGCGTATCCATTTGGTGAGAATGCGGATGGGCTGGCCGGTGGTGGGGTCGAGCTGGGGTTTGCTCCAGGCGCGGGGTTCGGCGAAGCCGATGCTGTGGAGATGGGCGATGACTAGCTCCATGCCGGTGGCGGTGCCGATCAGCATGACGCGCACGGGTTCGCGGGGGTCGGCTGGCTCTGGTGGGCTGCCGGAGGGCGGGGGGCTATAGATTTCGCTGTTGGGGATGAAGTCTGACATGGCGATAGGTCAATAAGGGTGCTAGAAGGGATCCAGATCCCAGGGTTTTTGAAAAACCCTGGGATCTTTTGCCGCAAGAAACCCCACGAAGAGTGCGAAACCCTCCGCGAGATGGGAAACTGAGCTAACGAATCAGCCGTAAAAGCTATATGCCATCGTGACATGTCATCTTGACTTAGTCAAGATGGTTTGTTGTCGTGGCGAGATGTCTCGACATGCCAGAAAGCAGCACAAAAGAACCCAAACCAGAATCAGCCCTGAAGCAACTCAGAGATCGTCTGGGTTTGACGCAAGAAGAACTATCTCGCCGCTGCGGGATACCGTTGCGAACCTATGTGCGCTGGGAAACGGGGGAGGCTACGCCAAGACCAACAATTCCGCAGGTGAAGGCGTTATGTAGAGAATTGGGGGTTGCGATCGAGGAACTACCGGACGAGTTTGGGCCAAGGAGCTAGTTTCCATTCAAGGAAAAACGCTACAATTCTGTCTATAGGAAATCATTAAGAGATTACATGATAGTTTTCTATTCCTACTCTGCATGTATCCAATCCCAGTAACTAAAGAAGGAATTTCTTATGACAGAAGGTAGCGAAAATAAATACCTCCAGTTGAATATAGAGTCCGAAGACAGTGAACATACAACCCCCAGTGAATCTGATGTATATGATGAAGCAGGGAAAGATGATCTAGGGCTACCAGAGAAGTATGAAATCACTAGTTTTGGTGCTGACTATGATGTTGACGGGATAGTCAAGAGAATTGGGAGAGGCGATATTATAATTCCTGAGTTTCAACGAGAATATGTCTGGACTCAGAGTGAAGCTTCAAGATTTATTGAATCTCTTCTGTTAGGACTTCCAGTTCCAGGTGTATTTTTCGCGAAAGAGAGCGAGTCCGGAAAATTTCAGGTGATCGATGGCCAGCAAAGGCTCCGCTCACTCGAATTTTTCTACTCAGGCTACTTCAATCCATCAAAAGATAGCAAAAAAAGAACCGTATTTACTTTGCAAAAAGTGCAAAGAAAGTATGAGGGACTAACCTATGAGGATTTAGAAGACAAGGACAGAAGAACTCTCGACGATTCTATTATACATGCGACTATTGTTAAACAAGATTCCCCCGAGGATGATAATACCAGCATCTACCATGTCTTTGAGAGGCTTAACAATGGAGGACAAAGACTGACTGCACAAGAAATTCGTTCTGCGATCTATCATGGCAATCTCCTAGATGCAATCAGAGAGCTTAATTCTAATGAACACTGGAGAAATGCCTTTGGGGGTCGAAAGAACAGGAGATTAAAAGATCAAGAACTAATTCTTAGGTTTCTAGCTTTATATTTTGGCGGTGAAAAATATGAGCGCCCCATGAAGGAATTTTTGAACCGGTTTGCGAAAAAGCACATTCAAGCAAGTGATCAATTCATTGAGAGCTGCAAAAATATTTTCCTGCAAACCATTCGAGTTATTGACTCAAGTATTGAAAGACCATTTAGACCTGAGAGGGCTCTGAACACAGCAGTTCTTGATTCAGTAATGGTAGGCTTGGCTCGAAGAATTAGCGCCAAAGGTGAACCCGACGTAAATAGATTTAAAGCTTCATATACTTTATTGCTGGAAAATTCAGAGTATCTTGAACTGATTTCTAGGGCAACTTCTAACGAAGCTAACGTTAACCGAAGAATTGAACTATCAGAAGAAGCTTTCTCTGGAATTTGAAGTTTTGTTTTGAACTTATATGATCAACCATGAGGTAAATAGACAAATCCAATCGCTCAAATTCTTGCTCAAAAAAACCAGCCAAATTTCTGGAGACGATAGTGAGGTTCAGAGTCATTGGGCAAAGTATATTTGCATACTCAGCGCTGGGCTATTAGAGAACTCTATTTATGAAATTTACAGAGAATTTGTCGAAAATGCATCTAGCAAGCCGGTTTCCAATTTCGCAACTGCTACGCTTTATAAAATCCAAAATCCTAATGCAACAAGGTTTATTGAGATATCTAGATCGTTTAATCCCTTATGGGCTGATGAACTGGAGAAATACTTAAGTGAGGACGGTCGAAAAGAAGCTATAGACTCGATCATTGCTAACAGGCATAAGATAGCTCACGGAAAACCCTCAAATATTTCACTTTCGAGAATCAGAGAATATCTTGAAAAGAGTATTCAAGTTTTGAGTTTCTTGGAAGAACAGGTTAAAAGATAAAGAATATAGCGGTTACTGATCGGATGAAGTACAGCAGGAGCCTTGCTAGATAAGGGTTGCAGGCCTCTACACGTACCTCACACCAACGAGAACCGCTATAGGTTGGGTGAAACAAAATGTAACCCAACACAATCGCGGGACCGTTGGGTTCTGCGATCGCGCCACCCAACCTACAGGTGACCCTATGAGCCAAGACAAGCTAAAACCAGTACATCCGGGCGAAATTTTGCTAGAAGGATTTCTTAGGCCCATGCACCTGAGCCAAAATCAAATGGCCCTGGCCTTGAGGGTGCCAGCCCGACGCATCAACGCAATCGTTCATGGCAAGCGGCGCATTACCACCGATACAGCCCTGCGCCTAGCCCGCTACTTTGATATGTCGCCCCGGTTTTGGCTAGGGTTGCAGATGGACTACGACCTAGATGTCGCTGAAGATGAGATAGGCGATCGCCTCAGCCAAGAGGTTGTCGCGATCGCCACCAAACCCTTGTAGGGGCATTGCACTGCAATGCCCCTACGCCAATCGCTGCAATGAACGGCAAATTTGCACTAATGCGGTTTCATCAGGGCACGCTTAACTCATCGGCATTCAGTCCTCCCGATGAAATACAACCCCGACCAACACCACCGTCGTTCCATTCGCCTTAAGGGGTACGACTACTCATCCGCAGGGGCGTATTTCATTACCATCTGCGCTTTCCAACGCCATTGCCTATTCGGTCAGGTAGTCGATGGTGCAATGCAATTAAACGAATTTGGACAGATGGTGGCCGAAGAATGGTTGCTTTCTAAAGAGATTCGTCAAGAAATCGATTTTGACGAATGGGTGATTATGCCCAACCATCTGCACGGGATTGTCTTGATTGAACCGATAGACCCCGAGGGGGCAAACAACCGTTTGCCCCTACGGCAGGCCCCTGTAGGGGCAAACGGTTGTTTGCCCTCGTCATTCTGTTTGCCCTCGCCATCCTTGGGTTTGCCCTCGTCATCCTGGCGCAATCATCCTCATCCCCTGGTGCCACCCATGAGGCCGCGATCGCTAGCTTCATTCATCGCCGGGTTCAAATCTGCCGTGACCAAACGCATCAATACCCGGCGCGGTGCAGCGGGCACACCGGTTTGGCAGCGCAACTACTACGACCACATCATTCGAAACGAGCGATCGCTCCAGCACATTCGTCATTACACCAAAAACAATCCCCTAACCTGGGCTGATGACCAACTGCATCCATGCAACCCATCAAAGTGGTGATAGCTACCTCAACTTTGGCAACTAGCTGGGTATCAATTAGAAGGTTAGTGGCCAGGGTAGACTTTGGCCTAACAGCACCTACGACTAGAGGCACTTTACCCATCAGCCCATAGAGACCTTTGTCGGCGCTGCTTCAAAAATTCTGCAAAATCTAGCACCTCCGCTACCAGGTCATCCGATAGCTCACTTGGTTGGCTCGTTCGATTACCTGCCGCTGCTCATCTGCGGTAATGTATCGCCTAGGCATATACGGTTGGCGGTTGCAGCCCAAGCTGTGCCATCAACGCGGGTAGCGTCACCCCCCGTAGCTGGGCCAGTTCCACCAGGGCTTGCAAACGCTCGGCGTCGGCTTGCTCTACAACATCAATCAGTCGCAGCAGTTCTTGGTGTTCCGCTGGGGCGATCGCATCATTCTGAAGCTTGGCTTGCAGCTCGTTGTCACGGTGTTGGGTGCTTTCAGGCAGCCCTTGGTTGATGGCTTGCAGTAGATTGGCCTCTAGCTCTGGCAAACTCGCCGCCCTGCGCTGGGCCAGCATCAGACTAACCCGCTCAACAAAATTCCTCAGTTCATCAGTATCGAGCTGAGCCACCCCGCTCAAAAGCTGGTCGAGGTTGAGGCTAACCTCTGAGGTTACTCGCACCGTAGCCATAGGCGTCTGAGAGACAAGAAATATAGACGTACAGTCAAGTTTAACCGTATCCACTCAGCAATCGACAACGTGCAGCTTATCCATTGGCGTTTGACACGTATCATTTACACTCTCAAAACGATCAGTGGCGCATCTGCTTTGGGTATGTCGCCCCGGTTTTGGCTGGGGTTGGAGATGGACTACGACCTAGATGTCGCTGAAGATGAGATGGGCGATCGCCTCAGCCAAGAGGTTGTAGCCCTCGCCAACCAATCCTAATCACAGGCAGTGTCCTCACCCCCTCTCGCTATGATGGTCAGTAGCACGTCGCCAAACCCATGACCCTTGCCACCAGTCCTTCCCCCATTCGCGTTGAAACCGGCCACGGCGACATTCGCACCATTCAGCCGGGGCGCACCTGGGCGCAGTTTAAGCACCTGCAAAAAGGTTTTGAGAACACCCGTGGGCTGAGGCTCTTCTACTACAACGGCACCATCGAGATCCTTATGCCCGGCGAAGCCCACGAACTCTTCAAAAGCGTGATCGGCTTTTTGATCGAGACGTTTTTGTTCAGTCGCGGCATTGAGTTTAAGCCCACCGGCTCCATGACCCAAGAGAAAGAAGGCATCGCCGCCGCCGAGGCCGACGAGTCGTATCAAATTGACGGCTACAGGCTATCGGTGGAGGTCAACTTCACCAGCGGTGATGCCGCCAAGCTAGAGCGCTACCAAGCCCTGGGGGTCGATGAGGTCTGGATGTGGGAAGACGGCTCCCTGGTGGTTTACCACCGCCAGACCAGCGCCAGGAGCCACTACGAAGCGGTTGATCGCAGCGGCATCCCAGCCCTAGCTGAGATCGATCTCAACATGCTGTCGGCCTGCATTCTGCTCGGAGAAACCTCCCGAATTCAGGCCGCTCAACGGCTGCTAGCGGCCCACCCTGCTAGATCCTAGCCAACCCCACCCATCCACTCATCCACTCATCCACCCATCCACTCCCCTACCCCATTCCCAAATTCGCCGCCAAAAACGCCCACTTATCCGACACTTCTTCGATCACCTTCGCCGTGGGCTTACCCGCCCCGTGCCCCGCCTTCGTCTCAATACGAATGAGAACGGGAGCCTCGCCCCCGTGGGCCGCTTGCAGCGCCGCCGCAAACTTAAAGCTGTGGGCGGGCACCACCCGATCATCGTGGTCTGCCGTGGTGATCATCGTCGCCGGGTAGGCCGTTCCCGGCGTCAGGTTGTGCAGCGGCGAATAGCCGTAGAGCACCTTAAACTCGGCCTCGTTTTGGGGCGAGCCATAGTCAGACTCCCAGGCCCAGCCAATGGTGAACTGGTTAAACCGCAGCATATCCATCACCCCGACAGCGGGCAGCGCCGCCGCAAACAGGTCGGGCCGCTGGGCCATGCAGGCCCCCACCAGCAGGCCGCCGTTGCTGCCCCCGGCGATCGCCAGCTTCTCCGCCGAGGTATAGCCCGCCGCCATCAGCCACGCCGCCGCCGCAATAAAGTCGTCAAACACATTCTGCTTGTTGAGCTTGGTGCCAGCCAGGTGCCAGGCTTCGCCATACTCGCCGCCGCCGCGCAGGTTGGGCACCGCATAGACCCCGCCCATCTCCATCCACACCAGATTGCTCACCGAAAACGACGGCGTCAGCGAAATGCTAAAGCCGCCGTAGCCGTAGAGCAGGGTCGGGTTCTGCCCATTTAGCTCAAGCCCAGTTTTGTGGATGATGAACATCGGCACTTGCGTGCCGTCTTGGCTGGTGTAAAACACCTGGGTCGTTTGGTAGGCCGTGGGGTCAAAATCGACCTCGGGCTGGCGGTAGAGGGTGCTAACGCCGGTCACCATGTCGTAGTGGTAGATGGCGGGCGGCACCGTAAAGCTGGTGAAGCTGTAGAAGGTTTCGGTGTCTTCGGGTTTGCCGTCAAAGCCCCCCGCCGAGCCAATGCCGGGCAGATCGACCTCGCGCACCAGCTCCCCCGCCAGGGAGTAAACGCGAATGGTGGTGTAGGCATCTTTGAGATGATCCACCACAAACTGGTGGTTGAGAATGCCCACCCCCTCTAGGGTGTCGTCGCCTTCGGGGATGATCTCTTGCCAGTGCGATCGCTCCGGCTGAGCAATATCAATGGCGATCAGCCGTCCCTTGGGGGCGGCTAAATCGGTGCGAAACCAAAACAGCGGCCCGTCGTTATCCACAAAGCTGTAGTCGGCCTCAAACTCTGAGATCAGCTCTACCACGGGGCTGTCGGGGTTGCTGAGGTCTTTGTAGAACACCAGGTTATTGGGGCTGGTGCCCTGCCACACCGAGATGATCAGGTAGCGCCCGTCTTCGGTGACGCCGCCGCCAAAGCCCCATTCTTTCTTGTCGGGGCGTTCGTAGACCAGCACGTCTTCGCTCTGGGGGGTGCCGAGGCGGTGGTAGTAGAGCTTTTGGTAGTAGTTCACCGCCTCCAGCTTGGTGGTTTCATCGGGCTCGTCGTAGCGGCTGTAGAAAAAGCCCTGGTGGTCGTGGCTCCAGGATGCGCCGGAGAATTTCACCCACTTGAGCAGGTCATCGGTATCTTTCCCGGTCTCGATGTCGCGCACGTGCCACTCCACCCAGTCGGAGCCGCCCGCCGACAGACCGTAGGCCAGGTAGGCCCCGTTTTCGCTCACCGCCATGCCGCTGAGGGAGACGGTGCCATCTTCTGACAGGGTGTTGGGGTCGAGCAAGACTCGCGGCTCGGCCTCTAGGTTGGGCAGGGTGTAGAGCACGCTCTGGTTTTGCAGGCCGTCATTTTTAAAGTAAAAGTATTGCCCGCCGCGCTTAAAGGGGGTGCTGTAGCGCTCGTAGTTCCAGATCTCGGTGAGGCGATCGTTGATCGCCCCGCGCTTTGACAGCGTTTCCAAATAGCCCGAGGTCACCTGGTTCTGGGCCTCAATCCACTCGTGGCTGGCGGGCGACTGGGGGTCTTCGAGCCAGCGGTAGGGGTCGGGCACCGCTACGCCGTGGTAGGTATCTACCTGGTCGTGCTGGGGGCTGGGGGGGTAAGTGAGAAAGTCAGAGGTCATGGGCTGGGTGACTGGCAAAAGCTGTAAAAAACTCCCCCTCTACAATGCCCTGAACCCCTGGCTGGGTCAATCGGTGCCCTAGGCCAGCCCTGTCAAGGTGGCTAAACTATTCCCGAAATGCCCATCGGCTAGGTCACTCCGGCCACAACCACCAGGGAGTGAACTCCCTGGCTCATAGCGAAAGTCTGCTAAAGCAGACTGGGGCAGATGGCCCATAATCCTCTTCAGAGGATTTCGGCTTTGAGCGTGGGACTTCTAGTCCTAGGCTCAGCGGCTAATCCAAGCGATCGCCCTCTCAATCTGCCCCACCTTGACAGGGCTGGTGCCCTAGGCCCAGCGAACTCTCTCATCCACCCCCAGACTCACCCGCTCCCTAGGCCGCGATCGCCTCCATCAGCTCTTCGGCCATATCAAAGTTGGCGGTGACCGACTGCACATCGTCTAAATCTTCGAGGGCGTCCATGAGCTTGACCAGCAGGCGGGCCTGGTCGGGGTCATCGACGATGACGGTATTGCTGGGTATCCAGCGCAGCTCGGCCTGGTGGATATTTAGCTCCTGGGCCTTGAGGCTGGTGTCGAGGGCTTCTAGGTCGGCGGGGGCGCAGAATAGCTCGGCACCGGGAAATTCTTCGTCGCGGTTATTCAGCAGGGTGGTGAGATCGTAGGTCTCAGCCCCGCCTTCCAGGGCGACTTCCAGCAGGGTTTCTTCGTCGCCGGGGTGGGCGATGGTGACCACGCCTTTTTGCTCAAACATCCAGCCGACGCAGCCGGTTTCACCCAGGTTGCCGTTGCTCTTGCTGAAGGCGGTGCGCAGGTCGGCGGCGGTGCGGTTGCGGTTGTCGGTCAGCGCTTCGATCAAGATGGCAATGCCGCCGGGGCCGTAGCCCTCGTAGCGGATGGCCTCGAAGTTGTCGTCGGCCCCTAGATTGCCAGACCCCTTGGCGATCGCCCGGTCGATGTTGTCGTTGGGCACCCCCGCCGCCTTGGCCTTGTCGATTGCCGTGCGCAGCTGAAAGTTGCCCGCCGGGTCGCCCCCCAGCCGGGCTGACACAATGATTTCTCGCGACATTTTGGCAAAGACTTTGCCCTTAACGGCATCGACTCTGGCCTTTTGGCGCTTGATATTGGCCCATTTACTATGACCTGCCATACGTCACCAGCGGGGTGCACTGCGCTCTCGATTTTAGCCGCTGAGGTGAGCCAAATTACCCCCCGCCCGATTTTGCGCCGGAATTCTGCACAAAATCAGGCGCAAAATCTAGCGCCAAACTTTTTACCTAAACATCTGGGGCATTGCCCGTGTTCAGGTGTCTCTCTAGGTTGTCGATCCGCTTTTGCTGCTGGCTGACCACATCCAGCTGGGCGTTGAGGTCTGCCTGGAGCTGGTCAATCTGCCGTTCGTCCTTTGAAATTTCCATTGATCGGCGCAGGGCGCTGGGTAGCGACACCAAAATGCCGACGACAATGCCAATGCCCAGGGTGCTGAGCAGCACCAGCGCCAGGGATGCCTGAAAATTCCAGATGCCGAGGTAGACCATGATCGGCATCGCGTTCTGGAAGGAGAAGATCACCGCTGCGATCGCAATCAGCAGCGCCAGCACCAAAAATAGCCTCATCGGGTCGCCTCTACATCAGCCAGCATCAATCAGCCAAAAGCCACCCTGAAACTACCACAGGATCTATCGCCGGGCCAGAGAAGGGCGCTCTAGAGCTTAGCCCAGGACTGAAAGTCCCAGGCTCAAAGCAGAAATCCTCTGAAGAGGATTGTGGGCCGGCTGCCCCAGTCTGCTTTAGCAGACTTGAGCGATGAGCCAGGGAGTTTACTCCCTGGTGGTCGTAGCCGAAGACCGGTAAATCATCACCGTTCTGGAGATTTTGCTGTATCAGACAGCTACCTTAACAGGGGCAGGGTGAGGGCTGAAGCCGATGGCAAAGGGATGGTTATTGTCGTGGAGCGCTCCCATGCTCCGTAGTGAAGGACAAGAACGCCCCTTGCTCCCAGGCCCCCAAGCCCCAAGCCATAGAGACTATTTAAACTTAGCAGCGGCCTCCTCAAAGGCCTCGCTCACATCATTCCAGGCTGCTTGCAGACCTGTCTTCACACTGTGCCAAGCCTCATCGCTAGAGCCTTTTAGATCGGCCAACCGCTGCTGCATGGCATCTCGCCTGACCGTCAGGGTCTCAATTTTGCCCTCAAGCTGGGCCTTAGTGTCAGCTCCAGACTGGTCTACCTTCGCTTTCATCTCGTCTAGTTTTGCCCCCCAGTCCTGAAGCTTCTTTTCCATTTCTCCCTGGGCTACATCTCGTTCAGTCATAATTTTGACCTCAATGTTATGGGTGTTATGGGTGTCTGAGCAGACCTTAAGTCTAAGGTAGAGCCCAATGATGGGGGCTACAATACAGAGTAAATCCTCCTCCAGAAGTATTTGGCTATGTCTGCACCTGCCCAAACTCTAAAATGTACTGAGCTGTTGGGGCGGCCCGTGCTCGATCGCCAAACGGTCAAAGAACTAGGGCGCATGGCCCATTTTTTAGTAGATGCCCAGGCCCAGCAGGTCACCGGTCTAGTCTGCAAGTCGGGGCTACTGGGCATGACCAAAACAGCCTTTGCCTGGCGTCAGGTAGAGGCCATTGGCGACGACAGCATCTTGGTGCGGGCCGCCGACAGCACAACGCCCCAAGCGTCAGACATGGCCGAAGCCCCCCTGGGCTTTGAGATCTTGACGAACCAGGGCAACAGCGTTGGCAAAATTACCGACCTGTTGTTTGACCCGTCCACGGGGGCCGTCACCGCCTATCTGTTTACCCCCCACGGATGGCAGGGGCTGATGGCAGGCACCTACATTTTTGCCCCCGTAGCGATCTCCAGCCTCGGCGACAGACGAGTGATCGTCTTAGAGCCAGCCGTAGAAAATCCCCAGCAATACGCCCCAGGGTTTGAGTCTAAGCTCAGCCAGGCCACCGACTTCATTCAGGCCGACTACGATCGCACCAGGCAAGATCTGGCGGGCTTCCAGCAGGGTGCTCAAGACGTCGTGCAAAAGGTTAAAGGCATCGCCGACCCCGGCACCCCCAACGCAGGTAACGCCACCTCAGAGGTGAATCAGCCGCTCAATCCAGACGACTAGGCGGCCTCGTCTATCGGGTCAGCCTTCAGCTCAGTTGACCCGCCGCAAACAGCTGCGCCGCCGTGAGGTTTAGCTCCGCTAGCTGCGCCGATTCGAGGGGGCGATCGCCCGCAAACGTGCCTAGGGTCTCAAACCCCTGATCACCCTGGGCCAGCACCAGTATCGTCTGGTCTTGGGGGTTGAGAATCCAGTATTCAGGAATGTCCAGGTCTTCGTACTGGGCGCGCTTGGCCACGTAGTCGCGCTCCCACTGCAACTCTCCTGGGCTGACTACTTCCACCACCACCAGCGGCGGCGGCATCGCCAGGCGAATGGTGTTGCGCTTGGCCAAAAGCCCAATGTGCTCCGGCTGAATCACCGTCAGGTCGGGGTAGCGATTCTTCGGTTCGCCCCTCACCTCTAACTCCAGACCGTGAAGCCGCACCCGCAGGTGCCCCACCAGGGCCGCCAGTTGAATTGAGAGAAAGAAAGCAACGCTGGTGTTGTAGCCCGACTCCGGTGGCACCTGAATTAGTTCTCCGTTGAACAGCTCATAAAAATTCTCCGTGCCGTCGTCGTAGGCCAGATAGTCGTCAAAGCTGTAAAATCTGGGCCGAGTCTGCACCATGAGCCGGGGTTTGTCGGGATTATGCTTAGTTTACTCGGTGAGCGGAGTTGGCGGGTGGCGGTTCACGGTTCACGGTTTGAGGCAAACCCAACCCCGTCTACCTTTTACCCTGCCCCACATACCCAATCCCCTCCCCCCTTTCACCCATAGGGTAAAATCAACGCCAGTCCGCGACAGACTATCATTAAGGAGGTCGATGTGAGTAGGTTGGCAGAAGCGATGCCCTACTGGTGCTAACCTTCATTCAGCACGCAGACCCGAGCACGCAGACAGACAGATAAGGAGACGCCAGAGCGAATGGGAAAAGTAGTTGGCATCGACCTGGGCACGACCAACTCAGTGGTCTCTGTGATGGAGGGCGGCAAACCCGTGGTAATTGCCAACGCCGAAGGGATGCGCACGACCCCCTCGGTGGTGGCCTTTAGCAAAGAAGGCGAGCGCCTGGTGGGTCAGATGGCCCGCAGGCAGGCGGTGCTCAACCCCCAAAACACCTTCTACGGCGTCAAGCGCTACATGGGTCGCCGCTACGCCGAGCTAGACCCGTCGTCTAAGCGGGTGCCCTACACCATTCGCCGCGACGAGGCGGGCAACGTCAAAGTTCGCTGCCCCCGGCTCGAAAAAGACTTTGCCCCCGAAGAGCTTTCGGCCATTGTGCTGCGCAAGCTGGCGGATGAGGCCAGCCGCTACCTGGGCCAGCCGGTGACCGGGGCGGTGATCACCGTGCCCGCCTACTTTAACGATGCCCAGCGCCAGGCCACCCGCAACGCCGGGCGCATTGCCGGTTTAGAAGTCAAGCGCATTCTCAACGAGCCGACGGCAGCGGCGCTGGCCTACGGCCTCGACCAGGCCCAAAACGAAACCATTCTGGTGTTTGACCTGGGGGGCGGCACCTTTGACGTGTCGATTCTCGATGTGGGTGACGGGGTGTTTGAGGTGCGCTCCACCTCGGGCGATACCCAGCTGGGCGGCACCAACTTTGACACCAAGATTGTTGACTGGCTGGCCGATGAATTTCTTGCCAAAGAAGGCATTGACCTACGGAAAGACCGCCAGGCGCTCCAGCGGCTGACCGAGGCGGCAGAGAAGGCCAAGATCGAGCTGTCGGGCGTGGCCAGCACCGAGATCAGCCTGCCCTTCATCACCGCCAGCGCCGAAGGCCCCAAGCACATTGAAACCCGCCTCAGCCGATCGCAGTTTGACGGTCTCTGCGGTGATCTGGTCAGCGGCCTGCGGGCACCGCTGAAGCAGGCCCTCACCGATGCGGGCCTGACCCCCAACGACATCGACGAGGTGGTGCTGGTGGGGGGCGGCAGCCGCATGCCGATGGTGCAAGATCTGGTGCGATCGCTGATCGGCCTCGAACCCAGCCAGGCGGTCAACCCCGACGAAGCCGTGGCCGTGGGGGCTGCCGTGCAGGCGGGCATCATCACCCAAGAGGTGCAGGACATCATGCTGCTCGATGTCACCTCGCTGTCCCTGGGTCTAGAGACCATCGGCGGCGTGATGAAAAAGGTGATTCCCCGCAACACCACGATTCCGGTGCGGCGCTCCGACGTTTTCTCCACCTCTGAGAATAATCAAACCTCCGTAGAGGTGCACGTGCTCCAGGGCGAGCGCGAAATGGGGGGCAACAACAAATCTCTCGGTCGCTTCAAGCTGATGGGCATTCCCCCCGCGCCCCGCGGGGTGCCCCAGGTGCTGGTGTCTTTTGATATCGACGCCAACGGCATCTTGCAGGTGTCGGCTATGGATAAGACCACTGGCCGCGAGCAAAGCCTGACCGTGCAGGGCGCATCGAACCTGGAAGAGGGCGAAGTGCAGCAAATGATCCGCGAGGCGGAAGAATTTGCCGAGACCGACCGTCTCCAGCGAGAGCGGGTGGAGAAGCGCAACCGGGCCGAGGCTCTCACCTTTCAGTCTGAGCGGCTGCTGCGGGAGGTGGCCCTCGACTTTGGCATGCAGTTTGCCCGCGATCGCCGCCGCCGCATTGAAGGGCTAGTACAAGAGCTGCGCGACTATCTGGAGCAGAGCGACGAGCGCGGCATCGACATGGCCCAGGCCGAGCTGCAAGACGAACTCTACGACCTCAACCGCGAAGCCTACCTGTACGAAGCTGACGAGGCCCCCGAAGGCGGCATTCTCGGCAAGATCGGCAGCACCCTAAAGAAAACCTTCACCTTTGACGACGACCTCGATGCCCGGCCCAACTACGGCTCCCAGGGGTCATCTTCCTGGGGCAACTGGGACGACGACTGGGACTACGACAATCGCGGTCGCTCTGGCGGGCAGCAGCCCTACGGCACCCCCGCCTACGACAATCGGGCCTACGGCACGACGGGCTATAGCGGTCAGGGCTACAGCGATCGCGGGTACAACGACCAGGGCTACGGCAATCAGGGCAATGGCGACCCAGGCTACAGCGACCCAGGCTACAGCGACCCAGGCTACGGCGCTGGCGGAGCCAACCGCCCCAGCGGCGACCCTGGCTACAACAGTTCTGGTTATGACAGCTATCGTGACGGCCGCGATGTCGACCGTGGCTACAGCGATCCAGGCTATGGGCGTGCCCCAGAACCCAGCCGTCCCCAGCCGCCCGCCTCAGACTATGGCCGTCAAGACTACGGGCAAGACTATGGCCGCCAAGATGACGGACAAGATTACGGGCAAGACTACGGCCGCCAAGACTATGGACAGCCGCAAAGCCCTGATCGAGGCTCCGGCCAGTCGGGCTACGACGATCAGCGCTACGGCAGCGCCAACGGCAATGCCGCAAATCGCGACCCTCGGCCAGAGTCTCGCCCCCAGCCGACTCCCGATCGCCCTGCAAATCGCGCCTCCGCCAGCCAGGGCTATGCCAGCCAAGGCTATGATCGCGAAGCGCCTCCCCTGGGAAATCGCCCTAGCGCCGCCGTGCCCCCTTCAACCTGGGATGACGACCCCTGGGGCCAGCCCCAGGCAGCTAGCCGCCCCCCTGAGAACCAAGCCCCTGAAAACCAAGCCCCCGACAGGCGGCCCCGATCCCGGCCAGAAGCACGGCCAGAAGCACGGCCAGAATCTCGCCCAGAAGCACGGCCAGAAGCACGGCCAGCGCCCCGCTATGACGACAACTGGAGCGATCGCGACGAATGGCTCTAGCCCAATCACCCGCCCATGCCTAGAGAATCAGCAATTAAGTAACATCCGAGCGTCATTCCCGCGCGGGCGGGAATCCATCAGGGGGCTTCTGCTAACGTTGGTATCTTATTTC
>QBMN01000055.1 GCA_003241845.1 Shackletoniella antarctica | reverse complement strand
TGTCTCGGTTGCGCGGTGATGGGCAAATTCCTCCGTTGCCGGATGTGATTAGAGCGATGACATCAAGTCTGCGACCGATAGACAGCCCTACCTAAAGCCCAAGCTATAGCTCGTGGGCTAACAGCACTTTTTGAGAAGTTGCCAATCGATGAGACTTTGAAAATAGGGATTACTGCTGCTGCTAGTTATGAAGATACTCAGAAGTGGCAGGTGTTTATTGGAGAATGGTTGACGGAGATGGCTTTCGGTGAGCTTAAAGAAAACGAAGGCCGTATACTGCATTCGCGTTTACAATATTTGTGTTACATCGTTCCTGAACTGTGGTTTGCGTGTTCGAGAGCGGATGCGTCTCTTAGCGCATATAATGCGATTTCTTGAGTTACTATCTTTCAGTAGTATTCACGATGATGTTCTCAGACTGGTAACAAAGGGAATTTCGCGACTGTACTTTCCAATACTGAAAGAGCGACCCCGCCAAAAAGTACCACGCTGAGCGTGAACACTCCGACGAATACTGACTCCATTAAGCTCGTTGTTTTGAACAGATTGAGGGTGTAGCGTTTGCGGTTGGGCCAGAGCAGTGGAACGCCCGACGAGGTCATGGCATCACCCGCAATGTGTGAAAGGTATCCAAGGCACACAGGGGCGACTAAAAGAGCGATCCTAGTGTCCATGGTAAAGGCTGCTAAGGGCAACAAGATCAGCATCACCACCACCGCCAGTAGGCTATGAGTGACCCCTCAATGTCCGACCAGGTAGGACAAGGGGTGCTGATGAAGGGAATCCGCCTGCCTAAAGCACTTTTAGGGTGATCAATATCAGGTAGCAACCCACCCATGGCTGCCGTCATCGTGCTGATCGCTTCAATAGGTTGGTCAGTGCCGAGGCAGTACAGCCACCACCAACTCATGGCAAAAGGTATGTGATTACGGGCTTTCACTTTGATTTCTATTTAGATCGTTTCATCAAACAGTTTGTAAGATAATTTCGCACTAAGCAGTCTAAGTTCTGGCTTGTGTGACTAAGAGAGCCAGTGGACAAATTGCTCCGATATAGCCACTTGCTGAATTGGCTTTCCTCTGTGCTGCTTCTCCCATTTTGGTTTATACGTTGCGTCCGTGTCAGTTTAATCGCTTTCGATGAATTGTTCGTGAATGTTCGACGCACCAATTAATATAACAGACCTAACCCGCGCTAAAGCCAAAGATGGATTTTGTACAATTTCCACCATAAGTTTAGCAAATGCCTCCCGATCCTCAGGGTCGTCTGCAGATGCGTAAATCTCCTGCATATATTCCATGGCTGCGTCTGTTTCACCTTGCTTCAAAAGGTAGTAAATTGGCGTAAATGTTCGGGCAACTTTATCTTGCTCTAGCTGTGTTCGCAATGCAGCGGCAGTTTTAAGGTCGACACTCAATGCAGCGGCAGATGCCATGTCGCCATCGGCTATCGCTTTATTAATAGCATCTTGCTGCTGTTGCTTTGCTTGTATCTCATATTGCGATGCAGCTATTTGCTGCTGCTGGAACAATTCTTGCTGCTGGCTGGCAGCAATCTGTGGTTGCGCCAGTGCATTGTTCATCGCGTCTTGGCGGTATTTGCGTGAAATATCAAATGGGTTTTCCCCCAAATTCATAAAACCGTATGATGTATAACCATTAGCAATTGCCCAAGATGAAGAGGACATTATGAATATCGAAAAAGTCCAGATCATAATGGATCTCATTAAGATAAACACTCTTGTTTCATTTAGACGATTCGTACTATCACAGATGTTGATGTTAAGTCAATCATCAACCCCTACACTTGAGCTATCTTCCCCAACTATTGGATAAAAGTTGGGGAAGCGCCGCAAAGCCTTTATCCGTAGGGATTATGGGTGATTTTCGGTCCTCTTTTTCAGCACATCCCGTAAAAGTGCTGTAATTTTTCGCTGCACAGAGACGGTCAATTGCCGCCTTCGTGTGTTTACCGAGGGCATTTATCTCCATCAACCGAGCCACTAAGATGGCGATCAACTCCTTCAACTCTTTCTTTTTCAGTTTGGTACGATCGCCGTATGGGACAGTAGACGGCGCACTTGACGAAACCTCATCTCGGCTTCGATGGGGCAACCGGTAAAAATTTGGTGGCTGAGGTCACTACCAACGACTATCACGACAGCGAGATTCCGCCCAATTTGCTTTGCTTGACGGATGACAAAAAAACTCAAAGTTATACAGCACAGAGTTTTGAGTTTTCTTCTTCCTACCTACAGTCCTGGAACCCGTTCCAAGCGGCCTTGAACAACTAACATTTCAAACTGGGAGCGGATAGCACGGGCGACAACGCGATCGCGCATCAGCACCCCAGCCTCAATGTTGCGCTCATGGGCGGCTTCGGTGAAGTTGGCGGAGGTGATCAGCAGGCGCTCTTCATCGACGACGACGCACTTGGCGTGGAGGCAGGCGTTATAGTCGGCGGTCATCAGCATGGTGCGGGGGTCGTGGAAGACCTCTGGCAGGCGTTGACCGGGCCAGACATGGCGGCGAAAGGTTTCGGCGAACTGTCGCAGCAGGATAGTGGCTGGGGTACGGTCTTGGTACTTGCGTTTGACGTTGAGGAACATTCTGACCTGGAGGTTGGGATTGGCATCCATTCGCTGGGCCAGGGGGCGGAAGAGGTCGAAGCCTTTGGTGCCCTGGTCGATGGCGAAGCTGGAGATCAGCACGCTGTGCTGAGCGCTGCTAAATAGCTCGCGCACCACAATGCCGGTATCTCGGCTTTCGGTACCGAGGACTTCTGGCCCTGTCCACACCAGGTCCACCTGATCTTGTTTGGCTTGGGAGGCGGCTCGCTCCTCGGCGAGCAATTTGAGCATGTAGGCGATCGCCCTGGGGGCCATGCCCTGCTGGTGCAAGTGGTTAATTTCCTGGACGACGGCGGCTAAACCCTGCTCGGGCACATAGGTACAGAGAGAGACGGCGGTCACCGGCAGACTCAGTCTGCCAGCCTCCAGAGCCTCGGCAATGCCAACTAGGGCCGGGCGACTGAGCCGCACAAAGGGAGACATCAGCACAACCCGTCGGGAAAGAACTCGGCCCCCAGACCCTCGACGGTGCTGGTGACCAGGGCACGATCGAGCATCTCGTTGCGCCGTTCACAGGAGGTTTCGGCAATCAGGAGACAACCGTGGCAGGCCGCCCCTTGCAAGAAGCGGTCTTCCTGAACGTTATCGGGCTTGTGTTGGGCGCAGACCGGGTCGTTGGAGCAGAGCCGCCCCTGTTCTAGCGCCCTGCTGAGGTGGTATTCAATGCGTCTACCGACCTCGACCAGGCCCCCTAGGGTGCCCTCTGAACCCGAGGTGCCCGTGTGTAGCAGAATGCCGTAGCCGATGTCTGGGAAGGCATAGATGCGCTCGCGGATGGCGCTGGAGGCGTAGCCACATTCTAGGGAGACCGCTGTGATCAACAAGTGAGACAGGGAGTGGAGCATGATGTAGGCTTCGCCGGGGAAGTTGGCCTTGTCTTGAGGGATGCCCCGGTTTTCGGCCCATTTGCTGAAGCCACGATTGAGAGATTTGGCTCGGTCAATCACGTTTTGCCGTTGCTGCCAGCGTTCGACCTGCTCTTTGTTGAAGCTGATGAACACCCCCTCGCCCAGGTTCTCAATCGCTGGCACCCAGTTGGGCTCAAAGTCTAGGGTGGCTCTACGGACGCCAATGGCAAGGTCATCGATTTCCCCTTCAATGTTGGTTTGGGCCGCCTCGAAGCGGGTGAAGCCAATCAGAGCCAGCACCTCCCTTAGGCGATGCACCAGGACAACTTTATCGATCAAGGGTCGCCACTTAAGAGCCAGAGAACTGGGCTTGCGGGTATAGCCTTCAAAGATCTTGTCGGTGGAGGGAGCCTCTTTCCCTTTTTCGTCAGGGCAGGCGAGCAGGGCTTCGAGTTCTACCTGTTTGATGCTTTTGTCAGGGGCAGAAAGACCGGCTTTGCGGCGTTTAATTTCAGCCCAGACGGCCTCTGCGCCAAACTCTACCAGGTCTGCAAATTTAGCCTTTCGCAGCTCTTTGGTGACATCGGCAATGTCTTCGGTGTATTGCAGGTCTTCTTCATAGAAGCGGTCAACGGCCTGCTTCAGAGCAGCATCCTTGTCGGGCATGGAGATGACGCTGAGGATCTGGCTGAAGTAGGCATTACTGGCTGATCGTACCAGTAGCCGGTTGTACTCGGGCTGGTCGGTGGCGATAATCTCGCCGGTGTCGGTGACCCGATGGCGACGGCAGGGTTCTTTGCCTCGGGGGCCGAGCCAGGGGCGGAGTCCTTCACAGGCTCCCAGCACCTTAGAGTCGGTGATTTTGGCTTGGGATAGGGGGCGCAGGCTGCTGCACTGCTCGCACCGCACAAAGATCTCTTCAAAGTCGTTGCCGGAACCGGCCTCATCGAGCCAGAGCTGACCCCGGCACTTAGCCTGGAAGTCGTTGTGGACAAAGGCATTCCAGTTAATGTCGCTGAGGTGACCATTGGTGCAAGCCTGCACAAAGCGCACCGGCACCGCCTGCACCGACTTACCTTCAAACCTGGCTCCCCCCTTGACGGAGTTCCAGGAAATTAGAGGGCGGGTGCGGTAGGATTTGCCCCCCCGCTCAATCGTGCGATCAATCTGGGCGAGAAACCAGGTGGGGAATACTAAGGCATCAACGCCGCTCAGGGGCGCTTTAGGGTCGCTAGTTTTGCTGGGGGGGCCAAAGAGTTTGATGTCGTGTCCGTCGGGCAGGTTGAGACTTTTGCCTACCTTGTATTTGAGGCGGTCTTCTCGGATATAGGGCTTGTCGCCTTTCCAGTAGCTGAGGCCTGAAATAATCACCGACCGGGCGGGCAGGTCTACCATCGAGCCGGGGCCGAAGGTAGTGAGCATCTGGCTCTGGCGTAGTTCGCCGCTGGCTTTCTTCGCGTTATTGGGGGTTTTGTTGGGCTGGCTCATGCGTCGTCTCCTGCTACGCCTTCCATGGTGTACGGGTCTCGAATCCAGAGGTTGACGCTGGCTTCTACGTCGCGCAGGCTGCGCTGGGCCTTGAACTTTTGCTCATCGGCGGGGCGTTTCTCGGCGGACATATCGAGAGCATCGACCAGCAGGGCCGGGGCCAGGTCAGTCTCCCTTTGGTATTGCAGCCGCTGGTCGCGGGTTAAGATGCGCTCCCAGGTATCGAGTAGGTCGGTGACCTGCGATCGCACCCTCACCCGCAAGTCATTGGCCGTTTCAGCGTCCAGGTCGGGGCTGTGGCCCTCGGCCCGGCGGGCAATGGCATTGACCACAGCCTCCACCGCTGCCCGATGATCGGTCAGGTTAGAGGCTCCCAGGGGGCGGGTCATCTCGGGTACCCCGAGGCGGGCCAGGGCAACGGTGACACCGGCCAACCCACGATCAAGGGCACGGGGAGAGAAGGGGGTGACGCTGGTGGCTTCGACCGCCCGGTAGAAGCTGTTGTGCCAGCTCTGAAAGCGCTCGTAGTGGGAGCGATCGCGGGGTCGGTGAATGTTCATCAGCGTCACTACCAGACCGGGCTTACTCTGGGCGCGACCGACCCGGCTGGTAGCCTGAATGTACTCGGCAGCGGTTTTGGGCTGCCCCAGCACCACCATCAGGCCCAGGCGCGTAATGTCTAGACCGACCGAAATCATGTTGGTGGCCAGGGCCACATCCACTCGGTCATCTTCGTGGAAGGGAGTCGATAGGCGGCGTTTGGTGTTGGCGATTTTGTTGGTGCTCACCCGCGAGGTCAGCTCCTCTGGCATCTCGTCGATTTTGCGGTCGAGGAAGGGGCCAACTAGCTCACCCTCCCGCAGGCGATCGCTGTACTTGGTTAGGCGAGAGTTAACTTCATCCTCCACAATACGGCGGCTACCCCCCAGCTCTCGCAGGGAGTTGAAGTAGCCCATCAGGGTCATGTAGGGGTCGGCGGGATTATTTTTATTGCGCTTGCCTCCGGCTTCTACCCACTGTTTCTGAGCGGCGGCCAGCAAGGCCAAATAGGCCCGCAGCAAAATCACCTTCAGGCTGCGGCCCTGGGCGGCGACTCCCACATAGAGCCGACCGGGCACTTTAAAGTCGGTTTTAGCAAAAAAGGAATCGTGGCGATCGGGGCCAGGGGGCGGAAAGATATCGACGTGGCTGCGGCCAAAGAGCGCCTGGATCTGGCGGCTGGCCCGACGCACGGTGGCCGTAGAGGCAATCACCTTGGGGCGAATGGTCTTGCCATCCACTTCGCGGCTGCACAGGGCATCGATCGCCGTTTCATAGAGGCCGACCATAGTGCCCAGAGGGCCAGAAATCAGGTGCAGCTCATCTTGAATGATCAGGTCGGGCGGGGGAAGATAGCCCTCCAGGGGGCGTCCCGCAATCGTGGAGTCGCCAGGACTATAGAAGCCTTCGCCCTCTTGATAGTGGGTGACGCGACCAAACAGGGCTCCGGTTTGGCCGACCCAGGGTAGGGCTGCGAACTTATCAACCGTGGCGATGATAAAGCAGGGCAAGCGCCGGTAGATCGGTTCATCCACCGCCAGAATGGGGAGGGGATTGCGGCTGCGGAAGTCGCAGCTGCGGTTGACGCAGACAATTTTGAGGGTCTTGGGGGCGTCTTCGGTGGGTAAGAGCTGGAAGGAATTGGTGGTAAACCCTTCGCCGCACCAGGGGCAGCGCTCTAGGGGGATGGGAGAGGGTTTGCTCTTGCTGTCGCGCTTAAAGTCTAAGGTACGTTCACGCGCTGAATACTCATCTTTATCGCCTCGCTTGCCCATGCGGTTGGGGGTGGCCCCTTGGCCCACCCAGAGGCCAATTTCAAAGGGCCAGGTGCCCAGTTTGTCGGGGACTTTTTGGCGCTCTAGCTCTAGGGCACAGATCAGGCGCGAGGCCCGCTCCAGCTGGTCGAGGGTGAGCAGGCGCAGGGTGTAGCGCATCAGTACGCTCATGCCAGCGGCCTGAATGCCGGGATACTTGAGCCGCCGCAAAACTAGGGTGAAGGCAGCCAGGCCCAGGTAGGCTTCGGTTTTGCCTCCGCCAGTAGGGAAGAACAGCAGGTCTACCACCTCGCGATCACCGTGGCTGGGGTCGGCCAATCCCACCAGGTTGAGCAAAATGAAGGCGAGCTGGAAGGGCCGCCAGGTGGGTTCTGAAAAGCTTTCGGGCGGTCTACCCTCTTCTTGGCTGAGCTGGCGGCGGCGGGCGGTGGCGATCGCCCGATTGGCCACCTGAAACGCCTCTAGCACCTGGGGGTCTGCCAAGGCGTTGAGACCGGCTTCGATGCGATTGCAGACCTGACTGGCTTGATCCAGCAAATTTCGGGCCACATCGGCGGCTTCCTGGGGGCTAATGGCCACGGCTCGCTGGGTGGCAATCCAGGCGCGGTACTCGGTGACCAGTGGCCCCACCATGCCGCGAATGGTGGCGGCATCGGGGGCTAGGGCTAGAGATTCCATGCCGAGCTGCACGCCAGCGGGGGCCGTTGGGGCCACGTGGGGCACTTCGGCGATGGGTATCCAGGTGGTGCAGACTTCGTTGCAGCGGCTGCCCTGGGGGGCTAGGGCGAGGGCCGAGACGTTGTGGCCCACGGCAAATTCATAGTCGTCGCGGTACTGGAGGGCGGCGATGGCCTCATCCGGGTCGTCGGTGCTGACGCCTCGGGGGTCGGGTCGGGGCACAAACCCCTCGAGGCAGCGGAGGCTGAGGTGGGTTTGAAAGGCAAAGGTGGCGTCGCGCTCGCCGGAGGTCATTTGGCGATAGTTGACCAAAAAGACCGATACAGACTTGGTGCCGTAGGGAAAGCGGTTATCCAACACGGGGCGGCAGGTGACCACCAGGTTAAGGCCACTACCACCGGGGATGTCGATGGCGAAGGGCTCGGGTCGTTCTTCAATGGGGACGCTCAGGGTGGCCTGCTGGGGCACCCGCTGCCAGTGCTCTGCCTTTTTCTTGCGCTTCGATTTGCCCTGGCCTGCTTCAAGGTCGTCCTCTTCAGGTTCCAGGGGGATGTAGTCGCCCCAGGTGACTTGGGCCTCTAGGGTGGTGGTTTTGCCCGATAGCAAGCAGCTCAGCCCCATGGAAGAGGGAAACAACGCTTTGCGGGCGGCGGGTTTGTCGGGGGTTTTGCTGTCTTCGCTGGAGTCGCTGGTGGTGACTTCTTCGGGCAGGTCGTCGTCGGCATCGTCGTCGGAGCGCAGGTCGGGGGGTGCGCCAAAGGGGGCCAAAAAGCCGGAGAGGTACCACTTGGATGGAGCCTGCCTGAGGATTTCCTCGGCGTGGTCGGTGTCGTGGGGGGTGGGGCCGACCAGGTCAATGTTGAGGGCATCCACCAGAGTGGCGCGAATTTCGGCGGAGGTGGTCATGGTGTCAAATCCTAAATAGCAGCAGAGCGGCCTACAGGGTTAGCTCATCAATCCAGTTCACCGGCTTGGCGCATGGCGATGTTGATAACCGTCTCGCTGAGGCGAATCTTGCGGCTGAGCATGTTGTCGATGGCGTCTCTAACTGACAGTGACGGATCTTTTTGTTTGGCTTTTAGCAAAATGCCGACGGAGCCGGTTAACGTTAGGCCGTTGAGTCGGGCAACCCGCCGCCCAACCGCTTCATCAATACAAACGGTGGTGATGTTTCGGTCGAGGGCCAGTTGAATAACGGAGGCTTCTCCCAGGTCGAGGGCGTTGAGCAGAAAGGGGGATACGGCGAGGGCAGTGGTTTGCTTTTGAAGCCAGGTAGCCTGTTCAAACTCGGGTACGGCAAATTGGCTAATGCCCCCGCTCAAAATCTCTTGGCAGACCTCGAAGGGCACCCAAACCTTTTCATAGAGAGGTTCTAAGCGGGTTAAGTCGCCCCAGGCCGCTACTAGCGCGATTAGGGGAGAGGTGTTGATTACTATCTGGGTTGGCTCAGGCATTGGCGATGTCCGACAGCAGTTCTTCTTCTGTGAGGTCGATCATGGGAACGCCGTAGTCGCCTAGTTTGAGCAAAAAGGTGACGCGATCAACCCCCAGTAGAACTGCCGCCATGCCCGAGGAAAGCCGCTGTAACTCGAACAGCTTGACGGCCATGGCCCAGCGGGCTTCTTGTTCAAATTGCTCACGGGTGCGGCCTACGGCATCGGGAAAGGTTTCGGGGTATTCGATGGTGAGTTGTAGAGACATAGGGGCCTTGGCTCGATGCTTAGGTTTTTGGGCTAGAAACGGCTTAAAGCCTAGTTTTGCGTAATCGTGAGAATCTGGGATGTCTTTTCCTCTTCACCGGGAACCTCGGAATCGTGAATGTCGGCGATCGCGCTATCGACCTCCTCGGCATGGCTGGCGTAGTAGGCTCGCGCTACGCTCAAATCGAAGGGGGTAAGGCTAGGGAAGTTGTGCAGCAGCTCGTTGTCGTCGGCTCCTTGGTGCTGGAGAGAGATGAGCGTCCAGATGGGGATGCGGGTACTGCGAATGCGGGCATGCCCCCCGCAAACCCCCGGTGTTTTCTGCACGCTGCGGGTGGCAAGCTGTTCTTGAAACAGGGCATAGTCCTCGGGGGGTAAGGACTCGATCGCCTGAACGAGAGATTCTACAAGTTTGGCGTTCATAGGGGCTAGAGTGCGATGCCTGAGAGAATTGGGGGCTAAATTCTTCTCAAAATCTAGCGCTTGCTGCCTGATACCTACTCGTGGAAAGCCCAAGAGTTGGGCTTTGAGAGTAAAGGTGGTTAGGCCACGGTTGTAAGCTGAGCCGCTGGGGCAGGCTGGTCTAACCGCCAGAGCTGCTTTAATCGGCCTAGTAGCTCGTCCTGGCGCTGCTCAATGACTTCAGGCGTCCATTCGGGCGTGTTGAGTACCTGAGTGGTCATGGCGAAGGGGGAAACGCCATCTTTGCCGGTGAAGTACTTCTCTTTCTTTTTGTCGAAGTCGTAATTTTGGGCGCTGCTGTTTTTGTAGCCCGACAGTAGAGCCAGGTTGCCCAGGCGATGCACATAGCCTTGCCGGGCTTCTTCGTTAGGGAACCAGGCTAGCCACTGGCTGTCTTGACGAGGGGTTTGGGGCAGGATGTGTTCGACGGTGATGCGGGGCAGGGTGTAGACGGCCTCGCCGCGAGAGAGGTAGGTATCGAGGCGCAGCAGCACGTAGAGGCGAATTTTGGTTTCTAGGTAGAGAGGGCCGTTTAGGCGCTGGATAATGGCCTGGCACTCTTCAGCGGTGAGGTGCAAGGGAGAGTCGGGCTGGCTTAGGTCTTTGTCTTCTTCAATCCAGGCGAGGAGGGTGCTGTAGCGGCGCATCCGTTCGTTGATGTCGGCTCGCCGAATCATCAGGCCAGAGGCCAGGCGATCAAGGTCTTTGAAGAAGGTGAGTAGTGTGTCGGGCTGGTGGCGGTGCTTGGAGAGGTAGGCGATCGCAGGCGGTAGCCAGTCGGCATTATCAATGCGGTTGAGGTATTTAAAGTAGGTATTGATGGCTTCAGCGTGCTGATTGCTCACAAAGCAGCAGTCTTGGATGTCAGCATAGGCCTGGGCCGCTGGGCACAGCACCTTGTCAATAAAGTGAATAGGGTTTTCGCTGGGCTTAACGTGTTCTCGCACCTCTTTAAGAACAGAGCCTTTTTGCTTGGCTTTGCTGTAAATCATCCGAATGTGGGAGAACAGGTCTTGAAAGGTACTGCGTCCCAACATGACTTCGGTGTCCTCCCACAGCCTGTTGTATTGTTCCTGCTTGTCTGGAAGAATTTTTCCGATAATCTCAGATTTTAGAATGTCGGAATGAGAGAGGTCTAAGCCGCGATCATTGAGAACGGAGAAGATGCGGTAGGCCGAATCCATATCTGGTGTAGAGACGACGACCAATAAGCATTTGTATAAAATAAACTGGGTTAGCCGTTTTTGGTGTTCTTCATCAAGCTGGGTCAGTCGGTTAAGTAAAGCTAGAGCGTTTTCAAAAATATGGCGCTGACTGTCAGATAAAACAGCATCCTTAAGGGTTTTTAGCCGTTCAAAGCCACCTTCGGTTTGGATATAATCTTTAAAGAAATCAGCGTCTCTTTCCCTCAGAGTTAGGCGATAGCGGTTTTCCCGTCCTTTTGGATTGATGTCAGTAGGATTGCCTTTTTGGTAAAGACATTCGGTAATTTGAGTTCTCCAATCTATCGGCAATACTTCACGGAGGGCTGCAAGTAAAATGGTTAGAGTCGTAAGGCGCTGCTGGCCGTCAACGACTTCAGACTCTGGCAGGCCATCTGATTTAATGAGAACGATACTGCCTAAGAAGTAAGGGTTAGCTTCATCAACAGACTCAGTGCCTTCGCCTAGGAAGCTGAGTAGATCATCTAACAGCATGGCGGCTTGTTCGACTTCCCAGGCGTAGGGTCGTTGGTACATGGGAATCGAAAAGACAAAGTCTCCGCAGAAGATTCTGTCAATGGGATATTCGGCACCGTGGATTTTAGTAGACATAATTAGGCTTTATGAATAGACATTAGGTAGGCTGGGCGAATAATCAGGAAATAACTAGCTTTCGTTAAACCGATAGCAAAAACTGCTGGTGGTGGAGATGACGCGGTAGCAAAGTAGGTTGTCGGGGTCATCGAAGGTGGTTTCTCGTAGAAAGACATCGCGCTGGTAAACCTCTGCATCGCGATCGTTAACGGTGTAGCCGCAATAGCCACTTGGGTCATAGTTCCCATTGGCGCAGGCATTGACCATCACGATGCTGGTTTTGGTGCCATCCATCCAATTCAGCACGGCGTAGTGGGCACCGGCCCCATAGCCCGCGCTGATGGCGCAGGGTTCGAGGCGGGCTTGGGTATCGCCCTGAAAGGCGTAGCAGACGCCGACTTGGTCAGGGTAGGGGCGGGCGGTGGCAGGTGTGGCCCAAGCGATCGCCCCTGCGGTCATGAGACCAGCAACAAAGATTGGGTTGAGGCTCCGTTTCATAGATCGGTCTTCCAAACTGAGGATAAGCTGGGTCACGTCGCGCCTCATAGGGGGGTGGCCTCCTGCATGACGCGATCGCGGATGCGTTCTTTGAGCATGGCTGGGGTGGCCACGTCTATCTTGTGCTCTAGCAAGACTTCTAGCTCTTGCACCAGCCCCATCGGAAACCACGGACTACGGCGTTCAGAGTCGTAATCAACTAAAAAGTCAATGTCGCTATCGTCGTGGGCCTCGTTGCGGGCTACAGAGCCAAAGACGCGGACGTTGTAGGCCCCATGATTAGCAGCGATCGCCAAAATTTGGGCTTTTTTGGTCAGGAGTAGATTTTGGAGTCTGGCGCTAGCGGGGGCTGTCACGGTTTGCATCTCCATATTTTTCTGAGAGCACTTGCTTGTAGGTGGTCGAGAGATCTGCTTCTACCGAAACACACCTAATAAAGCTCATGGGGCTTGCCATAGTAGATCGTCCACTCGTTCTGACAAGTCAGAGTATTCACTCTCGCCCATGCCGATTGACTTGGGTTGTATTCTTTGCAGGGCAAAGATATAGAGGTTAAGGGCTTCTTGCACTAAATCTAAAACAGTTTTGTCTTGATTTTTCGCAATGGCTTCTAGATTCTCCTGAAGGGGTTGGGGTAAGACAATGGGTGTTCCTTCCATGGTTTTTCTCCTTTTATGCCTTAAGAATGGGTACTAAGCCTGAGTGACTGACAAAACCCATGAGCTACATGCCTGGAAGCCCACCCTGCGGGAAGCAAGCTACACCCTAAATCCCTCTCCCCTCGGGAGAGGGACTTTGAAAAAATGCTTTCGGCTCCCCTCGCCCCCTGGGAGAGGGGTTGGGGGTGAGGGCTCGGTAGACTGGGCGATCGCACGGGTTTTCTTACCCGTCATATTTTGTCATCCATCGACTATCTCCTGATATTCAATAATGGCGGCGATCGCCAATACAACCTCTTGCAAATCAGCAATAGGTAAAACACCCAGTCTGCGAGCAAAGCACCTCGCATCGACACTGCGTAACTGCAAAACATCTGCGGCGGAGGGTTTAGACAAACCGTTTTCTTCTGTAGGTTCGATATATACATGCCAAATATTGGAGGCGAAGTAAGTCTTCCAATCGGTCATGGGGACGACCCATTTCAGAGGCAATTTACCAATTAAGTCAGAATTTACAATAACGACTGGGCGGGTCTTTTTGATTTCTGAACCAATCGTAGGATCTAGGTTAACTAGCCATATTTCACCTCGTTTAGGGTTCATCATCAGTGACCCCTATATCCAGGTTTACCCAATCTTGCCAGTCTAGATCTTGTTCGTAGTGCTCTCTCATGGCTTCGGCCTGGGTGGCTAAAAGTTGCCGACGTTCTGCCATGGGCAGTTTCATAAAGGCTCGACGATCGATGTTTGCTTTGGGAGGTTGATCTGGCTTTTGAATAATGACAATGACTTCTACCGTTTGGCCAACGGTTAAGTCGTCTAGGGCAATGTCTAGGCGGCTACCGGGTTGTACGGTGGTGGTTAGGTAGTGAGTTTGTTTCACGGTAGTGCCTCCAGGGTTTCCTCTTCCATCATAGGTTTGCTCACGGGTTATACCTCCATGCCGGGGATGGTGGGGGTCTCTGGCTTAGCCTTGACCCGTTTCTGTTTTTTGCCTTCTGCCTTTTGTGCTGGGGCCTTATGCCCCCGCACTTCTTCTAAATGGCGCTGCTGGTTGAGGTCGAGCAGGCGGGCGAGCACTTCGTCGTGGGTGGCTTCGGGCCAGCGGTAGCGCCAGGGGAGTTTGCGCTTGCCGGTTTTGACCAGAGAATCGAAGGCAGCGGCTTCGTCGGCGGTGGGGAAGAAGAGGTCGCCGGAGGCGATGCGGTCTTGGGCTTCGGCGGGGAGGTCGTCGGGGTCGGCGTCGAGGTAGTCGAGGGCAAAGCCGCAGGTGGTGTCGATGTCGGGCCAGCCGTAGGCGTTGAGGACGGCGCGATCCATTTGTTGGTGGAGGTCGCGGAGTTGGAGGAGGTCGGGGTGGCGCTCGGCGGGGTCGTGGAAGCGGTTGTAGGTGTCGGTGAGGCCCTGGTTGTTGCGCACCATGAGGTCGGCGCGGTAGTCGTAGTAGGTTTTGCCGACGGCTTCTAGGGTAGGGTCGATTTCCCAGTTGGGGGGGAAGGGGAAGGTTTCAAAGCAGTCGGAGGGATTGTAGCGAATTCTATCCTCCAAGGAGGAACTGAAAAACCATGCGAATACTTCATGCACTCGCGACTGCAATGCTGCAAAAACTGCATCGCTCTCAAGTGGAAATATATTTAAGCTATTTGCAAACACCACATCTGGACGATAGAAAATAAATGATAAGTATGTAGACGCTTGAGCGTTAGTCACCAACACACGATCACATTTCTCAGCAGCCTTAACTAGGGCTGGTCGTTTATCGGCATACTGCCACCATTTTTGCGGTAAAGGACTACGTAAAACAAATTCTCCTTTGCTATTCTTTCTTGTCCTATCAGGCTTTACTTTATCCTCAACTACACTCATCAAATCAGGCCATTCTCTAGCCTTCTCTTCGCTCAGGTCAAAGAAGTTTATGGCATATCTATGGAAAGCGTGATCGGCGCTACTGTTGACCTCTTCTCCACCGATATAAGGAAAGATTCGTTCAGCATTGCGTGGATCGCTTTCGATCAAACGCTTCATCTCAGCGATCGGAGTTGCATCTGAAGATGAGTCATCGAATGTAAAGCCCATGCCAAGAATAATAATGCCCTGAAAACTCTTATCCTTGTTTGCAAGTAATTTTTTCGGATCGTCATTACCTCCAGAATGAAATAGAAAAGCAGAAATTGAATCTGTTTCCCTTTCATTGATGACTTTATGCCCTGAGTAGTTACCTTTGAATATGTTCACAACGCTAACTACAACAGCAGCAAGTCCTGGCCATTTCACTCTCTTCTGAGAGTTGTAAATCATTCCGCTGTTGTTGCAAATAAACCGTAAACCAGTACTTCGCGTATCTCCTTGGGCTATAGTGTTTGTTGCGATTAAGCCAAAGCAACCTGATTCACGAGTAATAGAAAAAGCCTTGCGGAAGAAATAAGCTACTATATCAGCATTTTTGCTGGCCTCTGGATACGACTCGAAAATCCATTCTTGATAAGCCTCTCCCAAAGCGCCTTTCATCTTTCTGCCGCCAATAAACGGCGGATTTCCCAAGATCGCATCAAACCCTGGATTCTTGCGATCAAACACCTCTGGAAACTCAATTTCCCAGTTAAACGGCGTGATCGGCCTTTCTCCCTGGCGCAGGGCCGTTTGGAGTTCCTGAAGCGGAGAGGGAGTCGATGAGTGGATGGGTAGATGGGCTTCATCGCGATCACTCAGCCCAACGGTCGATGGGTCGCCTTGGGTATAGGCAGATTGTCGCCAGGTACGAACGCGATCGCCATATTCCGCCAGCTTCGCCTCCCGATCCTTCTTGCTGCTGCCGTTAAAAAACGCCGCAATCTTCACATCGCCAATCAGCTTGGCCTCCTCCAGCTCCAGCTCCGCCCGCTGCCACTGGGCCAGCTTCGCCTCCGCATCCTGGTCTGTCCGCGTATCGAGCGCTTGAATCTGGCTGCGGTACAACTTCGCCCGGTCTACCTTCTCCTTCAGGTACTTAAACAGCGGCAGGTCTTCCGTCGTGTTTTTGCCAAAGCTGCCGATCTCGGCCCGTGTTAGCCCCACCAGCGAGTCGCCACACTTCAGCGCGTGGTCCACAAAGGTAAAGGGCTGGTCTTTGGCCAGGGTCACCAGCCACAGCGACAGCTTCGCCAGGTTCACGGCAAAGGGGTTTTTGTCTACCCCATAGAGGCACCGCTGGGCCACCAGGCGGCGGGCATAGAGCAACGGCTCCACCGCAGCGGGCAGGTTGGCAGGCTGGCCGTGATAATCCCACGCGGCCACCAGCCGCTCCGCCAGTTGCCGACAGACTTCCACCAAAAACGCCGCCGACCCCATCGCCAGGTCGCACACCTTCAAATCTAAAATTTGCTCAGCGGTCGGGTGGTCGCCCCACTGCTCAAAAAGGGGCCGCAGCGTGGTCGCCACAATCGGCTGGGTCAGCTTCCGGGGCGTGTAGTGCGACCCCGTCCGCCGCCGTTCTTCCCCCGGTTGTAGGTATAGGTCACCGGGGCGCAACAGGTTCTGCGTCCGCGACGACACCCGGCTGCCCAGGGCTGCCACCAGGTCGGCTGGGGTCTTGGCCTCTTTCAGCGCTGCCAGCCCCTTGCCCGTCAGCTTGCACTCGGCCCAGTCTTGCAGCACCTTGGCGCGGTTCCCCGGCTCCTCCGCCAGCAGCGCCTCGATATTGATCACCACATCCTTCGGCCTCACCCCAATGGCCAGCCCCTCGGCTACCTCCACCTCGTAGCCCATAATCGCCTCATACACCGAGCCGATCTGCTCCACATCCAGGGCGCGGTAAGAGAGGCGTTCCCCATTCAGCATCAGCAGCTTGTCGAGCATTCGGTAAATTACGCCATCGGCAACGCGAGGCGCTTCCACCCGGCCATGGGTCTCATACTGGGTGCCCTGAAGCCGCCCTTCCAAAAATGGATACTCGTCGGGGTCAAACAGTTGCCCGTGGCGAGCAGGCAGATATTCCTCATAGGCTCCGCCGCCGTCATACACCAGCCGAAACAAGCTCAGCAGCGAGGCCCAGGCCCCATAGCGCTGATCCATCGTGTCGGGGTAGCTGCCCGCGTCTTCCCGCAGCTTTTCGTAGAGGCCCGAGACGGCATAGTGGCGCTGGTAGACCTCGTCATCGGGCATCAGCCCCTCGTCTTCGGCGTAGAGCAAAAACACCAGCCGCATCAGCGTGGCGATCAGGCCGCCGTAGATGTGTTGGCCCTCACCCCCGGCCCCTTGCCCAGAGTGAGAGAGGGGAGATAAGAGGGGGGCAAAGATTTTGCCATTGGCCGCCGCATCCGCCGACTGAAAGCCCCGCAGCAGTTCCCACAGGGCATCGAGCACCTGACTCGCCAGCTTAGTCGAAACCTCCGCCTGGTAGTTGCGGCTATCTACCAGCAGGCGGTTCAACCGCTGGTTTTCTGGCACGTTAAAGAGGCGATCGGCCCCAATCAGCAAACCCAGTGCGCCCAAAATCAGCCGCCCCGGCACCTCCACCATCGCCTGCACGGGAAAGGTCAGGTACCCCGACGACTCGCCACTGGGCGCATACACCAGCCGCAGCTCTGTACCATTCACCAGCAGCCCGGTGGGGATGCCCGTCTCCCGCAGCAGCCGCTCAAACTTCGCCTGAAAGCTTGCCTTCCACCCCTGCCCCGCCGCCGCCGCCGGGTCATCTTCATCTAGGGGCAGCCCCGGTGCCAGCTCTTGGATTAGCAGAACCCACTCGTCGCTATCCGGGTCTTTGACGCCATAGCTGGGCCGCAGGGTCTCGCCATAGCTGGGCAACACCGCCGAGAGGCTGTCCGGCAAATCCGCCGCCGCCACCACGTCTGCGGGCATCCAGTCGAGCACCTGCTGGGTAAAGGCGGGGAAGTTCTTAATCCAGGCAATGCCATCATCCTTATGGCGAGGGATGGCCTCGGTGGAGACAACCGCCTGCAAGCGCTCTTGGAGATCGACCAGCTTGGCGCGATCGATCACTGCCTGGGCTTTGATCAACGCAGGCGGCGACACGACCAAGCCCACGGGTTGCAGCAGGCCCAGCCATTCTTGGTGTCTAAGGATGTCGAGATCTTTGGATGGCATGGCGACAATGAATCGTGTTGCAGAAATAGTTGCTCGCTTTAATGACGCAGCCTACCCTAGCCCATAACTCGGATGGGGTTTGAAATAGTCTTGTGCTCGAATCAAGACTGACTGCTCCAGTTCCTGGTCAAGCTGTTTGCCAAGCCATAGGCCCGGCTCTACCTCTTCAGCTACAGCAACTCTTACGGGATCTGCCATCTCTGGCAACTGCAACCTGTAAGTACGGCCAGGATCGATGTATTCCTCGACTGTGACTTCCAAGATATCGAGGCTTTGCTCAGCGGCTAACTTAGTGGGTTGGAGCCGGAGGTCATCACCAGGCATAGAGAAGACCTGAATGCCCTCCTTGTCCTGCCAGAAAACGTAGCCATTCAAACTGGGCTTTAGGGCCGACAATGCTGGTTTGGCATCCTCTATGCCAAAAGATTGGGAGTCTTTGACCTCTTTCGATGTCTGACCAAAATCAGTGAGCTTTTCCCACCACCGCATAGCTCTCAAACAGGCGTCAGCATGACGCTCAAGCTCCTGAACCGAGGGAAGATTTTCTAGAGCCTGCTCATGCTTCTGCATTTTGTCGCGAATGCGATCTTGCCGACGCCCTACGTCTGCTGGGTTATTTTGCATCGCCAACAGCAATAAAAGCTGCTCAAGCTTAAGGTCTGCGGCAATAAGCCCGATCAAACACTGCATGTCGTGGACGGCCTGAGCCCCGTCTGATTTAAGTAGCTCAGCTGCACTGCGAGCACCTTGGCGGCCTCGGTGAGACTTAGTGGTTTTTGTTTTATCCCTAAATCGCTCAACTAACAAGCGGTTTCGTTCAAGGATGGCAAGAATGTTCTTTTCGACCAGGGCTAAGCGGTTACTGGCATCTGCTGTGAAAACGCCGGTATGCATCCGCTCTGCCTGAATATCGTCTAAGACATTGATGGCGTAGTAAATTTCTCCCATGATCTCGGCTTCCTGCCTGACGTGGAGTTCTTCTAAGGTTTTCTCCATGTGGGCGAGGCGCTGGTTGATTTGGTTCAACTGCTGGGTGCCCACAATGGCGTGCAGCACCTGGTAAGCAACGACAGGAGCCAGAATGGGGAAGGCAGAGGCTTGAGCAAAACGCAGCTGTCCCGCAAACCCTCCTCCGGCGACTTTACTCACGGTCCCGAGCGATCCACCGCCGCTTTGCACCATCTGGTAAATCCCCTTGGATAAGCCAGAAACTAACTCTGGTGGGCCTACCACCCTAAACATTTGCCCCATCTGCAAACCAGAAGCCACCACCGCAGAGGCAGCCCCCATCTGGTCTACGACCGCTGGGTTCAACTTGCCCTGGTGCCAGGCATTTGGGCTGTGTAAACTCAAGCTGCGAAAATGATTTGCAAGCTGCTGACTTTGCTCAGGCGAATATTGCAGTAGCGCCCCAACCGTATGCCCTTGAGGGTCTTGAAGCTCTGTAAACGAAGCCACATCCTCTAAAACAGGTTCGTGAGCCTCGATATCCCATCCTCGGTGGCTGATCACGGTTAAGGTGATCTCCGCTTTGCTGGCGGTATCGTCAGCGTTAGGCTTATCTGTGCCCTTTTGCCTCTGGAATGGGGAAAAAATAGCTCCCAGGGCATTATCGGTAAAGCCCTGCTGGATGTTTAACAGCCCATCATTGACGACATCTTCAACGGCGTCTCCCACACCCTCAACTTCACCGTGAAGATGATCTATAGCCTCTGTCACCTTCTTTGCAGGCAAAATCGACTCGGTGAAAGCTTGAAAGCCTTTAAGGCCATGATTGATGACCGCTTCTAGATCAGGGGCTTTATCGCTGGAAATGGTCTCACTATCCGTCGTTTCAGCCGCGTCAAAAATTGCTTCATAGGCTTGCTTCCAAGCATCAAACCCATGGAGTGCAGGTAAGCCGTTTTCCTGGGCAAACTCTAGCCAAATTTTGTTACTGCGCAACTGCCTAGAGGTGGCGGCTCCAAAATGGTCACGCAACGCTTGTTTGTAATCTTGTAGCCTCATTCTTGCCATTGGTTTTACTCTTAGCTGGATACAGGCCATAAATACACAATCCCCACCGGCTCGATGCGCTCAGCCTTCACCTGATAGGTCTGCTGAATCCGCTCCGGCTCCGTCACAATCTCCTCCGCCAGTTGCTCTACCCTGGTGCGCCAGTGCCGCCGATCCGCCTCAATCTGCCGCATCTCGTCCCGGTTAAACAAGCCCAGCTGCAACGTCTCATACTGCTGCTCCTGCTTAAGAATTCTGTCCCGCTGCTCCTCCAACAGGGTTTTCATCTCTGCCGCTTCGCGATCGCCCCGCTGGGCCAGCTTCCGCTTTGCCCGCTCCGTTAGCTCCGTCGCCCGCCGCTCCAGATTCGGCAGCAAATCTTCCACATCGCGGGCCACAAACCCCTTCAGCCGCTCCATTAGCGTCTCTGGCACCTCCTGCAGCCGCCGATTCGCCAGCGATGCCTCCAAAATTTGCATCACATCCTTCTTCTCGCCTTCGGTCAGGGGGCGCAGCTTGCCCCGGCCCCTGGCCTCTGGGTCGAGCCACTCCGCCGCCACCGTCACCACCTCATCGTGCAACCGAGCCGCCCGCTCCCCATAGAGCGACAGCCGCCCCAAAATAATCACCCTCGGTATCGGGTCATCGGTGCGGCACACGCAGGCCCGCGTCAGCTCATCGTAGAGAAACCCCTGGGAGAGGAACCGCCCCAGCAGCCGCTGCACCATGCGGTGTTCTAGGTGCAGGTGCACCACCTCCCCATCCAACGACCCCGGATCGCGAAACACCACCGGGCGAATCGGTGCTTCTTTGCGCCAGTCCCACAGCTTTTGCCCCCGCTGGCGGGGTGCCCGCAGGGTATCGAGTGTGGTGGCCCAGGAGGGGTCGGCCCCGGCCTGCTGGTCGAGGGCGGGCACCGTCCAGCGGCTGCGCTCTTCGTTGTCTACCGCCTCCGCCGCCGAGAGGGGCGCTAGCGCCGCCGACCCCATCAGCTCTAGCGAGACCGACAGAGCATCGCGAAAGTGGCGATCGCTCAGCCCCAGCCACTCCTTAGAGTCGCGCAGCATGCCCTCTAGCTCCACCTGCTGCTGCCGCAGCTTGTCTTGCCGCAGGCGAATCGCCTCCAGCTCTTCTTTAATGGCCGTGCCCCGCCCCGTAGACTCGGCATCGGCTTGGTCGGCATTGTTAATGGCCCCGCTCAATGCCTCGGCCTGGTCGGCGCGAATGCCCTGCTCTAGCAGCTTGGTCACATTCTTTTCCACCACAGGCGACAGGCTGCCCAGTTCCTCCTGAATCCGCTGAGTCTTTTTCACCAGCACATCAATCACCCGGTCTTCGGGCCGCTGGAGCAAGACAAAGTAGTGGCAGTGGACGATGGGCGATCGCTGCAATTTCCGGTCAATCCGCCCGTTGCGCTGCTCCATGCGGCTGGGGTTCCAGGGCACATCGAAGTGGAACAGGTCGGCGCAGAAGTTTTGCAGGTTAACTCCCTCCCGCGCCGCATCAGTGGCGATCAGAATGCGTAGGGGGTTGTGGGCCGGGTCGGCATTGAAGGCCGCTTTGATGTCCTCGCGGCGATCGTCCCCCATGCCGCCGTGGAAGGTGCCAATGCGATCATCCTCCTGGGCAGAACCGGCGATGATGGCCTTGAGCTGCTGCTCTAGATAACGCTTGGTGTCGGTGTATTCCGTAAAGATCAGCACCCGTCGGTTTAGCCATTTGGCCCTGGGCTGCCCCAGGTCAGGGCAGAGATGTTGCCGCAGCCATTTCTCCAACTCCACAATGCGGCTATCGGGCTGTCGTCGGGCCTGCTCCGCCAGCTGAGTCATTTCTTCTAGTAGGGCTAGCTCCTCCTGCGAAATTGCCTCCCCAGCGGCATAGGTAGCCTTTTCCATCTGGCGATCTTCTTCCGCCAGCACCTCATCTTCTTGCAGGTCGGCCCGGTCATCGTCCGCCCCTGGGCTTTCCATCAGTAGGGAGAGGCTGCCCTGGGTCGCGCTCTGCTGTTGCTGAGCCTGCCGCTCAATCGCCCGACGGTGGACGCTGAGGGTGCGGGCAAAGGCTTCAATGGAAGACAGCAGCCGCTTTTGCAGGTTGGTCAGCACCAGCATGGCGGTAGCTTGGGTCGAGCGGGGGGCATCTTTCAGGCGCTGCTCCCGCCGCTTGCGGTAGGCTTGCAACAGCCGCGCCAGTTTCAGCTCTGGGGCATCCTCCGGTAGCCCATCAATAATGACTGGTACAATCTCCCGTTTTGGGAAGTCAGGCTCGTTGATTTCTCGCAGGTCTTGCTTCAGCCGCCGCACCATCACCGCATCCAGCAGCTTTTTGCTGCGCACCGGCACTCCCCGGCAAAACCGCTGGGGGTCGAGAATTTCGAGCAGGGCCGCAAAGCTATTGGAGTGGCCATTGTGGGGCGTGGCCGACAAAAACAGCCGATGCTCAAACCGGGGAGCCAACTCGCGGACTGTCTTAGTTAATTGCGAATCCACGGCATAGCGCGAGGCACTGGCGGGAGCGGCATTGTGAGCCTCATCTAAAATCAGCATCGACCCGGCAGAGAAATCGCCCAGCCAGTCCCGCAGGGGGGCGGCATAGGTTTCATCCCGCAGCAGCGCATGGGAAATGATAAAGCGGGTATGGGTCTTCCAGGGGTTGATGCCGTAGCCCCGCTCGCGCCGTCTGGCGGCCACAAACTCGCGATCAAACACAATAAACGTCAGGCCGAAGCGGCTCTCCATCTCCTCTTGCCACTGGCGCACCACCGACGGCGGGCAAGAAATCACCACCCGCTTAATCTTCTGCCGCATCAGCATCTCGCGCAGGATCAGCCCCGCTTCGATGGTTTTACCCAAGCCCACATCGTCGGCAATAAACAGGTTCACCCTGGGCATCCGCAGAGCCTTCCGCAGCGGCTCTAGCTGGTAGGCCTTGACCTCAATCCCCGCCCGGTAGGGGGCCTGAAACAGCTTTGGGTCGGTAGAGGTGACGCAGTTCCACCGCAGCGCATGGAGGTAGGCCGAGAAATAGCGCGGGTCATCAAAGCCTTTATGGGCCACCGCCTCCCAGGAGGAAGTTTCGATCACCTGAGCGTCGATCTCCCGTTCCCAAAATACCTCTAGTGCTTCGCCCTGGGCATCGTCCTCCAGGCAGGCCAGCCGTACCAGGGTATCGCCTGTGGCCACAGGGGCGGGAGTCACCTCTTCAACCAAAAACTGGCGCGACCTGACATGGACGATCTGACCGGGGCTGAGGGTGTTGCTGTTCTCGGTGCCTGCCAATGGTTAATCCCCAACTCACTGCTAGAAAATGTGCCTAGATGCTGTTAATTACCGATGGACTCTTTTCTAGGGTGCCCATTGCATTACTCCCAACCTTGGTGCATCAACTCTGCGATCGTCCATAAGGCGTGATGAAACACAATGTTTCGCCGGACACCCTGCTTGAAACTACGCTCGCCTGAGCGTTAGATCCGTACCTTTTAGCCGCATGAGGGCGACCAACCGGCGGGCATATTCCAGACAGGCCAGCACATCCTCCCGGCTCAGCTCCGAGTAGATGATCAAAACCTCCTCTAAAGAAGCCCCAGCCACCATGCTTGCCAGCACTCCCTCTACCGTGATCGCCTGGCCCTGAACAATAGGCCTACCCCCAAACAGTTCCGGGTCTACGGTGATCCGCTCTAGGAGCGTTCTTTCATCCATCGTCATAGTGGGGGCAGGCATCGTCGGGTCAACCAGAAAATGTCCGTGTGTTGTTGCTTTCCTCCATCATGGCAACCACAATAGAGATATTCAAGACTCAATCCATGCAAAGTGTCCGTACACTCGGGTGGCTACCACAATGACTCGCAAAGGCCGCGCCCTGACGCTCTCGGTGTCAGACCAAGAAAAAACCCAGCTGGAGCATCTGGCGCTGGCGTTTGACCAAACCTGGGGCGACAACCCCAACGTCTCGAAACTGGTCAAGGCGATCGCCAACGGTGAGCTACGCCTGGCCGCGAATCACGACTGGGGGCGCGATCGCATCAATGCCCTCAACCGCGCCCGCAATCTCTGCATTGACCTGGGCTATTTGGCTGAAGCGGTGGCGATCGCCGAGTTGCTGCTAGAGCGCAGCGAGATCAACCTGCCCCTGCGCCAAGAAATTCAGGCCTTTGTCGAGCGACCCAGCACTCCCTGGCGAATGGAGATTGAGCGCTGTATTCGCCTCCAGAGGCCCTTTCGCCTTACCTACCAAGATGCCGCCGGTCGCCTCTGGAACTTCACCATTCGCCACGCCAAAATCGTCACCTACGAAGACCGCCAGTACCTGGAGTGCTGGTGCGACGAGACAGAAGGCAGCCGCGACATTGAGGCCCTGCTCCATAACTGGTCGCTACGCCTAGACCGCATCCCCGATGAGGCCGTCATCTCCCCGGCAGAGGGGCACTGGCAACCCCAACTCAGCACCATCCAGGTCGAGTTTTGGCTGCTGAACAGCCTGGCCTTTAGCTATCGCTCCAAAACCGAAGCCGACCTGGTGAACGAATGGCTTCCCGACCAGCAGGCCCGCCGCATCGTGCGGCAGGTCAATCACACCTTCTGGTTCTTCCGCGAAGTTCGCCGCTACGGAAGCAACTGCATTGTGGTGGGGCCAGAGGAGGTGAGGGCCAGATTTGCAGAGGATGTTGCGCGGATGAATCAGCATTACATCAGCTAGCCCTGTTGGCCCGCAGCAAGCCAAGCCCCCCTCGGGACAGCGCCGCCGATGGAGGGCTTGGTATTGGTGCATCTAAGCTCTCACCGCTGCTAGGGTAATGGTGCCCTGCCTGGAAGGTGCGACCGCAGCCGTTATACTGACTCGGAGTGGACGATACTTTTAATATCAACCATGGATTTCCACCACGCATTTAAGGAAACATTGAGCCGATTCGATCTCAAGGTAGTTGATTTGGCTAATGAAACTGGTCTGTCTACTATGCGGATAAGACAGTTCAAGAATGGCCACAATATAAGGATAGATAACCTGCAAAGTCTATTGGAAGCAATGCCTCAAGAAGCAAAGAAGTTTATGCTCTTACTTGTAGCCGAAGGAGAGAGCCATTCTCCCCAAGAACCGGAGAATGAGAAAATATAGGGATTTAGGAGCTTGACTCCTAAGGATCGAGGATTAAATAGTTGAGCCAATTTGGGCTAGATTTGCCAGGGCAG
>QBMN01000054.1 GCA_003241845.1 Shackletoniella antarctica | reverse complement strand
TTGGCCGGGCCATTCGCACCCACTGGGGGATTGAGAATCAACTCCACTGGGTGCTTGATGTCACCTGGGGTGAGGATAAGTCCCGCACTCGGCGCGGCCACGGGGGCGAGAATAGGGCTCTCCTGCGACGCTTGGCCATCGGTGTGCTCAATCAAGAAACCTCAAAGAAACGAAGTCTTAAACAAAAGGCGAAGCGGGCCTCAATGAGTCCTGACTATATGCTCACTGTCCTTGCCGCAGGTCTCGCAACGTAACACAATTTCTCGGTGTTTTTCTTGCGCTTACCCTGACAATGTGGCTGAGCATATCCACCTCTTGGGCCTGCCAAGGAGCCGCCGAGGGGGAAGGTGTCGCAGCCCGCCCCAAAGCTCGCCATCTGCAATCTGCTGACGATTCACAGGCTTGTGCAAGATCCCAGCGTACGGGCTGTTAGGGGTAATGGTTTTGCCCGCATAGCTTAAGGAAGCCGTAATCAAAATGATTGGAATGTGGCGGGTAGTGGGATCTTGCTTCAGGGCGATCGCTGTCTCGTGGCCGCCCATGACAGGCATCAGCAGATCGAGAAAAATCAGGTCTGCCCGATGGGCCTGGGCGACCTGCATACCCCGCAGACCATCCTGGGCAAACAGCAGGTGGTGATGGGTATGGCTAAAATAGCCTGCGATTAAGTCCTGGTTTGACTGGATGTTGTCTACCACCAAAACCGTCAGCGGCGGAAATTGATTGAGGTCGATCTTCGCAGTATTCACGGTCTGCTTGGGGCCACCCTCGGTGACCACCGCCACCTCTTTAAACTGGCAGGTAAAGACGCTGCCGTGGCCAGGTTGGCTCTGCACATTGATGGTGCCCCTATCAGGTGGGTGAGTCGGTAGGTAATGGTTAGCCCCAGGCCGGTGCCGCCAAATTTGCGATCGCTTTGCCCATCACTTTGGGTGAAGGCATTAAAAATGAGGTGCTGATCGGCCTCCGCAATGCCAATTCCTGTGTCAGCTACGGCAATGTTCAAGCTGACTACTGGGTCGCTTTTAGGCCCTGGCAGCACCGCACAAGACGCTTCGATATCCACATGGCCCTGCTCGGTAAATTTTAGGGCATTGCCCACCAGGTTAAACAAAATTTGGCGCAGCCGCACGTCGTCTAGCAGCAGTGCCTTGGGCAACCCCGTATCTAATATCACTCGCAGCCGAATGCCCTTTTCAGCCGCCTTTTGCTGAAAAATACGTTGAATATCCTGAATCAGCAGCGCCACATCCGTTGGCTCTAGATTCAGGTTCATTTGACCAGCTTCAATTTTAGACAGGTCGAGAATGTCGTTAATGAGCGACAGCAGGGTTTTACCACTAGAGGAGATGGCCTCTAAATAATCGAGCGCTACGGGTCGTCGGTAATGGTTTGCAGCAGATCGGTAAACCCCAGCACCGCATTCATGGGCGTGCGAATTTCGTGGCTCATATTGGCCAAAAACTCGCTCTTCGCCTGGTTGGCCACCTCGGCCCGAGCGGCGGCCCGTTCGAGGGCAGCGTTAGAAAAGTTGAGCACCGCTAACATTAGGATGTTGCGTAAATTATTCGCCGCTGCGAGCTGCTGGGGCAGCCAGGGCAACGACTGGCCGCTGACCAACTCCTTCCACTCGTTAAAAGAGTTGCGGGGGCAAAGCTGCCTGGTGCCCTGCTCATCGACCGCTACGCTGGCGCTCAGTTCTCCAGCCCAGTTGACGGTTTGCAACTGCTCAGGGCGAAACAGCAAAATATGGTACGACACGGGCCGAGGCTGCTGTAAAAAAATCGAAATACCGAGCAGCCCTGGCGAAGGCTCTGACCATTGGCCACTGTCAGGATAGGCCTCTGCCAGGCATTGGGTGGCAAAAATTTGGTCTGAATTGTGCTGCGACAGCCACGTCACCAGCGCCTGGATATCGGGTTGGGCGGGGGTATGCCCCACCAGGGCACAGTCGTGATCTAGGACAAGGGCCACCCCTTGGGCACCAAACATCTCTAACAACATATCGGCATTGGCCGTTAGGGTTTTGAGCACGGCACCTGCGGTTTTGTTAATGGCGCTGCCCAGCTGATTGAGCAATATTTCGTTTTGGGCATTGTAGTAGCTGCGCTCTTGCTCTTGGTGGCGCATGACCTCTAAACTGGCGACCTTGGCCAGCAGGTGAAAGCCCATGCGGCGGTGGGGAGGCAGCTGCTTGGGCTGATAGTGGTGGCAGGCCACTAACCCTCACAGGTGTCGATCGGTGGTCAGCGAGAGGGTCATGGAGCTGGCCACGCCCATGGTTTGCAGGTATTGCAAGTGGGGCTGCGAAACCCCCCGTAGCCCCACCTGACCTAGATCGAGGGAGTCAATGGGGCGATCGCCCCAGGCCATGACCCCAGACCAACCTCCACCTTATACATTCTAGGGCCTGACTTTTCCCGTTATCTTTCGGGCCTAAAGATCCACCTGATTCACGCGGGCTAGGAACCCTAAAAACCCGTAGGTAATTGTCAATAGCCCTAGCTTCTTGACAGCAAAATCCGGTTTAGAACCCTTGCTATCAGGTGGTTGTAGGACTTAGCAGGAAAAGTCAGATCCTAGGGCGACCCCGAGGTTGTCTTAGCAAAAGCTCGATCAATCGGTGGCAGCCACCAGGTCAAAGCAGCCAGACACAGAGGCCGGAATCGAGCGGGGGCGGTGGGTAGCCGCATCGACAAAGACCCAGTCGGTAGCGCCGGTCGCCAGCACGGCGTCATCGCTGAGCCGCAAAAACTCGTATTGGCGGGTGCTGCGGGCTTTGCGCAGGGTGGTGACCCAGGTGCTGAGGCGCAGGCGATCGCCCCCAAAGGCGGGGCGCAGGTAGGTGATCTGGTGCGATCTCGCTACCCAGGTGGCCCCCAGAGCCTGGGTCTCAGCGGTGCAGCCGACGCTGGTGGCGTGGGCAATGGCGATATCCTGCATCCACTGCACATAGGCGACGTTGTTGACGTGGCCGTTGCCATCAACCACCTCAAGGGGCACAACAAACTCGTGGTGGTAAACGCGTTTCATACCCTCCGCCATAATAGAGCCAGCGCTATTCTCGGCAATTCTATGGCGAAACTCTGGCCCTACGCCACCCCTGGCATTCCCGACCACCTGTTTGAGCAATTGCCCGGCATTCCCCTCAGCAGTCGGGAGGTGCGGCTGCTGCTGCTGGGCTACCTGCGCCTCAAACCCAAGGATGTGCTGTGGGACATTGGCGCGGGTACCGGCACCCTGGCGATCGAAGCCGCGCTGATGATTCCGGCGGGCAGGGTGGTGGCGGTCGAGCGCGACGAGGATGTAGCGGAGCTGATACGGCGCAACTGCGATCGCTTTGGCCTCACCAATGTGGAAGTCATCCAGGGCAGCGCCCCCGGCTGCCTGGGCGAGCTGCCCCACCACCCCGACTGCATTTTTGTCGAAGGCGGGCGCAATCTCAAAGACATTCTGCTGACCGCGTGGGACTACCTACCCTCCCTGGGGCGGATAGTCGTGACGGCAGGGAATCTCGAAACCCTCTACGTGGTGTCAGAAACCTTTGCCCAGCTGCGGGTGCGCAACATTGAAGCCGCCCAGCCTGCGGTCAACCGGTTGGAGACCAAGGGCAACTACCAGGTATTTGCAGCGGTAGACCCCATCTTCATTCTCAGCGGCGAAAAGTATGAGTAGGGTCTGGAACCGGGCAACATTTTCCTGCTGGAGAGACTGATGTTGGCTACGCTCCCGCAGCTTCAGCCAAATCCGTGCTAAGGGGTTATCTTATAACTCGCATCTGAGCCGGCTATGTCTTCTAAACTGGTTACCGAGCCTTCCATTGAAACCAAGATTCGCAAGATGCAGCAGCGGGTGCGGTGGCAGCACCCCCAGATCGTCGAGCGCGGCATTGACCAAACCCGCGTGGTGTTGGACGATGGCGGCGCAGATAAAGACAGCTTCTCATTTTTAGTCATCGGCGACAGCGGCACCGGGCGACACCGCACCAGCAGCCCCCAGCGCCAGGTGGCCCAGCAGCTTTTGCCCCACCTTGACTCGGCCAGCTTTACGCTCCACACCGGGGATGTGGTGTATCTGGTGGGTTCGCGCGAGCAGTATGGGTCAAACTTTATCAAGCCCTACCAGGAGTGGCTGGTGGGCGACTACCACCAGATTAAATACGATCGCATGGTTCTCAAGCACCCCATACTGCCGGTGCTGGGCAACCACGACTACTACGACCTGCCTTTTTTTGTGGGGCTGGCCTCGGGCATTACCACCCCCCTGCGCTACCTGCTGCGCCTTTTTCTTGATTTAGACGTGAGCTGGCATGGCTCTTACCAGGGCGATGCCTTTGCCCGAGCGTTTTTAGACTATCTGCGGGCGGTGCCAGAGGCGCAGCTGGGCGAATACCTCGAGGCTCACTACACCAGCACCGATGCGGGCGATCGCGCCCTCACCTATCGCCCCGGCCAGTTTACCCGGTTGCCCAACCGCTACTACACCTTTCGCTACGGGGGCATCGACTTCTTTGCCCTTGACTCAAATACGTTTAACCAGCCCCTACCGGTGGCCTACACCAAATCTGATCGTCAAGCCCTCGCGCAGCAGCGCCAGCAGCTCGAGATGCACAAAGCCGACTTAATCCGCCAGGCTGGCCTGGAGATGTTTAACCTGGTTGACGAAGACGATCACGAGGATATTACAGGGCAGATGGAGTCCATCGATGAGCAGCTCTACGACATCGACAAACAGCTCAACGGCAACCGTTCCCCCAGGGTGGATACCGAACAGCTCGACTGGCTGCGCGATCGCCTGATTGCCTCTTGGCAAGACCCCATGGCGCGGGGCCGTATTCTCTTTTTTCACCACCCGCCCTACGTCACCGAAGCCACCAAGTGGCCCCAGGGGCAAACCCTGGCCGTGCGCCACCACCTGCGCCAGGTGCTCAATGCTGTGGCGGCTGAAGTTAACCACCACAGCCAGGGCCGCCCGTTGGTCGATCTGGTGCTCAACGGCCACGCCCACTGCTTCGACTACCTGCGCACCGGGGCCACCGGCCACGGCGACGCCCACATTCCCTGGGTAGTCTGCGGCGGCAGCGGCTACAGCCTGCGACGGCAGCGGCCAGAAGGGCCAGTGATCACAGAAACCATCAGCGGTGCTACCCGTGCTGTAGCCAAGTCGCACCTTTATCTAGGCCGCACGGGAGACAGCAAACACCTCAAGCGCCCTTACTCTGGCCTGCGGGTAGAGGTGTCAAGCGACAGCTCGCCGAAGCTGACCTTGACGCCGCTAGTGGCAGAAAAGTTTGACGGCAAGTGGGAGGGGTATGAGATGGACGGGTTTGAGGTGTAAATAGGCGGGTTTACGGTCTGAGGTTCAGGATATACGGCTGACCGTAGACCCTAAACCCGCTTACCCAAAGCCTTTACATCCACCGCGTACCCGGCCACAACTAAATAAACTGCGCCCGCGACGGTGCCCACCTGGCGGGTGAGATAGCCGAGGCGATCGCGAAACAGCCGCCCGATCGGGTAAGCAGGCACCACCCCCCAGCCGGTTTCTTCTGAAACTAAAATCACGGTAGCAGGGGTCTGGCGCAGGCTCTCGATGAGGGCTTGCACGGTGCTCTGCCAGGTGGCGTCGTCTTGGTCGAGCAGGTTTGCCAGCCAGGTGCCCAGGGAGTCGATTAGCAGGCAGTCTTGGGCGGTGGCGGCGAGAATGGCGGCGGGGACGGCGATGGGCACTTCTTGGAGCTGCCAGTGGTCGGGGCGGCGATCGCGGTGCAGCTGCACCCGCTGCTGCCAGTCCATATCTGCTGGGTCAAGGGTGGAGGTGGCGATATAGATCACCGCCTGGCCAGAGGTCTCGGCCAGGTTCTCAGCCCACTCGCTTTTGCCCGATCGGGCCGGGCCGGTGACTAGAGAAATGCGGTTGTTGGGCACCAGAGGATCAATCTGCTTAGTTTGGGGTCGTTGCCCCAGTCTAAGTTAGCTAGAACGCGATCGCTCAACCCCAGCCTGCGTTATTCATCAGCCTAAGAAACTGCACGTCATTTTGGCGCACAGCCTGCCCCCGCGCAGGCGTGGAGCGGGAATTCACTCCCGTCATTCCCGCGCAGGCGGGAATCCACTAGAGAGTATGGTGCTTCGCATAGATTCCCGTGGAAACGGGAATGACAGGCATTTCCTTCGCGTTATGAATTAAGGGACTCGCAAGAAAATAAGGTACCAATTTCCATCTTTCCTGCTGGTGCATTGCTCCGCGAATGCACCCTACACTGACCAACGCGTTCGGTACTTTACTTCAACGCATGTCCCTAATGCAGGCTAAAACAGTCGATGCGCCTATTGTGTCAATGGCTCAGCCCGGTGCCGTTGGCTAGGGATTTGCACCTGAGCAGGTCACAGCAGGAGGTGTAGGGCGATGATGTGGGCTTTTGTCGGTGTTGGGGGAATAATCCTAACGATTTGGCTTCTCTGAGATGCCAAGGGCCACTAGACTAGTGGCAGTTGTATCGCCGGGGCGAGCCATTGACCGAGGCGCAGAACACACCGCCTACCCTCACCGTAGACCGGAGAGAGCTGCAAGAGCTGGTGCGATCGCAGCTCCAGGTGCTGCTCGAGCAGGGTAATTTGCCGGGAGCCAAAGCGCTGCTGGTGCCGGTGCAGCCTGCGGATATTGCCGAAGCGATTGAAGACTTGCCCGAGGCCATGCAGGCGATCGCCTTTCGGCTGCTGAGCAAAGGCGAGGCGATCGAGGTCTACGAAAACCTCGACAGCAGCATTCAGCAGGCCCTGATCGAAGATTTCAAGCGGCAGGACGTGATCGATATTGTCGATAAAATGTCGCCCGACGATCGCGCCCGTCTCTTTGACGAGCTGCCCGCCAAGTTTGTGCGCAGCCTGCTGACCCAGCTCAGCCCCCAAGAGCGGGAGGCCACGGCCCAGTTGCTGGGCTACGCGGCGGGCACCGCCGGGCGGATCATGACCCCCGAGTACGTCGCCCTCAAAGAAAACTGGACAATTCTGCGCGCCCTAGACTACATTCGCAGCCGCGCCTTCGTCAGCGAGACGATCTATTATCTGTTTGTCACCGATGCCGCCCGCCGCATGACCGGCATTATCTCCCTGCGGCACCTGGTCACGGGCCAGCCCGAGCAGACCATTGGCGACCTGATGACCCGCGACGTGATCTCAGTGCGCACCGACACCGACCAAGAAGAGGTCGCCCGCATGGTGCAGCGCTACGACTTTTTGGCGGTGCCTGTAGTTGACACCGAAGACCGCCTGGTAGGCATCATCACCGTCGACGACCTGATCGACGTGCTCGAGGCTGAAACCACCGAAGACATCTACGCCCTGGGCGGTGTCCAGAGCGGCGGCGACAGCTACTTTCAGTCAAATCTGTTTGATGTGGCCCGCAAGCGGGTGGTGTGGCTGTCGATTTTGCTGATCACCAACACCGTCACCACCGCCGTGATTCGCAGCCAAGAAGATATTTTGCAGCAGGTGGTGGCCCTCGCCGCCTTTATCCCGTTGCTGATTGGCAGCGGCGGCAACGTCGGGGCGCAGTCGTCTACGGTGGTGATTCGCGGCCTCAATACCCAAGAAATCAGCTCTAAGCAGGCGCTTTCGGTGATTCGGCGGGAGGCGATCGCCGGTACCGTGCTGGGTCTGATGCTGGGGGTTGTGGTCACGGTCTGGGCCTACCTGCTCCAGGGCAATCTGGCGGTCGCCCTCACCGTCGGCATTAGCCTGGTGGCCATCTCTATTTTGGCCTCCACCGCCGGGGGGGGGCTGCCGATTTTATTTGACAAGCTGGGCTTTGACCCGGCCCTGATGTCGGCCCCGTTTATCACCACCATTGTGGACGTGCTGGGGGTGCTGCTCTACCTCACCCTGGCCCGCCACCTGCTGGGCTTAGCTTAACCGCAGGCGGGCCTAGGGCTAAAATGTTAGCCACGCTACTCATTTGTTTTAGGATGGGGGTACTAAAGCCGAAATTTAAGCATCGGAGCTTTATATTTCGCCCCCATCTCGATACATTTGTTTACAATGTTGTCACAGGTCGTTGTATTTTAGGTCTTCCAACCGCTCGCGTTTCGCCCGCTCTTTGTTTTTGCCCACTTTTTTTAACAAGACGCTTTATCAGACGCTGGCTTTCTGCTTTCGTAGCCTCATTCATCCCTAAACAACATTTCGGGATTATGGACTTAAACGGTTCGCCTACCCTCGACAATTCTTCCATGTCTGGCCCCGATCACCCCAAGCTACCCGTGCTGCAAAAGATCAGACAAGACCTGAAGAATGATCTAATCGCCGGTCTACTGGTGATTATTCCGCTGGCCACCACTATTTGGTTGACCATCACTATTTCGGGCTGGGTGGTGCGGCTGCTGACCCGGTTTCCCAAGCAGCTGACTCCCTTCGATGGCCTCAACCCCGTGCTGGTCAACCTGATCAACCTGTTGATTGGCCTCTCGGTGCCGCTGCTAGCCATTTTGATCATCGGCCTCATGGCCCGCAACATTGCCGGGCGCTGGCTGCTAGATGTGGGCGAAAAAGTCGTGCAGTCGATTCCGCTGGCCGGGTCGGTGTACAAAACCCTGCAACAGCTGCTTCAGACTGTCTTTCAAGACTCCAGCACTCGCTTTCGCAAAGTGGTGCTGGTGGAGTATCCGCGCAAGGGCATTTGGGCGATCGCCTTTGTCACCGGGGCCATGACCGCCGCCACCACCGGCACCCCCAAAATGCTCAGCGTGTTTGTGCCCACCACCCCCAACCCCACTAGCGGCTGGTACGCCATCGTGCCCGAAACCGACGTGGTCAACCTGGCCATTTCCATCGAAGAGGCCTTTAAGGTGCTGCTCTCCGGCGGCATTGTTGGCCCCAACCTGGCCTCGGCGGTGCCCCCCGACCGCATTGCGGCCCTGGCTGAGAGCCAGCTGCCTATTTCTCTGGGCCTGGGCGGTGCCGAGCTAAGCGCCGAGGTGACCCCTAACCGAGCTGAGTATCCCCAGCAACTTTCCGTCTTGCCCGTAGACGAAGATTGCTAAGATGTAGCCTGGTTCTAGCCCACAGATCACGCTGATCGAGGCGGCTGAGTTTACTTCGGTAGACGCAGCGGTTATCGGGTGATTTGCTCTAGCTAGAATCAAACACCGCCGCGTCTGGGAGATATAGATTATGCAAGCTCGCCGTATGGCCCGCGAGTTGGCCCTGCTGGGCCTCAGCCAGCTTTCTGACAAGCCCGGCAGACTAGCGCCTGGGGCACTGGGATCGCAAGACTTTGAAAAGCTGCTGCTGTCCGCTATTCAAACCCTCACCGCCGAAGCTAAAGACGCCCTCGAAACCGCCTCCGACGAGCTTAAGCAGGCCAACCAGCAGCTGATCGACAGCGGCACCCGCGCCAGCGATGTCGAAAAGGGGCGGGCCATGGTCGAAGCGGCGATCGCCCTCACCCAAACCGCCATCAATCGGCTGGCCCACGCGGTCGAGCTGCCCGAGTTCATTCGCCTCAGTAACCAGTCTGAGATCAAAGCCTTTGCCCTAGAGCTAATCAGCCACGCCGCCAAGCATCAAACCCAGGTCGATGCCGTGCTCGACGAAGCCATGGTCGCCTGGAACCTCAAGCGCCTGCCCCGCATTGATCGCGACATTCTGCGCCTGGCCGTAGTCGAGATGAACTACCTGGGCACCCCCGACCGAGTCGCCATCAACGAAGCAGTGGAGCTGGCCAAGCGCTACAGCGACGACGACGGCTTTCGGTTTATCAACGGCGTGCTGCGCCGGGTGGTCAACCGCGAGGCCGGGGGTAATGCACCAGAGGGTGATGTGGTGGCGGTAGATAGCCCGGTGGCTTAGGGTTGCCCTTCCCAGGAAGGGATAACGCCTTACTATTAGCAACAGCAACTAACAACAGCAACAACGTCCGCAAGGTAGCTTTGATATGTCTGGGTTCAACTGGTTTCAGCGCGGTTTCGACAACTCTGACAGCGCCGATGCTGAAGCTAAAAGTGCTGAGTCAAAGGCTCCCGAAACAGCCAAAGAATCTGCCCCTGCGACCCCCCAGCTCTCGTCAGAAGACTACCTTAAGTGGGCCAAAGCCGCCTACCAAAATATTCAAAAACAGCAGGCCGAAGCCAAGGCCGAAGCGCCTGAGGAGAAACCGCCTGAGGAGAAACCGCCTGAGGTAGAGGCCACTGAACCAGCCAAAGAATCTGTCTCTGAAATAGAGGCTTCAGAGACAGATTCTGCCCCTGAATCAGCACCTGTGACAGCTCCTGACGCCGAAGCGGTCGAAGCAGCAGCTGAAACAGCAGACGTTTTGACCACCGCCGAAGCACCGCCTGAAGCAGCACCTGAACCAGCCTCAGCATTGGCGGCAGAGACTGCGGCCCCAGAGACCGCCCTCACCGTTGAGGTCAATTCTGAACCTGCTGCCCCCCGCCCTTTCTGGGCACAGGCAGAAGCGGAACGCCAGCAGCGCCTGGCCCAGCTCGAAGCCACCGCCATTGTGGAGCCAGAGGCAGAGCCAGCCGTCGCCACCGCGCCAGCACCTTTTCTGCTCGATATTGACCTCGACGAAGCCTTTCTCTGGTCGGCGGAGGTGCTCGCCGCCCAGGGCCGTCGCCCCGACGACATCTCCGCCGAAGAGATCACCTGGCTCAACAAGCTGCGCCAGGGGTTAAATAAAACCCGCCTCAGCCTGGTCAACCAGCTCAAGGCGATCGTCGGCCAGGGGCCGCTCAACGACGATGCGGTGATGGAAATCGAGGCGCTGCTGCTGCAAGCCGATGTGGGGGTCGCCGCCACCGACAAGGTAATCGCAGCGCTGCAAGCCCGCATGCGCGAAGAAGTGCTGCCTCCCGAACAGGCGATCGCTTACCTCAAAACCATTCTGCGCGCCATGCTCGACGCCCCCCTGGGCGAGGCCCACAACCTCACCTTTACCCCCGAGAAAGGCGGCTTCAGCATCTGGCTGATGACCGGGGTGAATGGCGCGGGCAAAACCACCACTATCGGCAAGCTGGCCCACATTGCCAAAAAGTCGGGCTACAACACCCTGATTGCTGCCGCCGACACCTTTCGCGCCGCCGCCGTCGAGCAGGTCAAAGCCTGGGGTGCCCGCAGCGATGTGGAGGTGATCGCCAACCCAGGGCAAAATACCGACCCGGCGGCGGTGGTCTACGATGCGATCGCCGCCGCTAAGTCGCGCCACATAGAGCTGCTGCTGGTCGACACCGCTGGCCGTCTGCAAAACAAAAAGAATCTGATGGACGAGCTGGCTAAAATTCGCCGCATTGTCGATAAAAAAGCCCCCGACGCCCACATCGAAGCCCTGCTGGTGCTCGACGCCACCCTGGGCCAAAACGGCCTGCGCCAGGCCGAAGTCTTTGCCGAAGCCGCCAACCTCAGCGGCGTGGTGCTGACCAAACTCGACGGCACCGCCAAAGGTGGCGTCGCCCTGGCCGTGGTCGAGCAGCTAGGCCTACCCATCCGCTTTATCGGCGCAGGCGAGGGCATCGAAGACCTGCGGCCCTTCTCTAGCTACGAGTTTGTTGAGGCGCTACTGAGCGGCTGAAGCCCTCGCAATTCAAAAGCAACGAACTTTGATCGGATGCTGAATTGCTCGGCTGTTTTGACTTTCCTATTTCTTTGAATTAACGACTCCCCACCATGCCGCCCCACCGCCCCACCCTTGACCTGCCCTTTGTCCGTCAGCAATTCCCGGCTTTGGGGGGCGACTGGACGTTTTTTGACAATGCGGGTGGTTCACAGATTCTTAAGCCCGTGGTCGATCGCATCACCGACTTTCTCTACGAGTCCAACGTGCAGCTAGGGGCCACCTACGCGGTGTCGCAGCTGGCCACTGAGCGGGTGGCGGCGGGGGCCAAGGCGATGGCGACGCTGATCAACGCCGCCGACCCAGCGGAGGTGATTCTTGGCCCCAGCACCTCGGCCCTGCTGCGGATGCTGGCCCAGTGCTTTAGGCCCACCCTGCAACAGGGGGACGAGATTGTCGTCACCAACGCCGACCACGAGGCCAACATTAGCCCCTGGGTGGAGCTAGAGCGCGAGGGCATGGTGGTCAAAACCTGGCGGGTCAACCCTACCACCTTTGAGCTAGATCTGGCCGACCTGGAGGCACTGCTGACGCCGCGCACTCGCCTGGTGGCGGTGACCCACAGTTCCAATGTGCTGGGCAGCATTAACCCGGTGCGGGCGATCGCCGATTTAGTCCACGCCCACGGGGCGCTGCTGTGCGTCGACGGGGTGGCCTTTGCCCCCCACCGCCGCGTCGATGTGCAGGCGCTGGATGTCGATTTTTACACTTTTAGCCTCTACAAGGTCTATGGCCCCCATCAGGCGCTGCTCTACGGCAAAAAAGAGCTGCTGCTGGCTTTGCCCGGCTACAACCACTATTTCATCGAAGATACGGCGATCCCCTACAAGTTTCAGCCGGGGGGCAGCAGCTACGAGCTGAGCTACAGCCTCACAGCTATCCCTGAGTATTTTGAGGCCCTGGCCCAGCACCACGGCAAGTCGGGTGATGCCGACCCGCTGGATCAGGCTTTTGACCTGATTCAGCAGCACGAAGGGGAATTGAACCAGCGGCTGCTGTCGTTTTTGCACAGTCGGCCCAAGGTAAAGATCATTGGTCGAGATACGGCTGACCCGACTCAGCGAGTTTCAACGATTTCGTTTGTGGTGGATGGCCTTAGCAGCGATCAAATTCCGCCGCTGCTGGATGCTCACAAGATTGGCATTCGCTATGGGCATTTCTACGCCCTGCGGCTGATCGAAGATTTGGGGCTGCTGCCCCAGCAGGGGGTGGTGCGGGTTAGCCTGGTGCACTACAACACGGTTGAGGAATGCGATCGCCTGATCGAGAAGCTGGAAGAGGTGCTGTAGTGGCCAGAAAACTTCCTTAAAGAGCCAATCTGTAGGGTGCATTCGCGAAGCAATGCACCAAAGGCTTTAAGCTGAGAAATTTGCAATGGGTAGGTGGTGCATTGCGGCTCAGATAGGTAATCTTAGTTTTTGTAACGTGTAAACTTTAGCCGCGAATGCACCCTACGACTGGAATGGGCAGCTCTGTTAGAGCAGGAATTTTTTGGCCTCGCCAGCGAAGCAGCGACCAAGCATAGGCTTTACGCAGCATCAGATGATCGGCGGATTGCCTGAGGGCGGAGAGTTCTTGCTGTTCTTCGGGATAGAGCTGATTGGCTTCGTTTTTTTTTGCAGGAGTTCAATGTGGCGGTTATGCTGTGCTGGCTCACTTTGGGCCTGGGCGATCGCATACAGATCCTCCACACTCAGCCCTTGCATAGACAGCAGATCGGTTTGCAACTCTGGCGGTGTGTTGTCAACCGAGGGCGGCAGGTTGCTCAGCACGCTCTGGGCCACCAGAGCCTCAATCGGTTGATGGGTAGCCGCCGCAATTCGCATCAGTTGACGCATCACCGGCTCTGGCAGCTCGATGGTAATTTGCTGGGTGCTCATGGCAATTGGTAAGGCGCAACTATGGTCGTATTTTACGCTAAGCGGAACTATGACCACGGCCCGCCGCCCCAGAAACTGACAGACTGATCGAGCGGCTGGCAGAGATTTTATAGTGGATAGAAACTACCACCTCTATAAACGGGGCAATAATCAGCAGAATACATTCTTGGAGCGCGCCGATTTATAAGGTGCACTTCTTTGCGAATGCACCAAAGGCGGCAAGTTGGGAAATCTGCGATGGATAGGCGGTGCATTGCGGCTCAAAATACAAACATAGCTCAATTGTTGCAAGTGCCCCTGTAATAGCCTATTGACAAGAGGAATGGATGATGCAAGCAGTCAAAGCGCTAGGGGAATCGGCCAGCGAAGGTTTTTCTGACTTCAAAGTGGCATCAGCTAAGCAATAGTGCTAGTCCTTTGAGCATGAGCTTAGAGAAAATAAAAGTGAACCATACAAATTCTCAATTGGATTCAGGGTATTCTTCAATATGTACTTTTACTTCATGTCCAAGTACTTCTTTGAATGCTGATTCAACGTGAGGAACACGGTTTTTAGCCATCCTTAATAGTAGCCTAGAGCTAATTTCAACCCAGGCAGTGTTCCCATTGAAAAACAGCAAATTTCCTTGTTGCTGCATCAAAGCACGAGTGCCTTGTGGTTCTAATGCTAAGATAACTTTCCCCCAAAGTTCTGCTAAGTCAGTTCTACAAAGTACATCAACCTTTACTTGGCAACCCAATATTTTCTTGAAAGCCTGTTCTACATTCTCAACTCTACCTTGAGCCATTTTCAATAAAGGTTTAGAATCTACAACTACTTGAGCTACATTTTCTGTCAGCTTTACGAGGGTTCCTTGTTGCTGCATAAGCGCACGAGTTCCTAATGGCTCGAGTACTGAAATAATATCTTTCCAAAGCTCGCTCAAATTAGTTACATCAGTTTGTGGTGAAGAATTGAATCTGTCTGTGGGCGGTGCCCATCCTACGGGAGCGGATGGTATGGCGTCTGCGGCTACCTCTTGAATGAGAGTAGATTCGGCAGTGGCGGTGGGAGCCGGAAAGTAGGGGCGAAGCGTATCGAAAAAGCGGTCGGGCGGCAAACTGCCGCCAGTTACATCCACCGTTTGCAGGGCAGCAACAGAAAACCAGCGCGGCCCTTCGAGCAGCAGCGGAAAGATGGGCTTGCGGAGTTCGAGGGCGTGGGCGAGTTCGCACTGCACCCAGTGCGACTGTTTAGATCGGGGAGACATGACGATGAAAAGCACCTGGCAGCACTCCACCTGCTTTTCAATGGTGTGGGGCCAGGTATCCCCATAATCTGTGTTGATGTCTAGCCAAAAAGGTAGGCGGTGAGACTCTAACGCCTGGGCCAGCAGGCTCACGTAGGCCTGGTCTTGGCGGCTATAGCTGATGAAAATAAAACTCATTGCGGCTGGCGTATCCCGTCCTGTCCCCAAGCTTAGTATGGCCCAGGGGAGGGAGATTTTGGTTTTTGGATAGGGGTTTTTGGATGGGGGCTGGCTTTGATATAAAAGTATTTTTTGGGGAAATAGGCCCACCGTCCCCTCCCGTGAGAGGACGGCGATCGCTATAGTTCAGCAACGCTCAAAAAACTGGGGTTCTCAGCCCGCGCTTAGCCCACCTCGCCCACAATGCGAAAGCCGATTTGGTTGCTGCGGGTGTCGGCCTTAAACCCAGCTCGGTAGGCCGAGCGACAGTCTTGGGGTGGGCTTTGCCACGAGCCACCGCGCACCACCCGCCAGTCGTCTTTTGGCGGCCCCCCATCCCCAGGGGCGCACCACTCCAGCACATTGCCGTGCATGTCGTAGAGGCCAAAGTCGTTGGCTTTGCCAAAGATGCCCACGGGCATCGTCATGCCGCGAAACTTGCCCACCGGCTCTTGGCGATAGGGCTGGGTGCCGTCGTAGTTGGCCAGATCGGTGGTGAGGGTTTGGCCGGTGTGAAAGGGCGTGGTGGTCTTGGCGCGGCAGGCGTATTCCCACTCGGCCTCGGTGGGCAGGCGAAAGCGGCGCAGGGCCGTTTGGGCCGTTTGGGCTGTTTGGGTGCTAGGCAAATCTTCGCCGCGATTTTCTGCGAAACGGCTGAGCCGATCGCAAAATTCCACCGCCTCTAGCCACGACACCTGCTCCACCGGCAGCACATCCCCGGTGAAGTGAGCCGGGTTAGCCTCTAGGTCTCGGTTGACCTTGGGCAGCCGGGCCACCGCTCGCCACTGGCCCTGGGTAATCGGCTGGGTGCCCAGCCAAAAAGGCTCTACTGCCACAATGGCCTGGTCGGGCTGGGCGGGGTCGTGGCCCGGTTCGGTTTCCGGTGCCCCCTGCACAAACTGCCCGCCAGCGATCGACACCAGGGGCAGGGCGACTGAGCCACCGGGGCCGTCTAGCCACAGTTCTTGGTGGGCCGGGGTCGAAAATTTGACCTGTGCCACCCCGAGGCCAAACTCATCAACGCTCACCGACTCGTAGATATACTGCCTGGGTAAGGCAGGCTCCTCAGGCTCGGGTTCCTCTGGCGGAGCCTCGGGGGTGGTCAGGGCCTCAGGCTCTTCTAGCTGGCCGACGGCTTGGTGCAGGCGATCGGGCAGGGTTGCCAGCCCCGGCACTGATCGATAAATATCCCCCGTGGTCAGGGCTTGCAGGGCGGGCACTCGCCGCTGTAGGGCCAGGGCCGAGCCGCCGCCCACCAGCCCCAGGCCCATTAGCCGCAGCCAGCGCCGCCGCCCTAGGGTAGGGGCAGCGGGCGCGTGGGTCGTTTGGGTGGCGGTAGCGATCGCCGCCGCCAGTTCATCAATTAAATTAGATGGCGCAGATGTGGTTGCAGCCAGACTGCTAAACACCCCCTCAACCCGGTGAATCAGCCGATCCAGATCGCGGTGAAAATCAGGGTCGCAGCGCACCTGGGCGCTCTGGCGGTAGGCGAGGGCCTTTAGCCCCTCGGGCAGGGCGCTTTCTTCGGGCAGGGTGGCCCCACCGACTAAGACAGGAATCACCAGGCGATCGCGCTGTAGGGCCGTCTCGATCTCAATTCTCACCCAGTCGGCGGGGTTGGCGAGTTTGGGGCGGCCCCGGTCATCGGCCACCGCTAGCCAATCGGGGTCAATCACCGCCAGCAGCACCGGGCAGAGGCTGACCTCGCGCTCCAGGTGGTTGCGAAAGTTCACCCCAAAGGGAATGGAGTCGACATCTTTAAATACGCTGTCTTCGCCAAAATGCCTGGCTAAACGGTCGTAAACTCGCCCGGTTATGTCGATGCTCGTGCGCCGACGATAGGAGATAAAAATAGATTTAGCACTGGTCATAGTCGTTAGCTACCAGAATGTAGATGGCACACCTGATAGCTAGGATGGTTGACGCGAGCCTAAAGATTCCGGTTCCAGATAGGTTGTCGAATTCCTTACACAGCGGCCCCCGATACATAAATTTTTAACCATCTCACCCCCTACCCCCTTAACCAACTCTTACTGAATTAACTTCACAGCCTTGCCAGAGTATTGAATGATAGAGGTGGTGGATTTTTGCTATCCAAACTTGAGCGGTGGACTTGCTCGCTATAAAAAACCTCGCTTTGCTCCACGCTTCTTTGTAACCAGCTATAGGACGAAACTCTATGACCAGCTTTCCCATTGACCTAGGCGCATACCAGCGAATTTCGCTAGATGCGTCTAACCCCACCCTCACCGACGAGCAGCGCAGCGCTCTGGCGGCCAACATTCAGCTGTGTCGCGATGCGATTGTATTTTTTACCGCGACCGGCGCGGCGCGGGGCGTGGGCGGTCACACGGGCGGCCCCTACGACACTGTGCCCGAGGTGATGATTCTCGACGCGCTGTTTCGCGGCGCGGGCGACCAGTATGTGCCAATTTTCTTTGACGAAGCGGGCCACCGGGTGGCGACTCAGTATTTAATGTCGGTGCTCAACGGCGACATGCCCGCCGAGCAGCTGATGCAGTACCGCGTCGCCAACAAAAAGCTGCCCGGCCACCCCGAGCTGGGGCTGACCCCCGGCGTTAAGTTTAGCTCGGGTCGGTTAGGGCACATGTGGCCCTACGTCAACGGGGTAGCCCTGGCCAACCCCGGCAAAACCGCTTTTTGCCTCGGCTCTGACGGTGCTCAGCAGGAGGGCGACGACGCTGAGGCAGCGCGCTTTGCGGTGGCCCACCACGTCAACGTCAAGATTTTGGTGGATGACAACGACGTCACCATTGCCGGCCACCCCTCCCAATACATGGGCGGCTACAGCGTTAAGAAAACCCTGGAGGGCCACGGCCTGACGGTGCTCGAAGGCGACGGCGAAGACCTCGACGGCCTCTACGCCAACATCTGCAAGGCGATCAACACCCCCGGCCCGGTGGCGGTGATCAACAAGCGGGCGATGGCGGTGGGCATTGAGGGCATTGAGGGCAGCACCCACGGGCATGACGTGATTTCGGTGAAGGCGGCGATCGCCTACCTGACCGCCAAGGGCCACACCGCTGCGGTGGAGATTCTCGAAGGCATCGTAGCGCCTAAGAATACCTACGAATTCATGGGGTCGAGCAAGACTGTGGGCGCGAACCGCAACGTGTTTGGCGACGCCATGGTCGAAGTGCTGGGTGAACTGGATGAAGCCACCCGCAAAGCCAGCGTGCTGGTGGTCGACAGCGACCTAGAAGGCTCCTGCGGCCTGACCCAGATTCGCAAGGCCTACCCTGAGATCTTTATCAGCGGCGGCATTATGGAACGGGGCAACCTGTCGGCGGCGGCGGGCTTTGGCATGGCCGAGGGCAAGCAGGGGGTGTTCGCCACCTTCGCCGCCTTTTTGGAGATGTGCATTTCTGAAATCACGATGGCCCGGTTGAACTACTCCAATCTGCTGTGCCACTTCTCCCACTCGGGCATTGACGACATGGCCGACAACACCTGTCACTTCGGCCTCAACAACTTCTTTGCCGACAACGGCCTCGATGACGGCTACGATACCAAGCTCTATTTCCCCGCCGACCCCAACCAGATGAAGGCCTGCGTGAAGCAGGTGTTTGGCGACCCCGGTCTGCGCTTTATCTTCTCGACCCGCTCTAAGGTGCCGATGATTCTCGACGCCGACGGCAATGAGATGTTTGGCGGCGACTACACCTTTACCCCCGGTAAAGATGAGGTAATTCGGGAAGGCAGCGCGGGCTATATCGTCACCTTTGGCGACTCGGTCTACCGCGCCCTCGATGCCGTCGAGCGACTGAAGCAGGAGGGCATTGAGGTGGGCCTGATCAACAAGGCCACCCTCAACGTGGTGGACGAAGAGACCATGGCCAAGGTGGGCAAAGCGCCCTTTGTGCTGGTGACCGAGGCCTTTAACCGCAAGACGGGCCTGGGCAGCCGCTTTGGCACCTGGCTGCTAGAGCGGGGCTACACGCCCAAGTATGCTCACCTGGGCACCCACCACGAAGGCAGCGGCGGCCTGTGGGAGCAGTTCATCCACCAGGGCATTGACCCCGACGGCATCATGGCTAAGGTGAAGGAACTGGTGGGTTAGATCTCCCCTGACACCTCCAGATCCCAGGGTTCTTGAAGAACCCTGGGATCTTTGGTTGGCCTCCAGAACCCCGGTTTCTTGAAGAAACCGGGGTTCTTTTGCTATAGGAGATTCTCTAAATGGCGAAAACCGAGCGGGAAAAGATGCTGGCCCAGGAGCTGTACCGGGCGGCAGACCCAGAGCTGGTAGCGCTGCGGCGGCTGGCCCAGGAGCGGCTGTATCGGTTTAACCATTCGCGGCCAGAGGAGGTGGCGGTGCGGGAGGGAGTGGTGAAGTCGCTCTTCGGTGCGATCGGCCCCAACTTTGAGATTACCCCGCCCTTTTTCTGCGACTACGGCAGCCACATGCGGGCGGGCAAGAACCTCTACATCAACGCCCACTGCACCATTCTCGACTGCAACTGGGTGACGCTGGGCGACAATGTGCTGATGGCACCCAATGTGCAGATCTATGCGGCATACCACCCCACCGACCCAGCGGTGCGGCTGACCGGGTTAGAGCTGGCGGCCCCGGTTACCATCGGCAACAATGTGTGGCTGGGCGGCGGCGTGATTGTTTGCCCAGGGGTAACCATTGGCGACAACACCACCATCGGCGCAGGCAGCGTAGTGACGAAAACTGTCCCCGCCAACGTGGTGGCGGCGGGCAACCCCTGCCGGGTCATTCGCAGTGTTAAAGGTGCATAGGGCAGCAGTAGGCCTGAGCTATTTGATCAAATCGGGGCTTTTCTAGCGTGACCCCAGGGCTAGATGGGAATGCCGGATACCTATTTGCAGCCGACCCACGCGGCTCTCTGCCAGGAGGGGCATAGTGGGGAGTAAGGGGGTGAAGGGCTAGCGGTACTCAAGGCCGGTTTGCAGGGCGGCAACGCGCGATCGCTCGGGCATCGAAGCCTGCGCCCCCGGCACCATCACCGAGGCGGCGGCGACGGCGGTGGCAAACTGAGCCGCTTCCGCTAGCGCCATCCCTTCTGCCAGAGCGACGGCCAGACCGCCGTTAAAGGCATCTCCCGCCGCTACGGTGTCAACGGCTTTGACGGGCAGGGCAGGCTGGTGGAAGGTGTCGTCTGCTGTGGCGACGACGGCTCCCTGCTCGCCCAGCTTCACAATTACGGTGCCGATGCCCTGCTTGACTAACTGGCGGGCGGCCTTGGTGGCGGTGGGAATGTCGGTGACGGGCATCCCGGTGAGCTGGCTGGACTCGACCTGGTTGGGGGTGAGAACATCCACGCTGGTGAAAAAATCGGCGGGTAGATCACGGCGGGCCGGGGCCGGGTCGACAATCACCGTGACTCCTCTGGCCCTGGCTGCTTTAGCCGCTGCGATCGCCGCTGCCAGCGGCACCTCAAACTGAAGCAGGAGAATGTCCCCGGACTGAAGTTGGGCTGTGAGACGATCAACATCCTCGTTGTTCACCTGGCCGTTGGCACCGGGCACCACGACGATGGTGTTGGTGCCTGCGTCATCTACGGCGATCGCCGCCACCCCCGTCGGCGCATTGCCATCTACCACCACCCCGCCAGCATCTACCCCGGCAGATTGCAGCCCTTGGATCAGCTGCTGACCAAAATCGTCTTTGCCCACGCGCCCCACCATGGCAGTAGCGGCCCCCAGTCGCGCCGCCGCCACCGCCTGGTTGGCCCCTTTGCCACCCTGCCCGGTGGCAAAGTCGGTGCCGAGAATGGTTTCTCCTGGCTGGGGCAGGCGCGGCGTGCGGCAGACCAGATCCATATTTAGGCTGCCGAAGACGTGGATGGTTTTCTGCATAAACACCGGCTAGATGCTGTGGGGTAGGAGATTAAAACAGATCGTTCCCATCGTCATCGAGGGTGCTGTAGGGCGACGGCGGGCGATCGCTGCTCCAGGCCCACCAGGGCGTTTCGCACTCGCCGCAGTGGTAAAACTCCTGCCACTTGCGGCGGTGGTCGGTGCCATAGACGGGCGATCGTCGGTTGATCCAGACCGATTTGGCCTGGCGGCTTTCGGCCCCACACCGGGGGCAGCAAAACTCAGTGGCGTGGGTGGCAGGCTCGGCCCAATCGGGCGGAAAAGGGGAAAAAGCTTCCATAGGGCGGGGCAGTGGGTCACGTCTATTATGGGCCAGTCTGGAAAGAAGGTTTTAGGTTTTGGGTTCGGGAGCGGCTCGGGGTTCGAGGTCTAGGGTTCGAGGTTTTGCCCTGCACCGTAGACCTGACACCGTAGACCTGGCACCTTGCATTTTCCCCCCTCGGTTAATTTCTAGAACAAGACGCCTCGTCAGGAACGTTCTTCGGCATAATCGGTGACAGGCTCGCGAATTTTGGGCCAAAAGGAGTATGGACAAGCGATGGCACTGCGTTTAATTTCGCTACTGGGCATTTTTGGTCTCTGCTTTATCGCCTGGCTGGGGTCAGAAGATCGGCGGCGGGTGCCCTGGCGGCTGATTCAGTGGGGCATTGGCATTCAGCTGGTGGTGGGGCTGCTGATTTTTTTAGTGCCCTTTACCCGCGAGGTGGTGGTGTGGCTCAGCTCCATTCTCAACGCGCTGATTGATGCGTCAGATGCCGGGGCGCGGTTTTTGTTTGGCCCGATTTTTGTGCCCGACTTTAACCAGTCGGTCGGCCCCGCCGGGGCGGGCCGCTGGATCGCGCGGGCGCTGACCCCGGCTTTTACCGCCGTGCCGGGCGATCGCCTGGGGGCCGACAACCTCAACCTGGGCTATATCTTCGCCTTTCGATCGCTGCCCCAGGTGGTGTTCTTTGCCGCCATTTTCTCGCTGCTCTACGGTCTAGGGATCGTGCAGCCGGTTGTGCGGGTGTTTGCCCAGTTCTTTCGCTGGGCGATGAACCTCAGCGGAGCTGAGGCCCTGGCCGGGGCAGCGAATATTTTTGTCGGCATTGAGTCGGCGATCGCCATCAAACCCTTCCTCGAACGCATGACCCGCAGCGAACTGTGCGCCATCCTCGCCTCGATGTTTGGCTCCATTGCCTCCACGGTGCTGGGCCTCTACGCCGGCTACCTGCGGCCGATTTTTCCGTCGATTGCCGGGCACCTGATGTCGGCCTCGGTGCTGACGATTCCCGCCGCCTTTGTGCTGGCCAAAATTTTGGTACCCGAGCAGGCGGTGCCCGAAACCCTGGGTAAAGTTCCCGAGCTAGCACTGACCAAAGAAGATCGCAAAAGCCCCATGGACAGCCTGATCTTGGGTGCCCTCGACGGGATAAAAATGGCGGTGGGCATTACGGCGGCGCTGATCGCCATTCTGGGGCTGATCGCCCTGCTCGATCTGGTGTTTGCCAATCTGGCCAGCCTTGCCACCAGCGATTTTGCCCTGTGGCGGGCGATCGGCCAGGTGTTTAGCGTGATCACCCTGCGAAACATCATGGGGGCGCTGTTTTTGCCCCTGACTTTTCTCACCGGGGTGTCGCTAGACTGGCCCGAGCTGTGGCTGTCGTCGCAGCTGATTGGTCGGCGATTGCTCGAGACGGCGATACCGCCCTACATTGGTCTGGCCAATGCGGCGGCAGCGGGCACCCTGAGCGATCGCGCCCTGGTGATCGTCAGCTACGTGCTCTGCGGCTTTGCCCACCTGCCCTCGGTGGGCATTTTCGTCGGCGGTCTGGCGGGCATTGTGCCCTCGCGCCGCCAAGACATTAGCGAGGTGGCCTGGAAGGCGCTCTGGGCGGGCACCCTAGCGACGCTGATGACCGGCTGCGTGGCGGGCCTGTTTTTCTACGAAGGGGCGGCGGTGCTGGGCCGGTAGAAAATCTGACCGCTATGGCACTGCCTAAACCTCTCTGTGGGGCCGAAGCACCTGCCCCGTTCCGGTTGTAAGTAGTCCGGTTGTAAGTAGTCCGGTTGTAAGTAGTCCGGTTGTAAGTAGACTGTAGAAAAAATCTATATTCCAAAGTCTCGTCTATACCTGCACAGTTCATACCTGCATAACTGACTGCTAAGGAGTTGCGAACCCATGACCATAAAGGAGTTGCTCATTCAAGAGCTGGACGATGCCTCAGATCCTTTACTGATTGAGCTGCTCGACTTTCTGCAATTTCTTAAGGCCAAACAGGCAGAAGACACCGCCGATGTTTTGGCAGCGCGTCAGGCCTTGGCGTCGGTCGCCGTTGAGGGTACAGTTGCTTGGGAAAATCTCAAAGCTGACGTAGGGCTATGACCCACCGCATTGAGTTCGCCAAGCCCGCCATAAAGCAGTTTAAGGCGTTACCACCCCAAGCGCAGCAGCGACTCAAGCCCAAGATCGATGCTTTGAGCCAGGAACCTCGCCCGGCGGGTATGGTTAAACTCTCAGGAAAAGACGACCTCTACCGCATTCGAGTGGGCAACTATCGCATTATTTACGCTATCGAAGACGATCAGCTTTTGGTTTTGGTGCTCACGATTGGGCATCGCCGAGAGGTTCACCGCTAAAGCCTGAGATCATAACGATGACGGCAGTACGGCCAGCTTTCTCACCATAGCTGGCCAGTTTTCTGGTCTATACCAAGTCCAGCTCGGGATCTGGAGTTTGCCTACAGGCAGAACTCCACTGCTGGAATTAGATCTGGTTGATTCAGCCCTGTTAACCTGATGCTGTTGGCCAGAGTAACCCTTGCCGGTCGTCAGAGGGGAGCGCTCACCCGCCACAATAGAGCATTGGCGTTATAGCATAGGCTTAATTTAATCATGGAAGTAAAGCAGATTTTGGCAGAGGCTTTGGCGGGGGGCGATATCACCCCGGCTGACGGGGTGACCCTGTTGCAGCAGCGCGACCCAGAGGTTTTAGAGGCGATTCGCTGTACCGCCGATACCCTGCGCCTGCGCCAGGCGGGCGACGCCGTGACCTACGTGGTCAACCGCAACATCAACTACACCAACATTTGTGAGCAGCACTGTAGCTTCTGCGCCTTTCGCCGCGATCGCAATGACGAGGGGGCTTACTGGCTCGACTTTGCTCCCATCCTCGAAAAAGCTGCCGGGGCCGTCGCCGTGGGGGCCACCGAGATCTGCATGCAGGGGGGCCTCAACCCCTACGCCAAAATCGACGGCACCTCGCTCAACTACTACCTCAAGCTGGTCGACACCATCAAAGGCGCATTCCCCGCCCTGCACCTGCACGCCTTCTCGCCCCAGGAGGTCGAGTTTATCGCCCGCCAAGACGGGCTGAGCTATCGCGGTGTGCTGCTGGCCCTGCGGGATGCGGGGGTGGGGTCGCTGCCGGGCACCGCCGCCGAGGTGCTCGACGACGCCGTGCGCCGGGTGCTCTGCCCAGAGAAGATCAATACGGCCACCTGGCTTGAGATCGTCGGCCTGGCCCATGAGATTGGGCTACCCACCACCAGCACTATGCTGTCGGGCCATATTGAAACCCCGGCCCAGCAAATCGGCCACCTCGAGCACCTGCGCCAGCTCCAGCGCCGTTCTTTAGGGGCTGGCTACGGCGTAGCCATCACAGAATTTATTGTGCTGCCCTTTGTCGGGCAAGAGGCCCCCAAACCCCTACGCCGCCGGGTGGGGCGCGACCAGCCGGTGCTGGCCGATGCCCTGTTGCTGATGGCGGTGGCCCGCATTTACCTGGGCAACTGGATCGTCAACCACCAGCCCAGCTGGGTGAAGCTGGGGCTGGCCGGAGCCACCGAGGCGCTGCGGTGGGGCTGCAACGACATCGGCGGCACCCTAATGGAAGAGCACATCACCACCATGGCCGGGGCCCAGGGGGGAACCGGGATGACCGTAGGGGAGTTGCGGGGGGCGATCGCCTCCCTAACCCGCCCTGCCCAACCGCGCAACACCCTCTATGGCCGGGTTCCAGAGTTATTTCCAGAATCGGGCTCAGGCTCTAATGGGA
>QBMN01000053.1 GCA_003241845.1 Shackletoniella antarctica | reverse complement strand
GCCCTGATGCCCGACGGGGCAGGCCACGCCTGGGAGCACCTGCCGCCGCCCCCGGCGAATCTGAGCGCCCTGGCCCAGCCCAACCCCCGGCAGCTCGCCGCCGACATTCTCACCGCGTCGATGACGGTAAAAGGCCAGATAGCGCCCTGCACCACCGCCGCCCCCGGCAACAACATTGTGGTGGTCGACGATGCGATCGGCTGTCGCTTTTTAGACCCCACGGCGGCGGCGATCGCCTGGCCCCAGCGCCACCATTACCAGCTCAAGCTGCTCGACACCCAGGGCTGTAAACAGCTGCCCTCAGGCGATTTGCAGCCCAGCCTGGTGCAGATCTTTGTGCGGGGCAACCCCTTTCGCGGGTCAGCCAGCCTGATGCGCCTGGCCACGGCCTGGCTCGATGCCCTGCAAGCCACTAACCGGCTGCGGGGGGTGGTGATCTACGGTAGCCCCTACGCCTTTGAGCAGCTTCTGCCCCGCCTGGGTGACGTTCCCCACGGGTTTACCTACGGGCAGATGCCCCTGGCCCAGAGCTTGATTTTGCCCAGGTTGCTGCCGGCTGGGGGAGCAGCGACCAGCCGCCGAGAGTTTACGGATTAGCTTGATGCTTACCGGCCAATCGCCTCGCCTCAGGGTATTTAGTTCTGCCCGAAATGGCCTGGGTAAACGAACTCTAGCCCTGGTTGAGCTGCACCAGCTCCTGTAGCGAGGCCAGCAGCCTAATCTCGGCCGATTGAAGGGTGTTTGCCGCTGTCAGCCCAAAGGTCCACCGCACGTTGACGGTAAACAGCCGGGTTTTAACGCAGCCTTTGACCACGACCCGGTGGCTACCGTTCTCCCCTGGCGTGGTTTCTACCTCAACGGGCGTAGCCTGCATGGCGATCGCCTCGGTTTGCAGGTAGGTATAGATCGCCTCGCTGCCCACAATGGGGGCTTCAAAGGGGGCCAGCAGCACCCCATCGTCCTCAAACAGGGCCGCTACGGCGCAGTAGTCGGCGGCGTTAAAGCCGGCAAAGTAGCGCTCCACTACGGGAGCGATCGCAGCCAGGTTTAGGTCTCCTTCAGCGGTGGGAGTCACCATCGTCATGTCTCTGGGATGAGTCTATGAATGGTTTCAACATAGATGACTGGCAGCGGTGGGGCGTCTGTCCTGGGGCAGAGGCCACAAAAGCCGGGTTTTTGCCCGTGACTGCGATCGCGCCAGGCCCAGGCCATAGCCGAAGGGAGCCATTCTGGGGTTAGATAGGTTTTGACACCTGCTCTATAACCCTACCGAGGAGCCAAAGCCGTGACCCAAGCCATGCCTGCCGCCCCCGCCGACTGGTCGGCGCTCTTACAGCGCTTAATCCTGGGAGAATCGCTCACCCAAGATCAGGCCGAAACCCTGATGCGCGGCTGGCTCAGCGAAGCCATTCCCGAGGTGGTGTCGGGCGGGCTGCTGGCGGCACTCCAGGCCAAGGGCGTCTCTGCCGCAGAGCTGGCGGGCATGGCGCGGGTGCTCCAGGGGCAGTCTCTCGGCGGCGAGGGCAAAATTCACCACGCCACCCCCTGCATCGACACCTGCGGCACCGGCGGCGACGGGGCGCACACCTTTAATATTTCGACCTGTGTTGCTTTCGTGGCGGCAGCGGCGGGTATTCGGGTGGCCAAACACGGCAACCGCTCCGCCTCTAGCAAGGTCGGCTCTGCCGATGTGCTCGAAGCCCTGGGCGTCAACCTGGGGGCCGAGCCAGAACGGGTGAAAGCCGCGCTGGATCAGGTGGGCGTCACATTCTTGTTTGCTCGCGGCTGGCACCCGGCGATGAAGGCGGTGGCCCCCCTGCGCAGCACCCTCAAGATTCGCACGGTGTTCAACCTGCTGGGGCCGTTGGTCAACCCGCTGCAACCCACGGGACAGGTGATTGGGGTGTACGACTCGGCGGTGGTGCCCGCCATGGCCGGAGCGCTAAACCAGTTGGGCATTCCCCAGGCGATCGTGCTGCACGGGCGCGAGCGGCTAGACGAGGCGGGGCTGGGCGACAAGACCGACCTGTCGGTGGTCGAGCACGGCCAGGTGACTAGCGCCGCGATCGATCCCCAGGCGTTAGGACTTGCCGCTGCCCCCCTCAGCGCCCTGCGCGGCGGCGAAGTAGCGGAAAATGTGGCGATTATGACGGCAATTCTTCAGGGCAAAGGCACCCAGGCCCAGCGGGATGTGGTGGCCCTGAATGCGGCCCTGGCCCTAAAGGTGGGAGAAAAAGTGACGGGCGACAGTCTGGATGCCTCCCTGACCGAAGGCATTGCCCTGGCCCAAGACATTCTCGCCAGTGGAGCGGCCTGGGAGAAACTGCAAGCTCTAGTGGCATTTTTGGCCTAAGGACAATTCTGGCAACGAAAATATCCAAGGATTTTGCTGCTTCTTAAGGGCGCAGGCTCTGCGCCCCTACCTAGGGGTATTTTCTTTCCTGGAGACCTCCTCAGCCCATACTCTCACGATCTAAGCTCTGCTCGGTGGCTAGGGTTCTGACCTGCGACTCCTTCAGCCAGGGTGGCGAAGTGACCATGGCACATTTCTCCCATCTAGCTATACCGTTATGCCGTAGCGCAATAGATTCTCAGATGGCCAAAAAACAGGGCAGAAAACCAGGGCAGTTTGGATATCTACCCCCAGAGCACAAATTTTTTCTCAATCACACTCCGACGCTCGGTTTACGCGGTGCCCCAAGTGCGATCGCCCCACCAAGCTGCGCAAGAAACCTCTGCTAATTTTGATTCAGCCGTCTCAGTTTCCCAATGGTGGGCAGTGCCCACCCTACGGCGGCTACAGTCCTTGCTCTTAGATCGCACCACCCCCTGACGCCTTAATTTCCCTGGGAGTACCATAGCGATAAGGATTTTTCTCTCAGCCCGCCCCGGTATGGATCGCGCCCAGCTTTTCAACGCCCTCAGCAATCTGCCGCCTCAAGACTTTGAGCGGCTGCTGGTCAGCATGAATATGCCCAGAATGAATCGAGCTGGGGCTTCAGCAAAAATCGGCGAACAGGTTAGCGCTTTCCTAGAATGGGCCGATAGCAACATTGGGCCAGAGTTAGAGGCGATCGCTCGCCATCTAGCCGAACTCAATCACTTCGAGTTTGATACCTACCTGCAAACCATCATCGCCACCTACGAGAAATGGTGGGAGTACTACACGCTCACCGATGCCGTTGGCGAAGTAGAGCAACCACAGCCAGAGCAACCCTCAATTTTTGACTTTGGCCTCATGGTGCAAACCGTCGCCAAAGAGAAGGATGAAGCCAATCCCCTTCAAGAAAAACAAGAGAAAACCGAACGCCTGCCCGTGCTAGAGGGCATTCGCAAGTATGCCGATGGCCATGTGCTGCTGGTGGGTCGCCCCGGCTCTGGTAAATCAACCGCGTTGATTCGGCTAGCGCTAGAGGTGGCAACCGAAGCGCTAACGAAAGGCCAAGGGCAAATTCCTATTTTGGTGGAGCTGCGCTACTGGCAAACCTCCGTCATTGAGCGCATTCAGGCATTTCTTCATCAACATGACCCAGCTCTGTCACTGGATAACGCTGCCCTCACTACACTGCTGCGCCAGGGACGGTTTTTGCTGCTGATTGACGGGTTGAACGAGCTACCCTCCGATGAGGCCCGCACCCAGCTCACCGCCTTTCGCCGCGACCACCCCAAGGTGCCGATAATCTTCACCACGCGAGATCTGGGCCTAGGGGGCGACCTGGGGATAGAGAAAAAGCTGGAAATGCAGCCGCTGACTGAGCCGCAAATGAAGGAATTCATTCGCGCCTATGTGCCCGACCAGGCGGAGACAATGCTGCGGCAGTTGAGCGATCGCCTGCGGGAGTTTGGCCAAACCCCGCTGCTGTTGTGGATGTTGTGCGAGGTGTTTCAGCAGTCGCCCAATCGACAAATGCCCACCAACCTAGCGGAGATGTTTCGGGCGTTTACGACGATGTATGAAGACAGCAGTGTGCGAAAGCATGAGGTGGCGCTGCTGAAGGGGGATGTGCGGCCTTTGAGCGATCGCCGCCTGTGGAAAGAAGCCCTGATGGCTCTAGCCGCCCTGATGATGCAGGGCGAAACCCCGGTCGATTTTCGCATCACGATTCACCGCACCGAAGCCGAACGTGAACTCAGCAAAATTTTCGCCAAAGAGGCGTTCCCCGCCCGCAACATCCTAGACGACCTGCTCAAATACCACCTACTGCAAAACCGCACCACCAACCAACTCGAATTTCGCCACCAACTGATTCAGGAATATTACGCCGCAGAACATTTGTTGAATCTGCTGCCAGAGTTAAGCGATGAACAACTCAAGCGCGACTACCTCAACCTTTTGAAGTGGACAGAAGCGATCGCCCTAATGCTGACGCTGGTGAGTGATAATGACCAAGCATTTCGGGTGGTAGAGCTGGCGATTGATAATGTGGATTTGATGTTGGGGGCAAGACTGGCCGGTGAAGTTTCATCTGACTTACAAAAGAAAACTATTGAGTATTTAGTCAAAAGAATTAGACAAGACGAATTTTCTTCAATCAATGAAATAAGAATATTAGGGAAAACTCGATCTGAAGATGCAGTACCCGTTTTGATTGAACGATTTACTGATAAAGACAATGAAGAGCTTTTGTTTGAAATAGCCTTTTCATTGAGTCAGATCGGTGGTTCAGCAGTTGTTGAAAGTTTGTCACCACTTTTAAGTGAGAGTAGTGAATCAATTATTTTAGCCTCAATTTTCACGCTAGGTAAAATTTCAAGCAAAAATGTTCTCCCAATTATTAGAGATCTCGTACAGCATCCAAATATGCATATTCGAGAGCAAGTTGTTGAGACTTTAGGCACTTTAGGGGGTGACGCAGTAATATCAGAATTGCGTCATGCCTTGAAAGACTCAAGTAATGAAGTTCGCGAAAAAGCTGTTAAGGCACTAGGAGAATTAAAAGATAAATCATCATTTTTGTTGTTACTAGAAATGGCGACAGCAGATCATCCTATTTATGCTTCGGCACTTTCTCTGCGTTTAGCTGCCGCTGAAGCCTTAGGAAAAGTCGATCCAAAGAAAGCCAAGCAAGAATTGCTTAAGATGAGTCAAAGCGTAGAATTAGAATATGAGGTCTGTCAAAATGCAGTGGAAGCGCTGGGTCAGATAGGTGGTGGTGATTCTGCTATCGAAGAGTTACTGGTTGCAATCAATAAACCTTCCAATGCTTGGGAGGCTGCAAAAGCTTTAGTAGAATTAGGCGATAGAAGAGCAGTTCCAGGGTTGGCCAGTGCACTAGGAAACTCAATTCCTTGCGAACAGGCTGCCTATGCCTTAGGAGAATTAGGAGATCCCAGTGCAGTTCCATATTTAATTAAGACACTTGATCATTGGTATCCTTCAGTTCAAGAGGAAGCTGTTGAAGCCTTAGGCAAGATTGGCGATAAAGAAGCGATTCCTCAGCTATATGAAATTTATAAAGGTCTTGAGAATGATTTGTATAATAACCTCCGCAGTAAAGCCATAATTGCCCTTGGGAAGTTAGGTGATAGTCGTGTGAGAGAAGACTTAATTAAACTGCTAAAGAGAAAATGGTTTGACGCTACACTTACTCGAATTGATAGATTTCATGTATTTGAAGCTTTGAAAGAGGTGGCTAATAGCTCAACTTTTCTAGCTTTGACTGATTTGCTTAGAGTTAGTAACTCTGAAGACAGATGGCAAGCAGTAGAGTTTTTAGGAGACTTTGGCAATGAGACAGTAATTGCGACTTTAATCTTAATGCTAAATGATGAGAACTCCACTGTCCAGTGGAAAGCGGTGGAAGCATTAGGTAAGCTTGATCCTCAGAAAGTTATGCCTGAAATTCGTGAATTCTTAGGCCAGAGTCAAGAAATACGAGTTCAACAAGCAGCTATTGAGGTATTGGGCTATTTCAAAAATGAGTTGGCTATTTCTTTGCTGTTAGAAGCATTAGCTGATGCGAATGCTAATGTTCGTTGCGCTGCTGCTAACTCTCTAACTAAGCTCAGTGGTTCCGATGCAAGCTCATATACTCAGAGAGTATTATGCAACGAATTCAAAAAAACTTTATTGAATGATGACTTAACTTACTTACTAGAAAGACTACAATTTAATCTCAATTTCTACAACTACGAAATCTGGCAAGAAGCAGAGGCAGTTAAAAATTCAAAATCAAAAATTAAAAAGGTGGATCTAGGAGATGTCTGTGGAGATAAAATAAACAATTTTCCAAATGCTACTGAAGTCAAAATCTTTGAGCGGGTTGAGCATTATCATGAGCATCCCCCAGACTCAAACTCATAGTCGATAAACTATCCAGTTCCCCGTTAAGGCAGCTTCCATAACTAACCTAACTGTCTCCCTCCCAGAAGCGCTAACCGCCTATCTGCAAGAACAACTGGCATCGGGCCAATACAACACCGCTGACGGCTACATTCAAGCCCTCATTCAACAAGATAAAGCCCGCAAAGACTATCTTGCCCCCCTCTAAAGGCAATACCAATGCTCTCTACCCAACTTATTGAAACCCTCGATAAACTTCCCCCTAACCTCCAGATTGAACTCCTTCACTATGCCGAATACCTCGCTGCAAAGTACGTCGAGACTTTACGATCTGAAACGCCGCCCCAAAAATATCGCCAAGCCGGAACCATGAAAGGCATGTTCACCATGGCCGAAGACTTTGACGCGCCATTAGAAGACCTCAAAGACTACATGTAGCCATGACTCTCCTGCTCGATACCCACGCCCTCATCTGGTTTCTCGACAATGACACCCGACTCCCTGCCACCACCCGCACCCAAATTGAAACCACACCCACCGTTTTTGTCAGCATCGCCTCTCTCTGGGAAATTTCCATCAAAGCCAACATTAATAAACTTGACCTCTCTGCCCCGTTTAGCACCATCGAGCCTAACTTAGTAGCCCTGGGTATTACGCAACTGCCCATCACGTTCAAAGACCTGGAGATTTATCTGTCGTTGCCCCTGCACCACCGCGACCCCTTCGACAGAATTCTCATTGCCCAAACCATCAACCACTCTCTGTTCCTCGTTAGCCAAGATACTCAAATGGATGCCTACGCTATGCAACGACTCTGGGAACCCTCTCAACAGGACGTACAGCCATGACAGAAGCCTCAAAATACAGTTTCCCCAAAGCCGAGAAGGTGCAAGTCTTTGAGCAGGTCGATACCTATATCGAGACGCAGCATAACTACACCCCCGACCCTCAAACAAGTGCTGCTGAGAAACAGCTAAAAAACTTAGTCAACCAACTCCGCCAAAAATATCCCAACGCTACCGACGCGCAGCTATTCCAGCGATTGATTGAGGGCTTTGAGGTGATGCCCCAACAAAACCCGCAAAACTGGCAGCGCTGGCGAGATATTTTTAGCGTTCTCTTTGCTGGCGGCATTGAGGCAACCAAAGTCCTGGTTCCCTTGGCAGGCATCCCGATCGAAGTCAGCAGGCGGCTGTATGAGATCTATGAGCGCGATCGCAAACAACTTCCAGACAGTTAAAGCATAGCTATCTATATTACTGCGCCCCGTAGACTGGCAGGGTGCCCCCTTTAGCCAGTTCCCCATGCTGCCAAAAATCACCAGCCCGTCACCACCTGGCCAAATCAGGACGAAGCCTTTCAGGAGATTGCCGCAGGCATTCGCGTCGTGGCAATGGCAGTCAGGAAGGCCAATTAGTAGACAAACAAATTTCGGAACGCAACCTCATCACGGAGCCTGAATCATGCAAATCACCCTTGACCTGCCTGACAACTTAGCCCTCACAGAATCAGACCTACGCCGAGAAGTTGCGATCGCGCTTTTTCAGCAAAACATCTTGCTCATCGAGCAAGCGGCCCAAGTCATTGCCATGGATGTGGACGATTTCTATCAAATCCTCGTCAATCGAGGCATCCTCACTCCCCCAAGCGACCCTGACGATGATCCAAATGAACTTATCTTTGCCCATTTGCGGCTCTCTCTACAACAAGTCAAAGCAGGTAACTTAAAGCCCATCTCTGAACTCTGGGATGGCATTGATGACTGACGCTCCATCCATTCAAATCTTAGTCGCTCCCGATTTTCAAGGGCAACTTCGCAAGTTAGCCAAACGGTACCGCAATATTCGATCTGATCTACAACCGCTGTTTGATGATCTCGAAAGTGGTAACTGTCTTGGCGATCAAATTTCTGGTGCGACCTACACTGTTTTCAAAGTCCGTGTCAAAAATAGCGACCTTCAAAAAGGCAAAAGTTCAGGCTATAGGGTGATTTATCAATTGCGAGACAAAATCTGCATTCTGCTCGTCACGATCTATTCTAAATCCGATGAAGCGACTCTCGCAGTTAGTGAAATTCGCGAAATTATTGATCGCTTCAACCAACCCAACACAACCCCTGACCCAGAAATCTGAGCAACACAACCAATGAAGTCTTTCAAGCCCCTCTAGCCGCGCAGAAAGCCGATCGCCCCATAAGTCAGAGCAGCGATCGCCCTCAACATGGCTAACCTAATCTCATCCTTATTTTGCTGCGCCCCGTAGCCTGGCAGAGTGTCTAGGCCAGATGCCCAGCGCTATGGTCTTTCTGTAATTGGCATTCTTGGGCTGTAGCCTGCGAGTCTGGTCAGAAACCCAGTTTCCATCACTCCCCGCTGCCCATCAACCGTCGGGGAACTGCCAGCAGGGGATGTACTCGACCCGGCGACTGCCGCAGGCGCAGACCAGATTCTCATCGTCGGAGGCCATCCAGGTCTCGTCGCAGTCGCGGCAGTGGCAGAGAATGTTGTTGAGATTGGCCTGGGCCAGGCCAAAGCGCCAGCGCTCTAGCTCGTCGGGGGTGAAGTGGGAAGGAGAGTCGGACATTTTGGATTTTGGATTGGCGATTTTGGAGCAAAAGACCAGATGGCGATCGCTAAAAGCCTGAGTTGTATCTGACCCATTCCAGCATGATGGGCAGCTTGCGGGCGACGATCGCCCCCCCCGCAAACCCCATGCCGTGGCCCACCCACGACTTGCCCCGCTGCAGCGGCAGCAGCCCCCACAGGGCGCTGCCGTAGACCAGGCCCACCACCATGGCAGTGGCGATCGCCCCCGGACTGCGCTCAAAATAGCCCCGCAGCAAAATGAAGCCCAGGTAGCCAAACACCACGCCGCTGGCCCCCAGGTGGCGGGTGCCGGGGCGACCCAGCAGCCAAATGCCCAAGCCGCTAAACAGCCAGCAAAACACCGTCACCAGCCCCAGCACCTCAAGCCCCTGGAGTAAGATCACCGTGCCCAAAATCACCAGCGGCCCCGAGTTGGCGGCCAGGTGGCCAAAGCCGCCGTGGAGCAGTGGGGCCACGGCAATGCCCGGCAGCCCCGCTAGACTGCGCGGCTCAATGGCGAGTTTGGGCAACAGCCGCCGCCCGGTGACAAAATCGGTGATCGCCAGCGCCCACATCAGCGCCAGCAGGTAGGCCAGCAGCACAACGCCCTCGCGAAAGCCCTCGGGCAGGGTGATTTGATCGAAGGCAAACAAGGTGATTTTAGACCTCTACAGAGAGAACCCGCCAGAGAAAATATGACAGCACCATGCCCCTCAGGCTAGCACCTGGGCCAGCACTGGGCTGAGGGATTGGGCCAGCTGGGGGCCGTCTACGCCCAGCTCCGTTCTGGCGGCGGCGGCGGCGCGGGCGGCTTGGCCGTGCCACCAGGCCCCCACCATGGCGGCATCGAGAGCTGCGGTTAAGGCATCGCCAGGGGCTGAGGCGGCACCCTGGGCCAGCAGGCCGCCGATTAGCCCCGTCAGCACATCGCCGCTGCCGCCGCGAGCCAGGGCCGGGGTGCTCTCGGGCACGTACCAGAGGGTGCCGTTGGGGTGGGCGATCGCCGTGCAGGCCCCCTTCAGCAGCACCACTGCCCCGCTGCGTTCTGCCGCCGCCTGCGCCGCCGCCCCCGCATCCAGCGCCTCAGCCAGCACTCCAGAAAATAACCGCTCAAACTCGCCCCGGTGGGGGGTGAGCACTGTAGGAGCAGAGCGCTGCGCCAGGGTAGCTGTAGCGTCCAGATCCGCCAATAGGTTGAGGCCGTCGGCATCGAGCAGCAGCGGCGCGGCGCTGTTGAGCACCGCTTGCACCGGGTGCGTAGCGCTGCGGCTGAGACCGGGACCACAGGCGATCGCATCGTAGCGAGCCAGATCTAGAGAATCGGGCAGGTGGGCGATCGCGCCGTCTTCCATTTCGGCGCAGCCCACCACCAGCGCCTCAGGCATCTGGGCCACCACCATCAGCCGCAGCGACTCGGGCACCGCCAGGGTGAGCATGCCCACGCCACTGGCCCTGGCCCCCAGGGCAGTCAGCAGCGCCGCCCCGGCGTAGGGCCGCGACCCGGTTACTAGCAGCAGCTGCCCCACCCGATACTTGTGGGTGTCGAGCTGGCGGGGCAGGGGCAGTTTGGCCCGCACCGTGGCCACCGTCGCCCGCCGCACCGGGGGCAGGGGAGCTAGAACAGCGGCGATCGCCCCTGGGGGAATGTCAAAGTCAATTAAATGGAGCTGACCCAGGTACGCCAGCGCCCCATCCTGAAGGCAGGCCCGCTTCCACAGGCCCAGGCAGAGGGTGTGGGTGGCCTGCACCGCCGTGCCTAGCACGGCCCCGGTGTCGGTGTGCAGCCCCGAGGGCAGATCAATGCTGACCACCGGGCAGTGGGCCGCGTTGATCGCCGCCACCACAGCGGCCATGCCCCCCTCCAGGGGGCGTTCTAGACCAAAACCAAACAGCCCGTCGATCAGCAGGTCGCAGGGGGCCAGCTCAGCCATAGCCTCAACGACAGGAAGACCCAGATAGCTCACATACCGCAGATGGTCGGTGGTCAGCGGCTTTTGGCGGCTGGTCGGGCAGCACACCTGCACCCCGTAGCCCTGGGCCACCAGCTCTCGCCCCACCACCAGGGCATCGCCGCCGTTGTGACCCGGCCCGGCCACCACCGCCACCCGAGGGTATCGCCCCAGCGGAAACTGAGCCATCACCCAGATGGCAATCCGCCCGGCCACTTTTTCCATCAGCGCGGCCACGGGCATGCCCTGATCAAACAGGTGCCCTTCTATGGCCCGCATTTGCTCAGCGGTGACCACCCGGTCAAGCGCCCCATTCAAAAGCCCAGCGCCATCCCTATCCCTAGAGGTTTCGCTGGGCAGATGTTGAGATTTCATCGGTGCTAGCCCTTCAGCTCAAACGGCATGGCTTACCGCTCAAAGTGTACGCGACTATTGCCGAGGCCCGCCTCGCGGTAAAAGTCGTTCCAGCGGTTGGCGAGGCCGCGATCGGTGAAGGGGCCAACAGCCACGTGGGGGCCACGGGGGGCCGTGCGCTGCTGCACGCGATCGGGCGGGGTGCCCAGCTGAATCACCTGATTGCTCACAGTTCCCAAGCCCGAAGCATCCGTGGGTATCACCACGAAATAGGGCGCATTGGGCACGGTGAAAGACTCCGTTGGCGGAGCCGCATTCGGCGGTGGAGACATGACCCCGACGGGGGGAAGAGTCGGAGTACCGTAGTTGAGTTCTTGGCCAAACTCCACGTTGCCGGGAGTCGGGGGCAGCTGGGCAACACCGGGAGGCAGGGCGGGCACCGGCACCGCCGCGCCACCGCCGGGGAAGGCTGAGTCAGGCAGAGGTGGCAGAGCGCCATTAGACGCATAGACATTGCCAGGCAGCGCCGGAGTTTGCGCGTAGTAGGGAATCGCTGCCGCCACCTGGGCCAGCTCAGCCCGCACCCCTAGGGCAGCCAGATCAGAAACACGCTGCTGGGCATTGCCGGTCATGTTAAACCGACCCGCCTGAATCACCGATCGCCCTTGGAAACTGGTGCGAAAGGCGGTTGGCTCAACGGTACGCACCTGGTTTAGGGTGGTGTTGCTGGTGTCGTTGACATAGATCAAATACTGCTGGCCGCTGGTGGGGGCCGTCCCCGGCACCGGCAACGCCCCAGCGGGCAGGGGCGGCACCGCGTCGTAGCCCTGAGTCAGCCCCTGGGGGGCAAAGCCCAGCACGGCGGCGGCGATCGCGGCGGTTGAGACATACCCAAACGCGGGCAGACCTGACCCAAGGTTCAGTGCTTTAAGCCCCAGCCAACCTTTCAGCCCAAACAAGTTTTTTAGCCCGAACAAACCACTTTGCATTGCCATCACGAATACTGCCTATTGCTTGAGGGTAAACCGGCAGACGGTCAAGCATCAACGACTTTTTGCCCGTCCTCTCTTTATGTCTTGAGGATGTTAGCGCAGATTTTAAAAACCGCATCGTTTTGGCTTCAATTTCTGATCCAACTTTTGAATCCAACTTCTGACCGATAGGCCTGCGCTGCTGCTACCAGAGGCCACCGTTGTGACCCAGATCACAACGGTGGCGCGACGAGATCACCGGGAGCGCCGGCTGTGGGTCACCCGTGGAGCATGTGTCATTTCTTACTATGGAGACAACCTTGAGACCAGAAGCATCATGGCCAACCCCTGCAGAAAACCTCTCAAAAACAACCCGTTTATCACCCAGCGCGATCCGCAGACGGGGGAGTGGCAGGTGGTAAAGACCCACCCCAGGAGTCGTCGGTAACTCCTGGGGAAAATACACCCAAAGAACCTCAGCCCGACCGCCATAACCGGCTCACCTCGCCGCTCTATCAACTGGCCGGGGTGGGCTACGGTGGCGATACCAGAGCCGGAGGTGCCAGGCTATAGTGTGGCTCAGTCGTTTGCCGGACGCACTCTCCCGGACGCATTCCCCAAACGCATTTCCCCGCAGGCACCAAACTATCGCCATGGGCCAACTGTATCCTCCCCTTGAGCCATACCAGGCCGAATATCTGGCGGTCTCAGACCGACATCGGCTCTATGTAGAACAGGCCGGCAACCCCGCAGGCAAGCCTGTAGTCTTTTTGCACGGCGGGCCGGGGGGCGGCATCAACCCCACCTACCGCCAGTTTTTTGACCCCCAGCGCTGGCGCATTGTGCTGTTTGACCAGCGGGGCTGCGGCAAGAGCCTGCCCCACGCCGATCTCAACGACAACACCACCTGGGCACTAGTCAGCGATATTGAGAAAATTCGCCGCCACCTGGGCATTGAGCAGTGGACCGTTTTTGGCGGCAGCTGGGGCAGCACCCTGGCCCTGGCCTACGCCCAAACTCACCCCGATCGCTGCGTTGGTCTGATTCTGCGCGGCATTTTTACCCTGCGCCAGCGAGAGATCAGCTGGTTTTATCAGGAAGGGGCCAGCTACCTCTACCCCGACGCCTGGGAGCAATACCTGGCCCCGATTCCCGAAGCCGAGCGCGGCGACTTGGTGACCGCCTACTACCGCCGCCTCACCAGCAACAACCTCGAAGCACGCCGCGTTGCCGCCCGCGCCTGGGCTCTGTGGGAAGCCAGCACCAGCAAACTGGTGCAAGACCCCGGCCTGATGCACCACTTCAGCGACGACGAGTTTGCCGTGGCCTTTGCCCGCATCGAGTGCCACTACTTTATGAATCGGGGCTTTTTTGACCGCGACGACCACATTCTGAGCCAGGTACACCGCATTCGCCATATTCCCGGCGTGATTGTGCAGGGCCGCTACGACGTGGTCTGCCCTGCCACCACCGCCTGGGAGCTGCACCGGGCCTGGCCCGAGGCCCAGTTCACCCTGGTGCAGGAGGCGGGCCACTCAGCCATGGAGCCGGGGATTACCAGTGCGCTGGTTGACGCGACGGATGCGTTTGTCAGACGGTAAGGGATACCCTTCTACCCCAACGCCTGCCTAGCAATCCACCGCTGCATGCCCCACAGCCCCCCGGCTACCACGGCCCCCAGCCACAGCCCTCGACCCAGTTGAGTTTGCCCGTCGAGCAGGCACCAGCCGCCGAGGATTACTAAACCGAGGGTGCTGCCCGCCACGGTGGTGAGCATGGCCCGCAGGGCCGCGTGGGTGGCGATAACTTGGGCCGCTAAATCGATGGGGGGCAGCCCGGTGCCGAGGGTTTTAGCCGCCGACTGAAACGACTCGTAGCTAGTCGTCTCGACCTGGTAGTAGGTGCCGAGGTCGTCATCCCTGAGGGATGCCACCGTGTAGAGGCCAAACTGCTTGGCCTGGGCGATCGCATCGCGAATTTGCCGCCGGGTGGCCACTGGCCCCAGGGCCTCAAACACCGACTGGCGATAGACTCCGGTTTTGGCCATGGCCAAAACGCGCTCGGTGAGGTCGAGGGACGAGGACAGGGGAGCATTCACGGATTTAGCCAACTCTGGATTTTCTGATTGTTGTGGGCTGCTGATTGTTGGGCTAGGCCAACCGTCACCCACAGAAAACTTGTACTACCTGATAGTACGAAAACCTCGCGTTATCTGCACCCCAAGATAGGGACGCTGTTGATTAAGCAAAGGTTAAAATAGATAATATATCGACAAAACTTGATGCTTTAGAGCTGGTGCTCTATGCAGACTTCACATTGATAGGGATTGACTATGGCTGCGACACCGCAAAACATCACCCTAGGGGAACTGGCCCAGGCTGCGATCGCAGACTATCTCAAGCACACGGTAGCCTACAAAAAGCTGGTGCTGACCGACGCCGACCCCGAAAACCTGCACCAGATGCGGGTAGGGCTGCGGCGCTTGCGCACCGCCGTGCAGGTGTTTGATGCCGGGCTAGACCTACCCAAGGCCGGGCGCGAACCCCGCATTGCCGCCCTCGGTCTCAAACTGGGCCGACTGCGCGACCTCGATGTTACCAGGCTGAGCCTGTGCGATCGCTACGCCCCCGACCTACCCGCTGAAGAGCATCAGTATCTGGGCGTGGTGCTGCTGCATTTGGCTAAGCAGCGCCACAAGACCTTCAAGCGAGTAAAGCAGCTGCTCAAGGGCGATCGCTACGGGAAATTTAAGCAGGCCCTGACCACCTGGGTAGAAAAGCCGACCTACAAAGCCATTGCGGCTCTCCCCGCCGAACAGGCCATGCCAGACCTGGTGCTGCCCCTGGTCAGCCAGCTCTGGCTGCACCCCGGCTGGCTAGTCGGCGCCAAAGCAGTGAATACCAAAGCAGGGAGCGCTAAAGCCGCCCACAGCGGTATTCAGGTGCATAGTCGGCTTAGCCAGGCTGCCGTCGATACGCTAATTTCTGACCAGGGGGCGGTGCTTCACAGCCTGCGCAAGCAGGTCAAGCGGGTGCGCTATCAACTGCGCCTGGTGGCTGACCTCTACCCCCGTGCCTTAGAAGACGACATTCAGCGTCTCAGCGACCTGCAAGATACCCTAGGCGACCTGCAAGACAGCACGGTGCTAGAAGACTTTATTGCCGCCGTGGTGCCCGATGCCAAAGCCCAGATGCCCACCTTGTTTGCCCTGCTGGCCGACAGCCGCCACCGCGCCTGGAAGCAGTGGCAAAGCCATCAGCAGCACTATCTAGATGCGTCCCAGCGCCAGCGGTTGCGCCTGGCATTGCTCCATCCTGGCGACTCAGCGGCTCAAACCCCAAATCTCAAAACCCCAGATCTCAAAGCCCCGGCGGCAGAGAAAACCGCACCCGAGACTAACGGTGCTACAGCCTCCCAGTCTCGTCGCCGTGCCGCCGCCAAGGGTAAGGCCGCTGGCGATCAGACGTCGCGCCGCAAGTCCAAGTCCAAGTCCAAGTCCAAGCCTTCGGCGGCTAGGTCAGCCGATCAGCCGTAGCGCCCCAGCCCTGCCAAGGTGGCTAAACTATTCCCGAAACGCACCTAGGCTAAGGGACTCCGGCCACAACCACCAGGGAGTTCACTCCCTGGCTTCACCGCGAAAGTCTGCTAAAGCAGACTGGGATAGCCAGCCTCTAATCCTCTTCAGAGGATTTCGGCTTTGAGCCTTGGACTTCGAGTCCTGGTCTCAGCGGCCAATCCAAGGGATCGACGCCTAAATTTGCCCCAGCCACCCCATCAACCCATAGGCCAAGACCGCACTGCCCAGCGGCACGGTGAGATTGTCGAGGCCATAGAACGAGAGGGTTTCGAGCAGGGTGGCGGCGATCGCCACTACCACCGCCGTCCCCACCACCGCCGGGGTAAACCCCGTCGTTAGCCCCAGCACCACCAGGCTCACCACCAGGCTGGCCATAGCCATGGCCAGGCTGCCCTCCCAGCTCTTTTGGTTACCAAAAATTTTGTAGGGGTGGCGGCCAAAACGTTGCCCCACCACGGCAGCCAGCCCGTCTCCCCAGGTCATCACTAAAATGCCCAGGGCCGCGTACTGGGGTAGCCCCAGCGGCCAGAAGATCGCCGTCAGTACCCCAATGCTCACCGCGTAAAAAAACGTACCCAGGCTGTTGCGTCCAACGCCATTAATGCCGGGCAAAATCGGCAGCCGGTACGACAGCAGCGCCAGGGCGCTAGCGGCCCCGGCGGCGGCTATGCCCATCCAGGCGGGGGTATGCAGCCACCAGGCCAGCAAAATCACGTGCCCTGCCCCGATATGCACGATTTTGCGGGTGATTTCGGTGTCGATGGCAGCGGTGCGGCGCAGCCCCTCGGCCACCCCCCCGACCAGCGCCAGCCAGGCGGCCACCAGTCCAATTTGCACGAGCGCAGTAGCCATCATGGTGGGGGATGTAGGTATAGTGGTGTGGGACTTTCTAGACCTTACTACACCTTCCTTCCTATGGATAAACCTTATCAGCGCGTGCTGCTAAAACTTAGTGGCGAAGCCCTCATGGGCGAGATGGAGTACGGCATCGATCAAAACGTCGTCGAAGCTATTTCTGCCGAAATTGCTGAGGTGATTAAAGCAGATATTGAAATTGCCATTGTAGTTGGCGCAGGCAACATCTTTCGGGGCATTAAAGGCTCGGCTTCAGGGATGGATCGGGCCACCGCCGACTACATCGGCATGATCGCCACCGTGATGAATGCCATGACCCTACAAGACTCCCTAGAGCGCATGGGGGTGCCCACTCGGGTGCAGACGGCGATCGCCATGCAGGAGGTCGCCGAGCCCTACATTCGCCGCCGCGCCATTCGCCACCTGGAAAAAAACCGGGTGGTTATTTTTGGGGCTGGCTCCGGCAACCCGTTCTTTACCACCGACACCACCGCCGCCCTGCGAGCCGCCGAGATCAACGCCGAAGTCGTGTTCAAAGCCACTAAGGTTGACGGCGTCTACGACTCTGATCCTAAACTAAATCCAGAGGCCAAGCGCTTTCGCACCCTCACCTATGGTTATGTGCTCCAAAACGACCTCAAGGTGATGGACAGCACTGCGATCGCCCTCTGCAAAGACAACAAGATCCCTATCATGGTATTTGACCTGTCTGTACCCGGAAACATCAAGCGGGCGCTGATGGGCGAGTCGATCGGCACGATTGTAAGAGAGGACTGTGATGTCAGTTGACGATATTTTGCTCGAAACCGAAGACCAAATGCAGAAGTCTATGGAGGCGACCCAGCGCAACTTCAACACCATCCGCACCGGGCGCGCCAATGCTTCGCTGCTCGACCGCATCGAGATTGACTACTACGGTGCCCAGACTCCCCTCAAGGCGCTGGCCAACGTATCTACCCCCGATGCCAGCACCCTGATGATTCAGCCCTTCGATGGCAGCACCCTGACCACCATCGAGAAGGCGATTTCTCTCTCTGACGTGGGTCTCACCCCCAACAACGACGGTAAAGTCATTCGCCTCAACATCCCGCAGCTCACCAGCGAGCGGCGCAAAGAGTTTGTCAAAACCGCAGGCAAGGTGGCCGAAGAGGGCCGAGTCTCCATTCGCAGCCAGCGCCGCAACGGCATCGACGCTGTCAAAAAACTTGAGAAATCCAGCGATATCTCCGAAGACGAATCGCGCGACGCCCAGGACGAAATTCAGAAGCTCACCGACAAATACATCGCCAAGCTTGACGAAGCCCTAGCGGCGAAAGAAAAAGACATCTTGAAAGTCTAGGCAGTAGCTAAACTATTCCCGAAATGCCCATAGGCTACGGAACTCCAGCCACAACCACCAGGGAGTGAACTCCCTGGCTCACGGGGAAAGTCTGCTAGAGCAGACTGCGGCAGATGGCTCATAATCCTCTTCAGAGGATTTCGGCTTTGAGCGTGGGACGTCTAGTCCTAGGCTCAGCGGCTAATCCAAGCGATCGCCCCCCCATCTGCCCTACCTTGACAGGGCTGGCAGCAGCGGGTGCATCATCCCCATTGGCGGCTGTTCTGCTCTGACGACGCTCTACTCTCTATGTCGCGCATCCTGGCCTGACAACGTAGGCAAAATGCATGGGGTAGCCCTCGGCATAGAGCTTGTCTACCCGGTTTTGAGCCATTTCTAGGTTGTGAAACACGTCTAAAACGGTTTCCCGGCCATTGGCGTAGCGAACGCACAGTTCCCAAATCATGGCAATCTCCCCGAGGGTCATTCCAATGCATGGAGCGTTGAACTTTACGGTGGCTTTACAACTACCGTAGTGGCTTCATCCTAGGTTTATTGTCTACGGATGCACTCCGAGAAATCCATGATCTTAGGGTTTCCGTAGTTTCTGGGAAAGAGGGACGCTCCGCCTTGGTTGACGCCCCTTTGGCCCTGCTAGCTTGCAGATAGGCCTGGCTCAGATTATTCACGACTATGAGGCCGTCATTCCCGCTTCCACGGGAATCTAGGGGTTGCACCATACTCTCTGGTGGATGCCCGCCCCACGCCTTCGCGGGGGCCGGCTCTTCGCGGGAATGACAGGTGTTTTCTGAGCATCATGGCTAATTTAGGCTAGTCTAAGCCCAGAGGTGGAGCTGTGCCTGTGGGAAAATTTCAGATCCCGAGCTAGACTTGACAGACGTTCTAAGTAACTCCGCAATGATGAGCACTTTGGCAAGAACATTTTATTTTTGGTGGCAGCCCGCGGTTCACAGGTAGTGAGCAGCCTTTGTGTTGCCAACCCTATGAACCGCAGAGCTTACCCTCTGCGGTTTTTGTTTTTTTAGGGTTTTGTTTTTTGAGTTCTTTTTCTTGAGATTCACCATGACCTTCACCGCTTCCATTTGGTTTTACGGGTTCTTTTACGCCGCCGGGTCAGGCTGGTGATAGGTTCGCCTACGCCCTTTACCTGACCCGGAGCCAACCGCTCCGGGTTTTTTATTGCCTTAGCTACAGTCTGTCTCGTTCTCTAATTCCCGTTCTTTATCAACATTCTCAAACCATGAAAGACGCTACTTTGACCCGCAAATCTAGCCCTGACCACCGCTCGGTGATTGCCCTCACCGACACCGTGACCGTCGGCGGCGACACCCTGCTGATCGTAGGCGGCCCCTGCGCCGTCGAAAGCGCCGACCAGATGACCCAGGTGGCCCACCATCTGGCCCAGACCCCGGTGCAGGCCCTGCGCGGCGGAGTTTTCAAGCCCCGCACCTCGCCCTACGCCTTTCAGGGCATGGGCGACGCCGGGCTACGCATTTTGGATGATATTCGCCGTCGCTTTCAGATGCCGGTGATTTCTGAGGTCATGGCCATAGACCAGATCCCCGCCATGGTGGGCCAGGTGGATGTGCTCCAGGTGGGCAGCCGCAACATGCAGAACTTTGACCTGCTCAAGGCCCTGGGCCGCATCGACCAGCCGGTGCTGCTAAAGCGGGGGCTGGCGGCCACCGTCGAAGAGTTTGTCATGGCGGCGGAGTACATTCTCAGCCACGGCAACCCCAACGTGATGCTCTGCGAGCGAGGCATTCGCAGCTTTGACCCCTACACCCGCAATGTGCTCGACTTGGGCGCAGTGGTGGCCCTGAAGCAGATCACCCACCTGCCGGTGATGGTCGACCCCAGCCACGCGGCAGGCAAACGGGAGCTGGTGCCAGATCTGGCGCGGGCGGCGATCGCCGCCGGAGCAGACGGCCTCATTGTCGAGTGCCACCCGGCGCCCGACGAGTCAGTGTCAGACGCGCGCCAGGCCCTTACCCTAGAGGAGATGGCTACCCTAGCCCGCAGCCTGGAGCCGATCGCAGCAGCGCTGGGGCGGCGGCTGCAAGCTGGGGCGGCGATCGCCCAAAACTGCCCCCCAAATGGCCCTAGGGCAAGCGTCCCAGCCGCTGCCTAGCAGGGGTGATTGGCACTCGTTATGGGTGTTATTAGCAAAGTCCGCTGTCATTACGCTTCATAGTTTGTTACAACAAGAGAGGAATCAGCTTAGTACTAACCTCTATGTTTGGTGGCTTTACCGGGTTTCAATCCAAAGGATCCAATGACTTTGGCGAACGGATGATCAACTCTGTAGCTACTCAGTCGCTGCGGCACCTGTTCAGTCGCAGCGATGCGGTGGAGGTAGCCGTGCGCTGCTCTCCTTCCAGCAAGCTTCTCCAGGGCACCATTGACAGTTTTCGGATGGAAGGTCGCGGTCTTGTAATTCGCAAAGAATTTGAGGCCGCCGAGATGATGTTTGAGACCGATACGGTTTCTATCGACGTCGGCTCGGCCATCAGCGGCAAAATTCGCCTGCGGCAGCCCACCCAGGCGGTGGCCCAGGTGGTGCTCTCTGAAGACGCCATCAATCGTGCCTTTGAGGCGGAGCTAGTGCGCCAGCACCTCGAAGGGGTGACCGACGAGGCCGTCACGACCCTGTCTGGAGGCGACCCGGTCACCTTTCGCAATGTCACCATTACTCTGCTGCCCGACCAGCAGGTGAAAATCACGGCCCTGACTGACCTGCCCAACCGCAAAGATGTGCCGATTCAAATGACGGCCCAGGTCACGGTAGAAAAGCGGCGGCGGATTATCTTTGCCGATGCCGAATTTTTGCCCGAGGGCATTCCCGAGTCGATGCTGCCGCTCTCGGCCACGCTGACCCGAGGGTTTGCCGAGGTGCTCAACCGCATGGTTGACCTAGAGCGCTTTAACCTCGACGGGGTAATGCTGCGGATCAACCGTCTAGAGACCAAGGGCAACCAGCTAGTGTTTAGCGGCTACGCTCAGATTGAGCACTTTCCGGGGACGACGTAGAAGGTTTCAGGCTCCCTCTGGAACCCAGCTCTGTCGAGGTACCCAAACTACTCTCGGAATGCCCATAGGCTGCGGACTCTGGCCACGACCACCAGGTAGTGAACTCCCTGGCTCATTGCAAAAGTCTGCTAAAGCAGACTGGGGAACCTGGCTCCCAACCCTCTTGAGAGGGTTTCGGCTTTAAGCCTTGGACTTACAGGCCAAGGCTCAGGAGCTAATCCAGGGGATTGCCCCTACCTGTTAAGGTGGCTGTCGAATACAGCAAAATCTCCAGAACGGTGCTGATTTGCCAGTCTTCAGATCCGACCACCAGGGAGTGAATTCCCTAGCTCCTCGCTCAAGTCTGCTAAAGCAGGCTGGGGGAGTCGGCCCCCAATCCTCTTCAGAGGATTTCTGCTTGGAGCCTGGAACTTTCAGTCCTAGGCTCAGCGGCCAATCTAGCGATCCCGACCGGCGGTCTGGGCCACCTCAACAGGGGTAGGGATTGCCCCTTAACCTGCCTCACCGTGACGGGGAGATCCCTTAAATCTATCTAGGCCAGTATCATAGTTGGGTTCTTTGGGGCAGCGGCGCTATGGGTAACTGGTTTGCGGCGGGGGGCATTGTCATGGTGCCGCTGCTGGTGTGTTCGCTGCTGACCCTGGCGCTGGCCGTGGAGCGCTGCTGGTTTTGGATCCAGCTGGGCCGTCACCAACCGGGGCTGGTGCCCCAGGTGCTGAGCACCTTTAGCCAAAACCCCCAGCGGGCGATCGCAAAACTCAAGCAGCACCAGCAGTTGCCCATTGCCCGCATTTTTCTCGCCGCCCTCACCCTGGGCGACGCCACCCCCGAAGAGTTTCGCCTGGCCCTAGAGAGCGCGGCCCAGGCCGAGATGATCACCCTAAAGCGCTTTCAAACCGGGTTTGAAACCATCGTAGGCATCGCCCCGCTGCTGGGGCTGTTGGGTACGGTGCTGGGGCTAATGCGGGTATTCTCTACTCTGCGCCTGGGCGAAACCAGCGGGCCTGCCGCCAGCGGCGTCACCACCGGGGTGGGTGAGGCGCTGACCTCAACGGCGGCGGGGCTGGTGGTGGCCCTGGTGGCGCTGCTGTTTGCCAACCTGTTTCAGGGATTGTATCGCCGCCAGCGGGCTTTCATTCAGGCGGCGGGGGGCAAGCTTGAGATCATCCATCGCCGCGCCCAGCGTCAGGGAACGGTGAGCACCAATGTCTACCTGCCGGGGAGCCAGCCGTGAGCCATGACGCCTCGGTGATTGTGGTCGGCGCGGGGGCGGCGGGGCTGTTTGGGGCGATCGCCTGCGCCGAAGCCTATCCTGCCGCTACCATCCACATTTTTGAGGCGGGGCGCGAGGCCCTGGCCAAGGTGAGAATTTCGGGCGGGGGCCGCTGCAATGTCACCCACGCCTGTTTTGACCCGGCGGTGCTGGTGGGCCACTACCCTCGGGGCGATCGCGCCCTGCGCGGCCCCTTTAGCCGCTTTCAGCCCCGCGATACGGTGCAGTGGTTTGAGCAGCGGGGGGTAGACCTCAAAACCGAGGCCGATGGCCGCATGTTTCCCACCACCGACGACTCGGGCACCATTGTTGACTGCCTGCTGGGGGAGGCTCGACGGCTGGGCATTAAGATTCACACAGGCTGTGCGATCGCCCAGGCTAAGCCCCACGACGATGGCTTTGACCTGACCACCCGCACCGGGGAAGATTGGCGCTGCCAGAAGCTGCTCTTGGCCACGGGCAGCAGCCCCGGCGGCTATCGGCTGGCCCTCAGCCTGGGCCACGACCTGGTGCCCCCGGTGCCCTCGCTGTTCACCTTCAACATCCCTGACCCGGCCCTGCGGGAGCTGGCCGGGGTCTCGGTCGAGGCCGTACACCTCAGCCTGGCGCTGGACGATGCCCCGGCCCTCACCCAGAGCGGCCCGCTGCTAGTCACCCACTGGGGCATGAGCGGCCCGGCGGTGCTCAAGCTCTCGGCCTACGGGGCGGTGGGGCTGCACCACCAGCGCTACCGGGCAACCCTGAGCGTCAACTGGCTGCCCGCCCTCAAGCCAGACCAGGTGCGCCAAAAGCTGCTGGCCCTCAAGCAAGACCAGGGCAAGCGCCAGGTAGCGGCGTTTTCGCCCTTTCCAGCGCTGTCGCGGCGGCTGTGGCAATACCTGGTGCAGCATCGGGTAAACCTGCGCACCGACCTCAACTGGGCTGACCTGTCTAAGGCGCAGCTGCAAGCGCTGGTGAGCGAGCTGACGCGGGGCGACTATGCCGTAGCGGGCAAAGGGGTGTTTAAAGACGAGTTTGTCACCTGCGGCGGCCTTCCCCTGCCCGAGGTCAACTTTAAAACCCTGGAGAGCCGCTGCCGCCCCGGGCTATACCTGGCGGGAGAACTGCTCAACATCGACGGGGTGACGGGCGGGTTCAACTTTCAAAACGCCTGGACTACGGGCTGGCTGGCGGGGCAGGCCATGGCCGCAGCCCTGGCGTCGGCAGACTAAGGCATTACTCCAGCAGCAGAGTTTTGGTCATCATCACCATCCACGTCTCAACTCCGCTCGACGACCGTGGCGTGGTTTCGGTGGCAGGCACGGGGATAGGATCGCTCCAATCGTTGGAGTCGGCGTAGCCGAAGGCGTGGAGGATTTTGATGGTGCGATCTATCCCTTATAGGCTGCCGTAGAGCATATGGCGCACCCGCTCAACGCGAGGGGCAGCCGGGCTAGACGGCGGCAAGTTAGACGCCCCATGGTCGCCTGGTTCTAGGTATCGAGACATCGGTTCTGTTTCCTTTTATATTGGTTGAAGGAAGCAGAACGCGAAAACCCTAGTACCGGACGGCATAAGTTGGCCGAGCATTCGGATTCGGAAACTTAGGAAATAGTGATTGTCATCCATTTGGAATGGTAGAGCTATTTACGCCAGGCAGTACTAGTTCTAAAAGAGGCAGAACTTTTCCATTGGCGCAGACCGATGTAGAAAATTGGATGAAAGAAACAATCCCAAGAAAGCGCAACTAGAATCTACGGTTATTTGCCCATCAGTGGTGTTTTTCGGCAAATAGGACAACTACATCATGCTGGGCCTGATAGATCTCAAAGGTGCAAAATCACCCTTCTTCTTTGTGCTGCGGCGCGAGCAGCAGGCCAGCTAGGGGCGGCGGGTCTTGGGGTAGAGCCAAAACCCTAACCCCTTGCTCAACCACGGCATTACCGGATACGTCAGCAACGCCGAAACAAAAATCACCGAAATAAACAGACCCAGCAGAGACGGTAGCCCCCCTAGCAGCGGCCCTAGCACTACATTGGCCAACAAAATTAGCGGGTAAACCGCCAGCACCCCCAGCACCACCTGTTTGTAGTAGGGCGGCGGCGGCAGAGGGGCACCTCCCCTAGAGCGAGCCTGGGGCAGCGTAAACCACAGCTCCAGACCATTGGGTAGATACTGCTGCGATCGCGCCGCAATCAGCCCATAGGACTGATCCATCCAGTCGCGGTAGGTGGGCGAGATCAGCCAGCGGCGCAGGTGGTCATAGGTGTCAAACTTCACGATCACCACGTACTCTGGGTGGTCGTGGTCACGGGGGCGAATGACTTCAACCCCCAAAAAGCCCTCAAACTGCCTAGCATCGTGGTTGATGCCCTTTGTCCAGGCCTCGTAGGCGGCCAATTTGCTGGGGTCAACGACTTCTGAGATGACCAGCGTAATCGGGCCAGATTGGGGCTGATTTTCTTCCATGGGGGTGCGGTAGACGAGTCAGACAACCCTACAGCGAGCAAAACTTTCTCACCCGGTCAAACTCGGGGTCTTGCCAAGAGTAGGCAAAGTGGCTCACCGAAGTAATCTCTGGGCTTGATCGCCGCAGGGCCTCCATTTGGGTTTCTAGGGCGGGGCGATTGTAGGTGGGCTGGCCCCAAATGCCCGCCAAAGCCGGGGTCACCGTAGGCGATGTGCCGCTGGGAATCATGCTCTGCACCCGGCGCACGCCGTCTAAAATGCAGCCCGTGTGGCCACAGACCCCATAGGCCATTGGGTGCCAGGTCATCCAGGTGGGGAAGCGCTCCCAGTATTGCAGGCGCGAGTCGTAGCCGCCGGTGCCCACCGTCTGGTTCCCCTCCGGAAAAAACACCGCCCCCGACTCAATGCCGGTGCGCTGCACCTGCTCCCCGGCCAGCTTCACAAAATCGACCACCCCCTGCACGGCGTGGGCCACGCTTAGCTGCCACAGTTCGGCATTGAGTCGGGGGCGCAAGCTGGCCGGGGTGGGTGGCGCTTGGCC
>QBMN01000052.1 GCA_003241845.1 Shackletoniella antarctica | reverse complement strand
GCCTAGTGCTAGAGGGCGCAGATGGCCTGGCCCAGGGGCCTCTGGCCGGGCTAGAGCTGGTGTGGCTGGCCAGCCGTCTAGAGGCGTTTTTGGTGCAGGTGCAGGGGTCGGCCCGGCTCCAGCTCATTGATGGCCGGGTGATGTCGGTGGGCTACGCGGGCCGCACCGAGTATCCCTACACCAGCATTGGCCGCGCCCTGGTGAACGATCGCAAAATCGACCCCGACCACCTGTCGCTGCCTAACCTGCTGGCCTACTTTGAGGCCCATCCCGACGATCTAGACGTGTATCTGCCCCAAAATGAGCGGTTTATTTTCTTTCGGGACGGCGATGGGGGGCCACCCACGGGCAGCCTCAGCGTGCCGGTGACCGCTGGCTACTCGATCGCCACCGATAAATCAGTCATGCCGCCGGGGGCGATCGCCTTGATTCAGCTCCCCCTGCCCCAGCAGACCCAGGCGGGAGTCTGGGACAGCCAGCCCACCACCCGGCTGGTGCTCGACCAAGACACGGGCGGGGCCATCCTCGGGCCAGGGCGGGTCGATTTGTATGTGGGCTCTGGCGACCAGGCCGGGGAGCTGGCCGGCCGAATTAACACCCCAGGGCGCTTGTATTACCTACTGCTGCGGCCCTAGGCGGGCGGCGTGGCCGTAGCGAGATTACCCCCGGTCTGCCACAGTAGGGGTGTTACCCTATACGCCTATGGATACTTCCTTTGCCCTCACCATCCAGATAGTGCTCACGGTGTTGGCCGGGGTCACCGCCCAGGTAATTGGAGAAATTGCTCGGGTACCCAGCATTATTTTTTTGCTGCTGTTTGGCATTGGCCTTGGCCCAGACGGCATTGGGCTGATCCATCCCCAAGATTTGGGGGTAGGGCTAGAGGTGATTGTGGCCCTGAGCGTGGCCCTGATTCTCTTTGAGGGGGGCTTGAGCCTGGAGCTCAGCGAGCTAGGCCAGGTCTCAAACAGCCTGCGCAACCTAGTCACCGTGGGCATTTTTGTCACCCTGATTGGCGGCGGCATGGCGGCCCACTGGCTGGGAGAATTTCCCTGGTCCCTGGCCTTTCTCTACGCCTCGCTGGTGGTGGTCACCGGCCCCACAGTGATTGGCCCGCTGCTGCGCCAGGTGGCGGTGGACAGCAAAGTTGCCACCCTGCTGGAGGGCGAAGGGGTGCTGGTCGACCCCGTGGGGGCGATTTTGGCGGTGGTGGTACTCGACATTATTCTCAACGGCGACGCCGACCCCACCAAGGTAGTCGGCGGGCTGATTGTGCGGCTAGGCATTGGCACGCTGATCGGCGTGGTGGGCGGCGGGCTGATTGGCCTACTGCTCAAGCGGGCCAATTTTTTAGGGGAAGACCTGCGCAACCTGGTGGTGCTGGCGGGGCTGTGGGGAATTTTTGGGCTGGCCCAGAGCATTCGCAGTGAGGCGGGGCTGATGGCCACAGTGGTGTCAGGCATGATGGTGCGGTGGCTGTCGGTGCCCGACGAGCGGCTGCTGCGGCGGTTTAAGGGGCAGCTGACGGTGCTGGCGGTGTCGGTGCTGTTTATTTTGCTGGCGGCGGATCTCTCCATTGCCAGTGTGTTTGCCCTGGGTAGAGGGGCGGTGCTGACGGTGCTGGTGCTGATGGTGGTGGTGCGCCCGCTCAACATTTGGCTCTGTACTCGGTCGAGCGATTTAAACTGGCGGCAAAAGCTATTTTTGGGCTGGGTGGCCCCGCGCGGCATTGTGTCGGCTTCGGTGGCTTCGCTGTTTGCCATTTTGCTCACCGAGCGGGGCATTAGCGGCGGCGATGCGATTAAGGCGCTGGTGTTTCTCACCATTATTATGACGGTGCTGCTGCAGGGGCTGACGGCGCGGCTGGTGGCGGGCTGGCTCGGCATTGCCAGGGCCGATGCGGTGGGGGCGGTGATTGTCGGGTGTAGCCCCCTCAGCCTGCTGATCGCCCGCCTCATGCAGGAGTATGGCGACCCGGTAGTGATGATCGACACCAACGAAGCCGCCAGCGAAGCCGCTAAAAAAGAAGGTATTGAGGTGTTGATCAGCAGTGCCCTCGACAGCGATGTCCTGGAGCAGGCGGGGTTAGAAAAGGCCGGCACGTTTTTGGCGATGACCAAAAATGGTGAGGTGAACGCCGTAGTGGCTCAGCGCGCCCTAGAGGAGTTTCAACCGGCTCGGGTGATTGCGGTATTGCCTAAGGATAAGGAGCTGGGTGATTTGCCCAATAAAGGCCAGCTCAAGGGTGCTCAAACGCCGCGCCTTTCGCTCAAAAAGTGGAATACCTACCTCACCGATGGCGAGGTGCGCCTGGGCGAGACCCGGCTGCGGTCGGAAAATGCTGAACGGCAACAGGCCCACCTGGCTATGCTGGTGCGCAGTGGTGCGATGGTGCCCCTGCTGGTGGAGCATGACAACGCCCTGCGCCTAGCCCTGGGGCAAGAGAGTTGGGAGGTGGGCGATCGCCTGATCTACCTATGGCACGAGTCTCAGCCTAAGCTGCTCAAACAGCTGTCGGGCAGCATTCAGGCCAGTCGGCTGACCCTAGAGGCGGTGCCCGCCGTGGAGGCGGTGCCCACGGCCCCCAAGAGGCCGCAGCTGGGGCCAGAGGCGGCAGACATTCCCGAGGGGCAGGGGGCCAACGGAGCTGCGCCAGCGGCCTCGGATAGCCTAGGGTCTGATGCTTTAAAGGTTGAAAAGGCAGAGGACGAAAAGGCCGATCACCCCAGCACCGATCACCCCAGCACCGATCCGGCTAAACTCGATCTGGCTAAACCCGATCCGGCCAAAGATGGGTCAGCGGCGGCGACGGATGTTTAGTCGGGAGGGCGATCGCCCCCCACCGACAATCTATCCTCGGCTTGAGGCTCGTTTTGAGGTAGATTGGCCTTCCTGAGTTTATTTTTGGGCCTAGTTTTCTGGCCGCGCAGTTTTATTTCTATCTATGGCGTCTCACCCCGATCATCCTTTCCCTCTGGGCACCCTCACTGGCCTTGGCGTTGGCCCCGGCGATCCTGACCTGATCACCCTCAAGGCGCTCAAATGTCTTCAAAAGGCCGATGTGGTGGCCTTTCCCCAGGGGCGCAACGGTCAGCCGGGGTTAGCCCAGCGGATTATTGCGCCACACCTGGGCCAGCAGCTGCTGCTGCCCCTAGAGTTTCCCTACGTACTCGATCAGGCTCAGCTCTCAGAGGCCTGGGATCGGGCGGGCGATCGCGTCTGGCAGCATCTCAGCCAGGGGCACAATGTCGTGTTTGCCTGCGAGGGCGACCTCAGCTTCTACGGCACCTTTAACTATTTGGCCCTGAGCCTAGAGCGCCGCTATCCGGCAGCGGCCGTTGACCGCGTGCCTGGCATTTGCTCGCCCATGGCGGCGGTGAGCGCCCTGGGCATTCCCCTCACGGTGCAGTCTGACAAGCTGGTGGTGCTGCCCGCCCTCTATACCGTGGCCGACCTCGATACCGCGCTGACCTGGGCCGATGTGGTGGTGCTGCTCAAGGTGGGGTCTGTATATAGTCAGGTGTGGCAACTGCTAGAACAGCGACAATTGTTAGAGCAAAGCTGGGTGATTGCCAACGCTACCCAGCCCAGCCAGCAGATCTATCGCCCCCTCACCCGTTACCCCAGTCTAGAGCTACCCTACTTTTCACTCATGGTAATCAGGCCGGGGGCAGATCCACTTCCCCAGGCGTTACCCTAGAAGGAATGAGGAACCCACGCCCCCAGGGACAAGTCAATACACCACAGCGATCGCACCCAGTCAGGCATGAACCTAACCAACCCACGACTCAACCAACTGCTCAAGACAGCCCGCAAGCCGGTGTGGATAGCGGCATTTCTGTCGATCGGGTTCCATGGGGTGCTGTTTGCCGCCGGGCCTTCGTTTTCGGGCCTGGGGGGCGCGGCCCTAGGGGGCAGTGACCCCAACGGAGAAGATCGTCAGGTGCCGCTGCTGGAGCTAACCCCCGAAGAGCAGAGCCGCCTGCCCGACTTTTCTACCCCAGCCTACTCCCCGTTCCCTGAGGGCAACGACGATTTGTTTAGCCTGTTTCCGCCCTCGGGTGAGAGCTTGCCCCTAGACAGCGCCTCACCCTTTGGCTCATCGCTGTCGATTCCCACCCCTAGGCTGCCCTCCGGCTTCTCTACGGGCATTTCGCCCTATCTTGGCTCGACTCGTTCACCCATTTCTATCTCACCCCGGCGATCGCCCCTGCCTTCTATTCCTCGCCGCAGCGGCCTCAATGGCCCGGCCGCTTCCGCAGATCCTGACTCAGAGGCCGAAACTCCGACGGCAGCCGCTCCCGGCAGCCCCGACGGCGAAGCTGCTGATCTCATGCCCGAGGGCAACGGTTCAGCCAATGGTGCCAACGGCGAGACCGCCCCTCTTGCCGAAGCTCCCACTCCAGGGCAATCTAGCGATCTGCTGGCTCGCCTTGAGTACAACGACGCCCAAACCAGTGCCGACCAGGTCGACATTGCCAAAGCCGCCTGGCGACGGAGTCTCAGGGAGAAACTGGGGGACGATGTCGCCGAGGTTGAAGAGCCGATTGTGCTGCCGGTAACGACCCCCGGGCGGATCTGTATGTCGCCTGAGCCCACCGACGGTTTGCTGGGGCTGGTGGCCCTACCCAATGAAGCGGGCGACGGCCTGACGCTGGTGACCTCGGTACTTAAGAGCACTGGCTACGCCCTACTAAATCAGCGGGCAGAGCAGGCTCTGCGCGGGCTAGAGCAGCAGACCGATGAAGAGGGCGGCGCGCTCGAACCCAACACGCTGTACCAGGTGGTGCTCGATGTTGACTATGACAGTCAAACCTGCGTCAGCCGCGAGGCGCTGCTCCAGTCACGCACAGCCGATAGCGATGACTCCGAGGCCCCGACAGAGTGACGACAGAGTGACCCTGTGTCATTGGCAAAACATCACACTCTAAAGTTTATGCCACTCGATATTCACAGCTCAGTTGACCTTGATTGCCGTGTTTCTACGGTTGCTGTGTTTCTACGGTTGCCGTGTTTTTGCGGTTCTCTGTTTTACCATGGTCAATGGCGACCGTTGCCTACTGCGCTCAACGTTTAGCTACCCTATGCCATCCGTCAACAGTTCTCGAACCCGCCAGGCGTTGGGGGCTGCCCTAACCCTGTCATTAGTTGTGTCAGCCTGCGGTCGGTCTCAGCCTCCAGGGGCCATGGAGCCTCAGGCGGTGCCTGTCCGAGTGCAGGAGTTGCAGCCCGGCACCTTTGAAGAAAGCTCTGATTTTGTTGGTTCCCTTGAGGCCGAGCAGCGGGTGGAGCTGAAGCCTGAAGTGGCTGGCCGAGTCACTCAAGTATTGATTAGTTCTGGCAGCGCGGTTAGCCAAGGCCAGCCCGTGGTGCAGCTCAGCCCCGACCAGACTCAGTCTGAAGTGTCTGCGTCGCAGTCTGCGGCCCAGGCCGCTGGCTTTGGTCGCGATGCCGCTCAGGCCCAGGTCGATGCCGCCCAGGCCCAGGTGGCCCGCACCCAGGCCGATGTGGAACTGGCCCAGGTCGAGTTTCGCCGCACCGAGCGGCTGGTGGCGGCGGGGGCGCTGAGCCGCCAAGATCTAGACAATGCTCAAAACCAGCTCACCGTGGCCCAGGCCGCCCAGCGCCAGGCGGTCGACAGCGCGCGGGCAGCCCAGGCCCAGCAGCAGCAGGCGCTCTCAACCTTTAACCAGACCCAGGCCCAGGTGAATGTTAGCCAGGCTGATTTGGGCTTTAGGCAGGTGGTGGCTCCGGTGGCGGGCATTGTGGGGGATATTTCTCTCAAGGTGGGTGACTTTGTAGATGTGGGCGATACCCTGGGCACCATCACCCAAAACAGCGAGCTGTTTCTGCGCATTCAGGTGCCGACCACTCGGGCCAGCCAGCTGCGGCTGGGCACTCCGGTAGAGCTGCTCAGCGCTGACACCGGAGAACCGCTGGCTACGGGGAGTCTCAGCTTCATTTCGCCGGAGGTGGACGGGGCTGGGCAGTCGATTTTGGTCAAGGCTCGCTTCCCCAACGAGGCGGCTAATTTGCGGGATGGGCAGTTTGTGCGGGCGCGGCTGATCTGGAGCACTACCGCTACCCTGCTGGTGCCTACGGTGGCGGTGACCCGAATTGCCGGGCAGAGTTTTGTGTTTGTGGCCGCCGATGAGACCCAGGAAGATGGCCAAACCCTGCGGGTGGCCTCCCAGCGCCCGGTGCAGCTGGGCCAAATTCAGGGGGGTAACTACCGGGTGATTGACGGCCTACAGCCTGGGGATGAGGTGGTTGTGACCAATATTCTTCAGCTGCAGGATGGTCGGCCCATCAATGCTGAGGCTCAGGCATCGGCAGCGCCGCTGTAGGTCTGTTGCCGCTGGATCATAACGCTCAAGATCGACCGGATACGTCGCTGACAGGGCCTTTTTGTCGGCAGTTTAAGCCCCAAGCTCTGGTATAACGCCCATGGCGCTGTTCTCTATTGCCGATACCTTTATTCGTCGCCCGGTATTGACCACCGTGTGCACCTTGCTAATTGTGCTGGCGGGGGCGGTGGCCATACCGCTGCTGCCCATTAAGCAACTGCCGGAAATTGCGCCCTTGCAAATTCTGGTGTCGGCCAACTACACCGGGGCCGACGCCGAAACCGTGGAGGGCAATGTCACCACGGTGCTCGAGCGGGAAATCAACGGGGTGGAGGGGATGGAATTTATCACCTCCAGCAGCACCAACACGGGCCAAAGCAGCATTAACGTGGTGTTTCAGCCGGGGCGCAACAAAGATATTGCCCAGGTGGATGTGCAAAACCGGGTGGCCCGGGCCGAGCCTTCGCTGCCGCCGGAGGTGACCCAGCTGGGGGTGACGGTGAATGCCCAGTCGCCGAGCATTCTGCTGGTGTACCGGTTTTTTACCGACGATGACCGCTATGAGGCGCTGTTTTTAAGCAACTATGCCGACCTGTTCATTCTCGATGAAATGAAGCAGATCGACGGCGTGGGCAGCGCGGAGGTGTTTGGGGCGGGGCGCTACGCCATGCGCCTGTGGCTTGACCCGGCGGCCCTAGCCAGCCAGCAGCTGACTCCCGGAGATGTGGTGGCCGCGCTACAGGAGCAAAACATGCAGGTGGGGGGCGGCTCGGTAGGGGCACCCCCCAGCGACAACGGCCAGGCCTACCAATACACCTTGCGCCTGCCCGGTCGCCTGGAGGAGGTGAGCGAGTTTGAGAACCTGGTGATCAAGGTGGGCGAGGGCGGTAGCCTGGTGCGCCTGCGGGAGGTGGGCCGGGCCGAGCTGGGGGCCGAAGACTATAGCTTTGATGCTAAAACCCAGGGCAAGCTGGCGGCGGGTCTGCTGGTGTATCAGCTGCCGGGCAGCAACGCCCTGGAGGTGGCTCAGGCGGTGCGCGATCGCATGGCCGAGCTGCAAACTAGCTTTCCGCCGGGTTACCGGGCTGAGCTGGTGTTTGACACCACCGACTTTGTGCGGGTGTCGCTCCAGGAGGTGTTGACCACCTTAGCTCTGGCGATCTTTTTGGTGCTGCTGATTCTGTTTATATTTTTGCAGGACTGGCGAGCAACCATTGTGCCGGCGATCGCCATTCCGGTATCGCTGATCGGGGCGATGGCATTTTTGCTGTTGTTCGGTTTTTCGATCAACACCCTAACGCTGTTCGGCTGCATTTTGGCCTCGGGGGTGGTGGTCGACGACGCCATTGTTATTGTTGAAGCCATTGCCGCCAAGATCGACCAAGGCATGAAGCCTCGGCTCGCTGCCCTCGATGCCATGCAGGAGCTGTCAGGGGCGGTGATAGCCACCTCTCTGGTACTGATGGCCGTGTTTATTCCGGTGGCGTTTTTCCCAGGTAGCACGGGCAAAATCTATCAGCAGTTTGCCCTCACCATTGCTTTTACTATTGTGGTGTCGACCTTTAACGCCCTAAGCTTTTCTCCCGCGATGTCGGCTTTGCTGCTCCGCCCCACCAGCTCGGGGCTACGCACTGGCCCTCTGGGCAGGTTTTTTAACCGCTTTAACGAGCTGCTGCGGTGGGTGACTGAGCACTATCGAGACTTAGTGCGGATGTTAATTCGCCTGCGCTACGGCGTGCTGGTGGTGTTTGCGGTGGGTCTGGTGCTGATGGTGGGTATGCTGCGCCTGGTGCCAACCGGCTTTGTGCCCGAGGAGGACCAGGGCTACTTCCTAGGCATTGTGCAGGCTCCCGACGGGGTATCGCTGGAGTACACCAAGCAGGTGATGGCTCAGGCTGACACGATTATTAACCAGTTCCCGGAGGTGGAGAGCACCTTTATGCTGTCGGGCTTTGGCTTTGATGGCCCTTCGCCAAATCGGGGGATTTTCTTTGCCACCCTGGCTCCCTGGGCCGATCGCCGCGCGGCTGAGTCAACGGTCATGGGGCTGCTGCCCCAGGTCAATGGTGCCCTCTCGGGCATTCAGGAAGCCCTGGTAATCGCCTTTAACGCCCCGCCGGTGCCGGGTTTTAGCCCCACGGGCGCGTTAGAAATGCAGCTGCTTGACCGCAGCGGCAGCCAGATGAGCATCGACGAATTCTTGGGTAATGCCTACGAGATCATCGGGCTGGCCAACCAGTCGCCCGCGTCAATGGGGGTGTTTACTCAGTTCACCGCCAGCTCGCCCCAGGTGCAGGTCGATATCGACCGCGATCTCCTCAAGGCGCTAGATATAGACATTGGCGAGGCCCTGACTACCGTGGGCACCTACTTTGGATCTCGCTACGTCAACGACTTTAGCTCTGGCGGGCGCAACTACCGGGTCTACGTGCAGGCCGACCAGGCCTTTCGCGACGAGCCGTCGGATATTAACAGTATCTATGTGCGATCGCGCCAGGGCGTCATGGTGCCCCTGGGGGAGGTGGTCACCCTGAGCGAGGTGGTGGGGCCGTCTACCATTAACCACTTCAACCTGCTGCGGGCAATCAAGCTAGAGGGCATGCCCGCCCCAGGGGCCAGCTCTGGCCAGCTAATTGCCGCCATGACCGAGGCCCACGCCCAGGCGGCGCTGCCGGTGGTGGGGCAAGCGTGGCAAGGCACCGCCCGTGAAGAGATTGCTTCGGGGGGCCAGGCCACGATCATCTTTGGCCTAGGGGTGCTGGTGGTGTTTTTGGTGCTGGCCGCCCAGTACGAAAATTACGTTGACCCGATCATCATTCTGCTGACGGTGCCGCTGGCGGTGCTGGGGGCGCTGGTGTTTTTGTTCTTGCGCGGCCTAGATCTAAATATCTATGCCCAGGTGGGGCTGGTAATGCTAATTGGCCTAGCCAGCAAAAATGCCATTTTGATCGTGGAGTTTGCCAACCAGGCCCGCAGCCAGGGGCTGGGGCTAGTGCCCGCCGCCATTGCCGCCGCCGAACAGCGGTTTAGGCCCATTATTATGACGGCGATCTCGTCGCTGGTGGGGTTCTTTCCGCTGCTGGTGGCCACCGGGGCGGGCAGCGCCAGCCGCTGGTCGGTGGGCTACACGGTGTTTGGCGGTCTGTTGGCAGCAACGGTGCTCAGTCTGCTGGTGGTGCCCGTCCTCTACGTCGTGCTAAAGGGCCTGGAAGAACAGTTTTTTGGCGGGCCTGGGGCACCACCTATGATCACCTCCACCAGTCTGGATAACGGCAGGGGTGCTGCATCCGAGGTCGATGAGGCTGTGGCACCCCTGCGCACCCAGGGAGAAAATCCGGCCTAGGGGTTAGGTCATGTCGTTGGGGGCGGCGCGGTACTAGAATTTGTAGCGTTGGCCAGATAACCCAGCCTGAAATCACCCAGGGGGTCTCCCGTGGGGGCGACCTGGGGGCTGCCCTGGCTAACATTCTTCCTAGGGAGTCGGTGCAGCATGGATGGAGAACGGGACGAACTAATGGCCCGCTTAGAAGGGCTGGAAACAAGGCTGGAGGGGTTTATTCAGCAGGGGCTAACCGAACGCATTGCCCGCCTAGAAGATGCCCTGACGCTAGTCACCGATGTGGAGCGCTACCAACCCCTCCAGCGGCTGCTCAAGACTGGCAAGCTGCGGGAGGCTGACGAAGAAACGGTGCGGGTAATTTTGCAGGAGGCCGGCACCCCTGATCGCGAAGATCTACCCCCCGATGCGATTCTAAAGTTTCCGTGCAGTGTGCTGCGGGTGGTTGATCGTCTGTGGATCACCTACACCGGCGGGCGGTTTGGCTTTAGCGTGCAGCTACAGCTCTACAAGGCAGTGGGCGGCACCCTAGAGAGCGCGATCGCCCAAGATACTGCCCTGCTCAACCGCCTGGGCGATCGGGTGGGCTGGCGGCAAAACAACCAGTGGAGAACCCACGATCAGGCCCGCCACGACCTCGATGACCCCGTGGGCTGCTACCCGGTTATCTGGTGGGATTCACCCTACGGCGATAAGATGGTCAACTACTTTCTCACCCGGCTGTTTACCTGCGGCCTATAGCAACCAACACATACACAAAAGCCGCCGCTGACGTTCAGCGGCGGCTTTTGTGTATGTTTAGCAGGCGTTATTTTATTCGTCTGCGGCGGGAACGGCGGCGGGCTGAGCCTGGCGCTGTAACGCTTCGCGCTGGAGGGTGCGGTAGTTAGAGGCTTCATCGCTGATGCGGCCCCGGTGCTGGCGGCCAAAGTCGCTGGCGCTGCGCTCGTTCATCAGCACAGCTCGGTGAATCAGGTCGAAGGGGCTGGCATTTTCGCCAAAAATACCGCTGCTCGCATCGCTAGAGCCAAATCCCTCGGCAGCATCTACCCGGGGAGCGCGAGAGGGGTCGGTGCTCGTCGTAGACTGGGCCAGTGCCGCCGGGGCCGCCAGCAGAGTTACAGCCGCGATCGCGGCGGCTAGGGGTCGAGATAGTTGTTTAGGGTAAGCCATAGGGCAGTCCTTGACACCAATAAATAAGCACGTTGAACAGAAGACACGTTGAACAGAATGTTGCGATCGCACAAAAATCCAGTGCGGCCTATGAGGGCTATTGTAGCGGCTAACCCACGAGCTGCCGACCCCCTATACCAGCTCTACAACTGGCTCGATCAGCTCGGTTGATCAAGCGATTGTCAGGCAATGCGACGGCGCAGCAGCGGCTGAATCAGCACTAGCGCCAGCCCGCAGAAAGCCACCAGCACCACCAGGCAGGCCCCCAGCGACACCGCCGCAAAAGGAGTTTGTAGCACCGTGCTGCCCAGACCCCAAACCGGATGCAGGTATACGTAGCGAATCGGCTCGATCGCATAGGTCAGCGGGTTCAGGCTCGCCACCACCTGAAGCCAGCCGGGCATAAACTCTAGGGGCACCAGGGCTGTACTCGAAAACAGCAGCGGCAGGTTGGTGACAAAAATTACCGCGATTAGCTCAATGTGGCCGGGCAGCGCAAAGGTCAACCCCAGGCTTAGGGCCGTCACCCCCAGCACCAGGGTCGTCACGATAAACAGCACCAGCGCCAGCCCCGACAGGCTGGGCAAGCCTGCCCCCAGCACCGCGCTGAGGCCCACAATCGCCGCCGTCTGCACCAGGCTAAGGGCCGCAATAAACAGCGCCGAGGCCACCACAATCGAGTAGCGCGAGGCCAGGGGGGCAACTAGAAATCGGTTTAAAAAGCCAAACTCGCGGTCAAACATCACCGGCAGCCCGGCATTGAGCGCCCCGCCAAAGGCGGTAAACACAATAATGCCCGCCCCCAAAAACTGTCCGTAGTTGCGGCTTTCGCCAAACAGGCCCGCCGGCACATTTTGAAACAGCGCCCCAAACAGCACCAGCCAGATCAGCGGCTGAATCACCCCCGCCACCAGGGTGGTGGGGCGACGCTGGAGCTGAATAAACAGCCGCCGGGTCATGGCCAGGGTCTCTTGCACAAAGGCTCCGGAGACCAGGCCATCAGATTTGACTAGCTCGGCCTTCCAGGCTTTGAGTTCTAGATTTTCGAGGCTGGGGGCAGCCTCGCGCCGGGGAGATGGGGTGGAAATGGTGGTGGTCATGGTGTTATCCTAGCGTCCCTTCATGGCCTGTTTCTTTTCTTTTTTGAGGTCGCGCTGGCCCACGGCGGCCATCTCCGCATCCATCAGGGTGCGGCCCGTGGCGGCCAGATATACATCGTCAAGGCTGGGGCGCGACTGGGCAATGCCAAATACGGGCAGGTCGGCGGCTTTGAGGGCCTGCTGCACCGTCAGCAGCACGTCGGGCTGACGGTCAACCACCAGGTTCAACGAGTTGCCCTGGGCGGCGTTGACGATCACCTCGCGCACAAAGGGCAGCTCGGCCAGCAGGGCCTGGGCCTGGTGGGCCTCGCCGTCGGCGGTAAATTCGCGAATGCGCAGGGTGATGCGATCGCCCCCAATCCTGTCCTTTAGATCGCTGGGGGTGCCCGAGGCAATCACCCGGCCCCGGTCGATGATGGCGACGCGATCGGCCAGAGCATCCACCTCTTCTAGGTAGTGGCTGGTAATCAGCACCGTGGTGCCCGCCGCCCGCAGCTGCCGCAGAAAACCCCACACCGCCGATCTCGTCTCAATATCTAGGCCCACGGTGGGTTCATCCAGCACCAAAATCTCTGGCTGGTGAAGCAGCCCCAGCGCCAGGTCTAGCCGTTTCTTGAGGCCCCCGGAGTAGGTACCCGTCTTTTGGTCGGCCCACTCCCCCAGCTCTAGCAGGTCGATCATCTGGTCAATACGGCGACCCGAGATGCCCTTGGGCATGTGGTAAATATCGGCCTGAAGCTGCAACAGCTCGCGCCCGGTGAGCACCTTGTCGATCGCCACCTCTTGAGCAATGTAGCCGAGGTACTGGCGCACCAGCCGGGGCTGCTCTAGCACCGAAACCCCCATCACCTCAAGGGTGCCGCTGTCGGGGGTGGCCAGGGTGCAGAGGCAGCGAATGGTGGTGGTTTTGCCCGCCCCGTTTGGCCCCAGCAGGCCAAAAATTTCGCCCGGCTCGATGATGAGCGACACATCCTGCACCGCCGTCACCGCCCCGTAGGACTTTTTCAGGTTTTTAATTGATACCGCTGCGCCCATCTGTAGAGCTAACCCTAAGCGTGTTGGTTCTTACCCTGTCATTCTACAGAACTCCACCGGACGCTGGGAGAATGGGCCAGGGCAGAGGGGCCGTAATTACCCGTAGAGCGGTGCATTGCCAATCTGACCAGCCTGACACCAGCCGCACTCCACCCGGCCCGCCGAGCCGCCCCTGGAACTACCTGATCGCCAGCGACGTCAGTAGCTCCGGGTCTTGGAACAGGGGCGTGCTCAGGTAGCGCTCGCCAAAGCTGGGCTGAATGATCACGATCAGCTTGCCCTCGTTCTCGGGGCGGCGGCCCACATCTACCGCGGCCTTCACAGCGGCCCCGGTAGAAATGCCCGAGAGCAGGCCCTCATCGCGGGCGAGGCGGCGACCGTAGGCGATCGCATCGTCGTCGGTCACCTGCACCACTTCGTCGATCAGGCTGACATTTAGCACCTCGGGCACAAACCCCGCCCCAATGCCCTGGATCTTGTGGGAGCCGGGCCTGCCGCCCGAGAGCACCGGGCTGTTGACTGGCTCAACGGCAATGGCTTTGAACCCTGGCCGGCGCTGCTTGAGCACATCGGCCACGCCGGTAATGGTGCCGCCCGTGCCCACCCCGGCCACCAGCATATCGACCTGGCCATCGGTGTCGGCCCAGATCTCTTCGGCGGTGGTGCGGCGGTGAATATCGGGGTTAGCCGGGTTGCGAAACTGTTGCAGCATATAGGCGTTGGGCAACCGGTCGAGAATATCCTGCGCCCGCTGAATGCAGCCCGACATGCCCGCCGACCCCGGCGTTAGCTCTAGCTCGGCCCCGTAGGCCCGCAGCATCGCCCGCCGCTCTGAGCTCATGGTCTCAGGCATGGTGAGAATCAGGCGATAGCCCTTAGCCGCCGCCGCCATCGCCAGGGCAATGCCGGTGTTGCCCGAGGTGGGTTCGACCAGGGTGGTTTTGCCAGGGGTGATCAGCCCTTCGGCCTCGGCGGCCTCGATCATGCTGATGCCGATGCGGTCTTTGACCGAGGCGGAGGGGTTCATGCCCTCGAGCTTGATCACCAGCCGAGCCAGGCAGCCATCCTCTTGGGGAATGCGGTTGAGCTGCACTAGGGGGGTGCGGCCAATGAGCTGGGTCACGTTTTCGGCAATTCGCATGGGGCCTGAATGTAGTAATGGGCCTAGATGTAATACATAATGTCGACTTGCTGCTGGGCATTGCGCCGTTCTACCAGGTCTTGCAGGGTGCATTTTTGCAGCACGGTTTCGGCCGCCTGGCGGGCCTCTCCCCACACCGCTTGAATCACCAGCGTCTCTGGAGTGGGAGACGATTGAGCCGGGTCGGTCTGAGCCTCAAACCCTTCAATGCAGCTGACCACATCATAGAGGGTAATCTTCCACGGGTCACGGGCCAGCAAGTAGCCGCCGCGCGCGCCCCGCAGGCTTTTGACCAGGCCCGCCCGCCGCAGGGTGGCCAGCAGCTGCTCAAGGTAGCGATCGGGAATATTTTGCTGGCTGGCAATCTGCCGAATTTGCAGCGGCTCGCCGCTGGCAAAGTGGGGGCTAAGCTCCAGCAGAGCCAGCAGGGCATATTCACTTTTAGCAGACAGATCCACAGGGCAGACTAAGGTTAAAGAGCGACACGTTTTATTATACTCCGGTTCTCCACTGGGGTTTGCAGGATTGCGCGATCGCAAAAAACTGGCGATCTGGCCGATCTGTATTGAGCTTCACTAAACGCCACCGCGCTTCGGGGTACTGTTCTGGAGGGCGGATAGTGTTCGGGGATACATAGTGTTCGGGGATACATTAAGTGTAGCGATCGCGTTCATTTCGTAGGCATGGGCCTTTGGCTAATCTTGGACTATCGCTTCAACCCAGTTTTTTCAATCACGTTTTCAGCGCCGCAGGCAAACTTCTGGCAGGCCCCTGTCCCATGAGTCCACTAAACCTGGTTGTTGACCAACTCGTTGGCCCGGTGGCCACTGCCCAGGCCGCTTTAGCCGCCGACCCCTTGCCCCTCGAAGGGCTGGCCGATTTTCTTGAAATTCTTCAGTTCCTAATTCGTGAGCCTTCCGTAGTCGGTAGCGAAGATTCCTTCTTTCGGGTGCTGCGCCGCGAGCTAGACGAGGTCGGCGCTGAGGTCAGCTACTACCACGGGGTGCTGGTGGCCCAGGGCCGTCGCCCCCACGACCTGATGCTGTCGGCCCACATTGATCGCCACGGGCTGCTGTGTACTGGCCCCAACGAGTTTCAGTACGCGGCCTTCATCGCGGGCAACCAGAGCGAGCTAACTGGCGACTCGGTGTCTGAGCAAATGCTGCACACCATTGAGAACCGTTTTCAGGGTCAGCGGGTGCAGGCCCACCTGCCCTACACCGGCACCTACATCGGCCAGGGGGTGATCACTAACTCTTACATTTGCCCTGAGCGCCGCAACCTGATCTTTGAGGTCGATGGCCTCGACTACCTGCAACCGGGCACCCCCGTCGCCTTTTTAGACCGTCTGCAATTTAGAGATGGCTACATCTCGGCCCAGCTCGACAACGTAATCAGCGCCGCCATCATTATCTTTCTGTTTCGCTATGGGTTTGAGGGCACTGCTCTGTTTACCGCCCAAGAAGAGTCGGGCCGCAGCTGGCGCTACGCCCTGTCGTGGTTTCAGCGGCAGCGGATCTCGACCCAGCGGCTGGTGGCCCTCGACACCAGCCCTTACCACAGCCGCGAGGCCGCCGACGAGCAGCTCGTTACCCTGCGCCGCAAAGACGCCAGCGCCGACTTTGCCGCCGGCATTACCCAAGAACTGAGCGATCGCTGCGCCCAGCTGCACATTCCCTACAGCTACAAAGACGACTACATCGCCGCCCAAAACCTCACCCGCCCCAAGCACTACTCGCTGGGCCGCACCGAGATGGGCCGCCTGACGGCAGCCACCGACGGGGCGGTGACGGGCACCACGCTGCAAATTCCCACCACCGAATACCACACCGCCACCGAAACAGCATCGTTGGCTTCGGTGGCGGCGGTGATTCGACTATTACAGACCTACATTGAGTAGCGATTGAGTAGCGCGCGTCAGGAGACAGAATAGAGGTTAAGAAGAACCGTCATCAGAGGCGATCACACCTGAGTCTTTGATTACGCCAATTTCAGCCAGCTATCTATTTGATATCAGTGTCGTTGGCGGCGGAGTCGTGCTCAAGCCGATGCCAGGCATCTTGGCTGGCGGGCCGAGCTTTATCCCAGCCCAGGCGGCTAGAGCCGTACTCTCGCTCATACCGAGTCCTGAGATGGGGTTCAGCATCCTGGTAGGTAAATCCATCCTTTGCATAGGTTGAATAGCCTTCATAACCATTGCGATAGGCAGGGCTGTAGTCTTCGTAGCTGTGGTCAGGGTCCACATAGGGGCGGGTGGCGTAGCTATGTCGCCAGTATTCATCTTCCACGGTGGGGTCAATGGTTTCTGACACGCCCTTGCCGAGTAGACCCCCGGCCACAGAACCAATCACAGCGCCAACCGCACCTCCGATGGGGCCACCCACCGCAACACCAACAGCGGTGCCAATGGTACCTGCGCCTGCTGCACCGATCCCAGTGCCCACAGGGCGAGCGCCGTGCTCTCCGGTAATCGGGTCAGGATTGGTGTCAGAATCGGGTGCGCGATCCACATTGGGGTTGGCATCAAGGTCGCGATTAACCGGGTCGCGATCAGAATTAATTCTTTTGTTAGCATTCATGTTGATAAAAGCCGTGGTAAAAACTGCTGTTCAACAGAAGCTAACCCGTTATAGTCAGCCCCACTGAACCTTACTTCAACGGTACTGACTTTCTCCTCGGGTCAAATCGTCTGTAGGGGTGAGCTTTTCTAATCAATAGAAAGAGAATTGAGGGTGAGAGAGAGCTGATAGATCGCTTTCTTAGGCTGCCCGGTGGCTTTGGCGAGCTGGCGGCTGGCATCGGCCCGAGACAAACCCTGACTCAGCAGGTGCTCTAGCTCGGCTTTGATGGCCTGCTCAGACAGCACCGGAGCGTCACGGGCCACGCCCTGAATAACGAGGGTAAATTCGCCCTTGGGGGCTGAGCTTTGGTAGTGGGTAAGGGCTTCAGCCAGGGTGCCGCGCCAAAATTCTTCAAATCGTTTGGTGAGTTCGCGGCCCAGGGTGACGGGGCGATCGCCCCCCAGAGCAGCGCTGAGATCCTCCAGGGTTTTGATCAACTTGTGGGGCGCTTCGTAGAGAATGACGGTGCGATCTTCCTGCTGGAGGGCATCTAGACGAGCGGTGCGATCTTTGCCCTTGAGGGGTAAGAACCCTTCGAAGACAAAGCGATCGCTCGGCAGCCCCGACACACAGAGCGCCGTCATCGCCGCCGTTGGCCCCGGAATCGGCACCACCGGAACCTGGGCCTCGACGCAGGCGGCCACCAGCTCATAGCCAGGGTCGGAGATGCCCGGCATGCCCGCATCGCTGACCAGGGCCACCGCATGCTGCCGCTCTTGCAGGTGGTGCAGTACCTCACCAATGCGGCTGTGGCGGTTGTGCTCGTGGTAGCTAATTTGGGGCGTGGTGATCTGAAAGTGCGCCAGCAGCTTGCCCGTGTGGCGAGTGTCTTCGGCGGCGATTAGATCGACCGACTGCAACATTCGCACCGCCCGAAAGGTCATATCTTCAAGGTTGCCCAGAGGGGTGCCGACCACGTAGAGGTGGCCGGGTTTGGGGTCAGAGTCGGGGGCCGGGGGCATGGGCTGCGGTTAAAAAACAGAGCTGATCAAAGGCTAGCGTACTTCCTCGGGGCGATCGCCCCATACCCGGCCTGGGCAATACTAGCTTCTGTAGGTAATTCTGTAGGTAATAATAGGCGGCAGTGATTGAGCCAGTGTTGAGCCAGTGTTGAGCCAGTGTTGAGGAGAGACATGATCAAACAGCTGAAGACGTTGGGTTTAGTGCTAGGGACGGCGGCCCTGATCCTGGGGCTATCGCCCGCCCTGGCCCAGGCTTCAGCTCCTCTGATTGCCGCTGAGGCTGGCCCCGCCGCCGCCGCCGCCGCCCCGGCCCTAGAAACCACCCGCTACGCCGATTTATTTTCCATTGCCTTTCCGGTGGGGTGGCAGGTCAGCGAGCAGACCAACGCCCCCCAGCTCGTCGCTGACAGCGCCGGAGCCAACGGTAGCCTGCCTGCCATGCGCACCGAGGTCATCTGGCAAGATGCGCCGCCTAGGGAAGTGGTCGGCCAGTCGCTAGAAACAATTCAGGCGTTGGGCTACACCGTCATTCGTTACGATGCGGCAAACATCGACGGGGTCACCGCCGTCCGCCTGTGGGTGGGCGAAATTCCTGGCGAGTTGCCCAATGCATTTATCACCTACGTGGGCTACCCCACCGCCACCGCCACCATTACCAGCTACTACGGCGACACCCCCGACAACCTCGACCCGGTGCTGATGGCCATTCACCAGTCGTTTGCGCGATCGCAGTAGCGGCGCAGTCAAAGTAGGGCAGGCCCTGCCGTTATTTGGCAGCGCCCCCTGAGGGCAAAAGATCACAACCCTTAACACTGCGAGGGGGCACGAACCCGTACCCTATTTTTGGGGCATGCTGCCCTACGCCGCTAGCCAAACTGGTTCTATGCAAATTGATTTTCACCACGGGGTCACCTATGTGTGCGCCCGCCTGGCGGGCTTTGAGCACCTAGACGCCAGTATCGTGGCCCATAGTGCCCAGTACGTCGACGATTCGACCCAGGCGGGGCTAATTCGCTTCGACAACGGCGCCATGTTTGACCGCATGAGCTCGGCCCACAAAATGCTCGACTACCGCAACTTCAGAGAGCTGGCCAACTACAAGGTGTGGATACCCTTTCACTTTTTGCCGGGCAATGGCGGGCTGCCCGTCGGGCAAGACCCCCCCGGCGCCTTTATCGAAAAGCTGATCTGCCGACCCAATAGCCCCGTAGCCCAGGCCATGGTGCAAGAATGCCTTGAGCAGCGCTACCGCAGCTACGGTCTGCATCGCCTGGGCATTACCATGCATGTGTTTGCCGATACCTGGGCCCACCAGGGGTTTGCCGGGGTCAGCCACGAGATCAACGGCGCTAGGGAACTGGTGGATGGCGACGGCAGGCCTGACCAAAGCCTGATGAACCGCCTGAAAGGCTTTTTTATTGGCGGGGCGCTGCCCCTGGGCCACGGCACGGTGCTCAGCAACCCCGATCGCCCCTACCTGCGCTGGGGCTACACCAATGGCCGGGGCGAAAAAATTAGCCGCGATAACCCCAGAGACTTTTTAACCGCCGCCGACGAAATGTGCCGGGCTATGCAGCGGTATATAGAGGGCGACCCCGACGCCCCAGCCCCCGGCTTGCCCGAGGCCGACAAGGCCAAAATCGCGGCGCTGTTTGAAACCACCATGGGGGAGGCCACCCACCGCCACCGCCAGTGGATGGCCCACATCGCCCAGGGCGACTTTAGCTTTGGCCCCGCCGAGGTGAGCTATGTCGCCAATGGCCTCGGGTCTTGGAAGCAAAAGGCTTTGGGGTTGATCCGCGAGGGCGATCGCAAAGACCTGCGCCTGGCCTCCTACTCCCCAGCATTTCTGACCAGCAACTGGAAATTCTTTCACGATGCCCTGCGGGCGCACCACTTTTACGTTATCCACGACCTGCTGCCCCAGTACGGCATTTGCGTGGCCTAGGGAGTGGGGGAGTGGATAGGTAGGTGGGTGGATGAGTGGGGGAGTGGGGGAGTGAGTGAGTGGGTGAGTGGGTGAGTGGGTGATACCAAATCCGAATCGCATACCCCCGCTGTCCAAAAGGCCAAACCGTAGGGGCGCATTGCATGCGCCCTGTTGAAAGGCTTGTCGCTGGCCAGGGCGTATGGTTTTTCGGCAAGTTTTCTGGCAAGTTTTCTGGCGGAAAGGAGCCTAAAATAGGGGGGCGGGCTATGCTAAGCCCCGATTTGCAATGCCCACCTGTAAGACTCCCCTGTGGTTTCCCCCGTTATTCCCCGACCCGCTCTAGATATCTCGCCGTCGCCGCCCCCTAAAGCGGCAGGTTTGCAGCAGGGGTGGCGGCAAAGGCTGCGATGGTCTAAGACCGGCCCTGGAGGGCGATCGCTACCGCGCCCTAAGCATCCCCAGATGTGGGGCCTGGGTTTGGGTAGTTTGGCCCTGGGGTTAATCAACGGTGCCCTGGTGATCTCTGCGGGGATAGGTTTGGTGGCTTATCAGCAGCTGTTGCAGCTCTCGCCCCGCCAGCGCAAGGGGCTGATGCAGCGCCTTCAGCAGGGGCTGCCGCTGCCCGCCACCCCCCAGCAGCAGGCGTTGATGTTGGGGTTAGTGGCGGGAGCAAGCACCTACACGTTTACGGCCCTGTGGCACAGCACCCACTCGCTGCTGATGGCGCTGCTGCTCACCGGGCAGGGGGCGCTGGCGCTCTATGCCCTGGGGGCGCTGCTGCGATCGCCCCGTAGCGCAGACCGCAGCGATGATCTGTGGGATGCTGCGCCTGTGGCTCAAGTGGAGCACAACCTAGCGTTGCTGAGCCACCCTGATCCGCTGAAGCGGCTGGTGGCGGTGCGGCGGCTGGTGCGCCTGGCTCAAGCCGATGCAGAGTATCTGGTGGGGGTATCGGTGCGATCGCACCTGCTCGACTGCTTTGCGGTCCAGCTGGGGCAAGAGAGTGATGCGATCGTGCGATCGGCCCTCGAAGAAGGGCAGAGCTTACTGCAACCGGTCAACCCTCTGCCGCCCAGTGCCGCAGTTCCCTTCGGCGTAGGCTCTGGCTTCGGCGGCGCTGCTGAGCTGAACAATCTAGCCTTAGAGCCTACGCCTGTCGCAGCACCATACTTTGCAGGCCCCCCAAATCCTCCGCAATTTTCTCCAGAATTGGGGAATTTAGCCGGATCTCCAGGGCAGAACGGCCTAGATCAGCCTTCAGAGAAGGCTTTAGAAGAAACGCCAGGGGGATCTACAACAGCGCTGACCCATGGGCCTGAACCCGCGCCTAGGGGACGGCGCGCTGTCGAATACGTGGAATACTTAGATATTTAACTCCCGGAAATCTGAGCTATGGATCGCTTCACGGTTGAGGTTATTTCTCAAACCCCAAACCCTCAACAGACCATGTATGCCGCCATGCACCAAGACTACGCCGAGGGCTTTGTGGCGCACGATCGCGAGGCTTGGCCCAGCGAAGAGCGCTGCGGCGAGATCTTAGTCACCAGCCTGCTCAAGGGCGGGCGCGGCCACTACGGCCCCCTAGAGCATCCGCAGATTGTCTTTAACGTGGGCTGGTTTCCCCACAGCACCATGCAGCAGATCCGCACTCATCGGGTGGGCATGAGCTTCGATGTGCAGAGTTTTCGATACACCGGCCAGCGCATTCTCGATGTGGTGGATGGCAAACGCGAGGTCGAAGAAGTTTTCTACCTGCGGCCCCTGGGCGACTACGCCGATCGCCAGGGCAAAAAGTATGAATACACCGCCGAAGCCCGCCAGCAGGATCTCGACTGGTGCCTAGAGGCCAGCCGCCGATACAAGACCCGCATTGACCAGGGCTTTGCCGAAGAGCACGCCCGGGGGCTGATTCCCTTTGATATTCGCCAGCACTGGGTGATGTCGGCCAATGTGCGATCGGTCATGCACCTGATCGACCTGCGCTGGAAGGCCGACGCCCAGCTCGAAGCCCAGAAAATGTGCGAAGAGATTTGGCCCCACTTTGCCGCCTGGGTACCGGCGATCGCCGCCTGGTACGAAGACAACCGCCTCAAAAAAGCCCGCCTGGCGCCTTAGCCAGGGCCGACGCTGGCTGGGCGAGTAGAAAACACCTCAGGCACCATACAGCAGAACCGCCCTGGCGCGGGGGGCAGCTGCCGCTGCAAAAAGGGGGAGGCAAAACTGCCTTCCCCTTTTTGCAGGACTTTTTGGGATCTTAAGAAACCGGGAGATCAGAAACCCGGTTTCTAGACGCCTTTAGCGGTACCGGAAGTTGCGGTAGACCAGCCGTGAGTTAAACCCGCGCCCTCTCAAGAAGCTGACCACGGCCTCGGCATCATTGCGCCCGGTGCACTCCGCCGCATTGATGAACCGCCCCTGGCGAGCGCTCTCAAACCTAGGGTTGAGAGCGCAGGTGAGACCCCCCACACCTCGGCCCCCCCCAGGGGTGAGCACCTGCTGCACCTGTTGCAGTTCGCCCTCACCGCCAAACACCGCCGCAATAAACGGAGCTAAAGAGCCACTGACTTGGCCGCTATCGCCAAAACAGGCGGGGCGATCAGCCTGGGGAATGTTGGTCACCAGCGGGGCAGTGGTGATCCTGGGTTCTGTTAGCAGCACTCCGCCGTTAGCCCCAATAGCTTCTAGCAGCGCCTGGCCGTCACCGCTTACCCGAATGAAGTAGCGAGCCGAGGCCCCGCCAAACCCCTGACCACCAAAGTAGGTTACCCAGCACTCGTAGGGCGAGGTGCCAGGCACCTCGGCGGTGGCGGGCTGACCATTCACCACCTGCTGACCAGAGGGCTTGTTAAATACATTCATTTTGGTCACGCCAGCCTCGGTAAACACCCGGACAGTGTAGTTCTGAGTCTCAAAGCCCACTAGGGTGCGAGCCAAGAGATTATCGTCAGACCCGGGGGTTACCCCAGGGATATTAAAGGCTGTGATGCCGGTGCTGTTTTGGCTGATCAGCACGGAGTTGGAGGCAGCATCGATAATTTCGAACCGGGCCTGAAAGGCATTGCGGTTAGCGCTGGCGCGGTAAATGACGTTGCCGCCATTGCGCGAACCAAAGCTGTCGTAGCTGACCCAGCCATCGTTGGCGAGCGCACCGCGAAAGTTGGCGGGCGCATTGATCTGCTCAGACTGGCGGGTGTCTCGGTTGTAGACATTCATCAGCGGGTTTTGAGACCCCCTCGGAAACACGCTCACAGTGAAGACGGGGGTCGTGAAATAGAGGATAGCGTTGCCCGAGGTGTTGGGCTCTTGGGCGAGCAGCATGTCTGCCCCCGCCTCGGTGCCGATGGGGGCCGAGGTGGTGGGCTGAATGGCACCATGCACCGGCACCGACAGCCCCGTAACCAGAAAAACCGCAGCAGTAAATAGCGAAATTGTGCTTAACAGCCGCTTTGACCAGCGGCTAAGGGGGATGTTGGGCCAGGCTGGTTTCATGGAAATTGCTCCCTATACTCCTCACTCGAGAAACCCGTCAGGCGACCAATTCGGGAACGTAGGGGATAGAACCCCGGTTTCTCTGCAAATATGGCTGTAATTTTACCTAACTTTCCGCGAAGCGCTCTTTTTTTTTGCGCTCAGCCCGGTTTTTAGCGCAGAAACATCCCTAGCCTGGGCCATGGGGATGTAGGCCTGGCTATTTCTGGGGAATTATGACCCATGCTGCCATCAGGATCGGCGTGGCCTAGGGATGGTCAAGGCCCGGCCTTGGCTCCTCGGCCGATTTTTCGCTCAGCCCCTGCAAAAACTGCTGGGCCTCGGGCGACAGATCGATGGGCAGACGCCCGGAACGAATATGCAGGTCGCGCTGGGGAAAGGGCACCTCGATGCTGTACTGGCGCAGGCTGGCCTCAATGGCAAAGTAGAGGTCGCTTTTGATCACCAGCTGGCGGCTGGGCTGGGCAATCCACACTAACAGCTGAAAGTCGAGGGCGCTGTCGCCAAAGCCCAGAAAAAACACCTGGGGGGCCGGGGCTGAGAGAATTTCTTGGTTTTTTTGGCAAGCCTCCAGCAGGGCCACCTTGACCTGCTGAGGGTCGGCGCTGTAGGCCACCCCCACCGGCAGTCGAATGCGCGATACCGGGTTGCCGTGGCTCCAGTTGGTGACCTCTGAGTCTAAAAAGTGGGAGTTTGGCACGATAATCGACACCTGATCGAGGGTGCGAATCTCGGTGCTGCGCGAGCCAATGCGGGCCACGGTGCCCTTGACTTGACCAAAATCTACAAAGTCGCCCACCTGCACCGGGCGCTCAAACACCAGCACCAGGCCGCTAACAAAGTCTTTCACCAAGCCCTGGAGGCCTAGACCAACCCCAATACCCAGACCGCTGGCAATCAGGGCGATCGAACTCAGGTCGATGCCCCACAGCTGGAGAATGACCACGGTGCCCAGCAAAATCAGGGTGTATTTGGAGAGCACGGCGATCGCCTCTTGGGCCGCTATGCTAATGCCTGTCACCCGCAGTATCCGCGCCCGCAGCAGGTTGGTCACGGCGCTAGCCACAATCACCAGCCCCAGCAGGGTCGCCACCACCAGCAGCAGATCGAGCAGGGAGTACGAGCGACTGCCCAGCAGCAAACTACGGGCAAAGATGCCATCTCGCAAGCCCCGCACCACTTGGTAGCTGCCCCGCCGAGTGAGCGGAAACAGATCGGCTATGTAGGACAAGGCCACCAGCCACAGCACTACCCGCGCCAAAAACAGCGTCAGGCGAAAGAACAGGGTGAGGTTTTCAGCGCCGTCATCGTCATCACCTGACCAAAAGGTGAGGCGATTGATTAACGGCTTGAGCCAGTGGTGCCATATCCAGCCCGCCAGCCAGTGCAGGGCCAGCGCGATCGCTAGCGCCACCACGGCCTTGATCGCAGCGCGGGTCAAAAAGCCGCCCTGACGTTCTTCTCTGGCCTGGGTGAGCGTAGCCGCGATGGTGCTCACCCAGCGATCTGCCTGCCCCTGAATGCTGCCAGCACCGCCCACCTGCACATCGGCACTGGTCACGGTCATGATGTAGCGATCGCCCGCCAAAATCACCGGATTGCCGTTCTGATCGTCGCCGCTACCCCTGTCTGCACCGCGAAATTCGTACTGTACCGCCACTGGTTCAGCACTCTCAACCAGCGGCATTAGGTTGGTTTCAATGGCCAAGGCCCGCTCTACGGCGGTGAGGTCGCCCGCCGCAGGCACGTCAAATAAGAATAGGCCGTCGAGAAACACCGGCTCGGCCTCCGGCATCTGGGCCAGACCCGGCAATGTCCCTAGGACATGCAGCGCCAGCGCCAGCAGCAGACCCAAGATCAGGCGGGTGAGCCAGTGGATGGGGTTTACTTTTGCTGACATGGGGCCTCGGGCACTGGTCGGGACGTAAACACCGACACCAGCATAGCGCCCAGGGGGGGAGGGGTGGGGGTGGCCAATTAAGGGGGCGATCTCTTGGATTTGCCGCTGAGCCTAGGACTAGAAGTCCCAGGCTCCAAGCCGAAACCCTCTGAAGAGGGTTGGGAGCCGAGTTCCCCAGTCTGCTTTAGCAGACTTTTGCTATGAGCCAGGGAGTT
>QBMN01000051.1 GCA_003241845.1 Shackletoniella antarctica | reverse complement strand
GATAATCCCTAACGACGTGAGATAATCCTGCCACTGAGTCTGCTCTGTGGCCAGCACTTGGGTCGAAAAACTCAACCTCTGCCAATGCTTAGCCGCCAAGGGATACGACTGCAGATACTGCTGGGCGTAGTCATTGAGCACATACCGGGGGGAGTCGCCTCCCAGGTAGAATCTAGCAAGGGTTTTGACCTTGGATTTTTCTGCGATCACTAAAGTAGTTTTTATCGTTTGGCTTACTCTGCTTTTTAGGGATGTTCTTACCCTAATCAGTTAGGGCTTGATTTCGGGATTGATCTGACAATAGTCCGGACACTTTTCCGAACAAGCGCTGAAACCCTTGATTCCTCGTTGGCTAAACCACTGTGAAAGAGGGCTGAAACCCGCATTCCACCGTTGCCTATCAAAAACTGTCCGGAGTGTTGATCTGATTAACTGCACTAGACAAAGTAGAAAATATTAAGATTCTTTTCACTTTCTTATGCCCTCGTGACTGTAGGCTTTTTCAGAAACTTCACAGACTCAAATGATCAAGACAGAGGTGGGTCAGTCCGCTGACTTGCTTGGTGCTTGAGCTTTCCCAGTGTGCTCTCAATCAAGTGAGTCATTTTATCGGCAGCACCGTCAACGGCTTGGTCAAGAGTGGCGGCTTGATCGGTGACCGCAATGGGCTGAAGTCCTTCAAGGTGGGCTTCAATCATGCAGCGGAGGCTGTCATTACCGTCTTCATGTTCACTGTTCTGATTGCTCAGGTGTACATCAACAGATGTGATGCGATCGCTGAATCGGCTTAGGCTCTCTTCCACGACACCGCTCACCTGAGTGGCTAGTGCTTCGTGACCTTCGATGTTATGACCGGTATGAATTTGGATTTGCATGATGTTCTCCTGTTTTAATTGTGATTACGAGTTGCGAATTGTTTAATAGCGCAGGATAGCCGCGATTGCTTTATGTTCAGGTACATCTCCCTGTTCTACGGCGTAAACCGTTCCCCCATTCGTCAGCGTATGTAGTGCCGCCAGATCAAGCAAATCTTCGTCACCTGTTTCCTGTTGAGCATGAATCTGAATGGAATTCCCTTCTGGATCGAATATTCCCCAAACGGTTTTATCAATAGGTACAAACAAGGTTTCAACACGCTGGAAATAAGCGGCAGGTACGACTTTTTCGATAGTATTAGCCGTTTTTTCGCTACCTTTTAGCTCCTCGTAATGGGAAATTGTTGATCCTTTGGCGAGATCGAAATAGGGTTGTGCAATCTGCCAAGCCTGGGTATGCAGTTCTGCCAAAGTCAACGTTTCTGGATTGCCAGAGATACCATTGGGTAGCAGGTGGGAATATGTATTTGCCTCGTGATAAATCGGCAATAGATAATCAACGCCTGCGAAAATTAGCGGTGCTTGCTGGTTTTTCAAGAAAGACTCTAAACCGCTGTCAACTTGGCGGAAGTAACTCAATAAATCATTCTTGTGATCTTCATTTCCGGCTCCTTGTCCATGAAAAATCCCACTCTTGCCTTGTGATGAGCCTGTATGTGCTTGGAGGCTTTTTTCGGGATCATCGTACTGCAAGGCTGCTGCAATGTTGGTCGGTACATCCGTTAACTCAACTTCATCTAGGTGATAACGGGTTCCTTGAAATAACCGAACTTGGTTTTGGCTCAGGGCTAGGACAGAAAACATCCCATCCCCTGACATGAGTTGCAGTAGTGGTTTCAGATGGAAGCGATCGCCAACTACTGTTAATTCAGGGAAAGCGATCGGTAAACAGTAGTAGCGGAGCTGATTGGGAGATAGAAAAATTGCCAGTCCATCGCTTTGATGTTGCCAGAAGTCATAGGTGTCTAGTTCGTGGATGGGCTGCATTAACTCTTTGGCATCCTGTCCAGACAGTCCCATCGCCAGCAATTTTTCTTCAGCTTGTCGAACCAAATTCTTTAACCGAATCGGATTTTGCTGGGTTTCGATTCCTAAACGCTCCATTGGCGCATAGATCGAGATACAGGTCGAGTTTGATGCTGTGGTTAACGTGGTTAATTCATCAATAGTGAATGAGTTCATGATGTACCTCTCAGTATTTTTTTGCTCAAGTTTGTATCAGACACAAAATTTTCATAATTTGCCTAAGTCAGAGTCCCGCTGGTATGAACGATGAGAATCTTGCCGCCGTTTTCTTTCTTCAGTTGAATAGGCATTCAGGACTCCTTTGCCTGGTTTCAGGTCGGTACAGGCGTTTTTTCTACCAACGGTTTCCCGATCGGCATTGCACCCGCACTCCATTTCCAGTTGCGAATTTCTGGCAAGTCTTGTCCGTGCTGATTGATGTATTGCTTGTGCTGAATTAGCTTGGCCTGGAGCTGCTGCTTTAGGGAGCTGCCTTGTTCCCCGAGCTGCGGCAGGCGATTGATCGCATCCATCGCTAGGTGAAAGCGATCGAGGTCGTTCAGCACCGTCATATCAAAGGGCGTGGTGATGGTGCCCTCTTCCTTGTAGCCCCGCACGTGGATGTTGCCGTGGTTGGTGCGGCGGTAGGTGAGCCGATGGATCAACCAGGGGTAGGCGTGAAAGGCGAAGATAACGGGTTTATCCTCGGTGAAAAGCGCATCAAAAGCCTGGTCGCTCAACCCGTGGGGATGTTCGCGTTCTGGCTGTAGTCGCATCAGGTCAACGACATTGACCACGCGAATTTTTAGGTCAGGCAGATGCTCTCGCAGGATGGATACAGCGGCCAGCGTCTCTAGGGTGGGCACGTCGCCGCAGCAGGCCATCACCACATCGGGTTCGGTGCCGCCGTCGCTGCTGGCCCAGTCCCAAATGCCAATGCCTGCGGTGCAGTGGGTAACAGCTTCCTCCATCGTTAGCCACTGGGGAGCTTGATATTTGCCTGCAATCACCACATTGACGTAATGGCGGCTGCGCAAACAGTGATCCCAAACCGACAGCAGGCAATTGGCATCGGGCGGCAGGTAAACGCGCACCACAGACGCTTTCTTATTCATCACATGATCGATAAATCCTGGGTCTTGATGGGTGAACCCGTTGTGCATTTGCTGCCAAACATGGGAGGCCAGCAGGTAATTTAAAGATGCGATCGGTCGTCGCCACGGTAGCCCCGCCGTCACCTTCAGCCACTTGGCGTGCTGGTTAAACATCGAGTCGATGATGTGGATGAACGCCTCGTAGCAGTTGAACAGGCCGTGTCGCCCCGTGAGCAGATAGCCCTCCAGCCAGCCCTCACACTGGTGCTCGCTCAACATCTCCATCACTCGACCATCGGCGGCGAGAAACTCATCGTTAGCCTGGGTTTGGGCATCCCACTGGCGGTTGGTTGCCTCAAACACCGATCCCAAACGATTAGAGAGGGTTTCATCGGGGCCAAAAATTCTGAAATTGCGCTGCTCTTGGTTGAGCTGAGCCACATCCCGCAGAAACACACCCAGCTGGTGGGCGTCGGCAGCCTGCACCGATCCAGGGGCCGGGACGTCCACCGCGTATTGGCGAAAGTCGGGCATGATCAGGTCGCGCAACAGCAGACCACCGTTGGCGTGGGGATTGGCCCCCATGCGGCGATCGCCCGTTGGTGCCAGGTCAGCCAGTTCTGGGTTCAGTCGCCCCGATTCGTCGAAGAGTTCTTCGGGCCGGTAGCTGCGCAGCCAGTCTTCTAACAGGGTCAGGTGTTCGGGATGGGTGGCTGGGTCAGAGAGCGGCACCTGATGGGCGCGGAATGTGCCTTCGATCTGGAGGCCATCGACCCATTTTGGCCCTGTCCAGCCCTTGGGCGACTTGAGCACAATCATCGGCCAGCGGGGGCGCTGAGTTTCTCCCAAAACGCGGGCGGCGTGCTGGATGCGGTGGATCTCTTCCACCACGCGATCAAGGGTTGTCGCCATCGCTTCATGCATCAGCGCGGGTTCATGGCCCTCAACGTAATACGGTATCCAACCATTGCCGCGCAGCAGCTGATCCAGCTCTTCTGGCTCAATGCGGGCCAGCACGGTAGGGTTGGCAATCTTGTAGCCGTTGAGATGCAGAATGGGCAGCACTGCGCCATCGGTAGCAGGGTTGAGAAACTTGTTAGAATGCCACGCCGTCGCCAGTGGGCCAGTTTCCGCCTCGCCATCGCCCACCACACAGGCCACGACCAGATCGGGGTTATCGAACACTGCACCAAAGGCATGGCTGAGGGAATAGCCCAGCTCACCGCCTTCGTGAATGGAGCCGGGGCACTCCGGCGAGGCATGGCTAGGGATGCCGCCGGGAAACGAAAATTGCAAAAAGAGCTTTTGCAGCCCCGCTTCATCCTGGCTGATGTGGGGATAGATCTCGCTGTAGGTGCCCTCCAGGTAGGTGTTGGCCACGACCGCTGGGCCGCCGTGGCCGGGGCCGGAGACGTAGATCATGTCGAGGTCGTATTGTTTGATCGCCCGGTTGAGGTGAGCGTAAATGAAGTTTTGCCCAGGAGTGGTGCCCCAGTGGCCCAGCAGCATGGGTTTGATATCTGCGAGGGTGAGCGGATGTTTGAGCAGGGGATTGTCGAACAGATAAATTTGCCCCACCGACAGGTAGTTGGCGGCACGCCAGTAGGCATCTATGTTGTGGAGTAGTGCTGGAGTTAGGGTGTTGATTTCACCTAGCATAGAAACCTTATTTTTCATAATCAATTTTCAATTAAAGGATGGTAGTCAGAGCAATCAAGTGCTTGCTCAGTAAGAACACGATAGGGATGTACAGTACAGAGCAAGTAGTGGTTCTGTGCAAAGAAGTGGCGTTTTCTACAAGGAGGCCTATAGAAGAAGTTGGCGTTAATCATCGTTTCGGCCACTCAGGCTAAGCAAGAGTAGCCCCCAGGCAGCTGTAGCCCTTGTGGAACAAGGCTTTAGAGCTTAATAGTTTAGGTTAACTATCCATGAGTGGTCGTAGGTGACCGAAACGATGACAGAGGCCAAGAAGTTGAGCGTTAGATTTTCTGCTCTGACAGCCTCCCAGGCTTTTGCAAATATCAAAATGGAAGCGACCAACATGATCATGAAACAGAAGAGAATTCGAGAAAAGCTATCTCCTAAGCCAATCCCTCTCTCTTGGTTTGTTAGAACTGGCTTGATTGCCACTGGATTAGCAAGAATCACGTTTTACTTCGAGGTCATCCTTCTAAATCACTCGATTCAAATCCATGTAAGGTAGAAATGCCTAGTGACGGGTAGCGAATATGACCAGTATCATCCACTAAAAGATTGCCAGCATAACCAATTTTTTCATTCCTGGCGTAAGGGTCAGAATCTCAAGCCGCCCCTGAGAATTTTGTCGATAAAACTCTTCAATTCTATGGATGGACGTATACTTTTTCCTCCGCTTCAATAGATTTTCAGAAATCTAAAGTATTCCCAGATAACAGCATGATATGCGGTTGTCTTATTTCTCGCATGAGTTGATTAATTACGATACAAACCGTAAGTAACCCGGCAGAGCCACGGTCAGGTCTGCAAAGCTTTGAGCTGCGCCCGCAGTTGAGCAATTTCCTGGGCCATATCTAAAACCATCGCCGCGCCCACCAGGTTAAGCCCTAAGTCGCGACGCAGCCGTCGGATTTGGGCAATGCGGGCAATTTCTCGGGCATGCAGCATCGTGCCCACTGGCTCAATCAGACCCACCTGTACAAACTGCTCAATCACGGTGGTGGAAGTCTCCGTCACCAATGCCGCATACTCAAAGGTGTATAGGCGATCGCCGTCGGTAGAAAGCACCGCAGTGGAAAGGCCAAACTCGGTCATAGGGTCATCTCCTCAAGGGCAGAACGGGGGTTAAAACTGCTGGCAGCCCGGATCTTTTCGTAGCAGTCCTGCTCGGTCTGACTTAACTCCTGGGGCGAGACAATCTGAAGTTTGACCATCAGGTCGGTGCGGTCGCCCTGGGGTGATTTCCAGCCCTTGCCCCGCAGCCGGAGCGACTGCCCAGACCGCACCCCTTTCGGCACAGTCATGGTCACCGGGCCATCTGGCGTGGGCACTTGAACTTGAGCGCCTAAAACCGCTTCATCGGGGCGAATCGGCACCTCGCAGACCAGGTGGTCACCGGCAAAGCGAAAAAACGGGTGGGGAAACAGTTCGATGGTCAGGTACAGATCCCCCCGCTGCTGAGAAAACGGGCTGGGGCGACCTTTGCCCTTGAGCCGAATCCGGCTGCCCCGTTTCGCCCCGGCGGGGATGCGGACATTGAGGGTCTCATCGTCTAACTGCAACCGTTTTTGCACCCCATGAAAGGCCTCTGACAGGGAAAGGGCGATCGCGGCTTCGGTATCGGGGGCGGGGGCCTGACTGCGAAAGTCGGCAAACGGGTTCGATGCCGAAGTTCGGTGATGGGTGCGTCTGGACTGGCCTCTGGCCTGGCCTCTGGCCCCCGGCCCTCCCAGCAGGTCGTTGATAAAGTCCTCAAAGCTGCTGTACTGGTCAAACGTGCTGTCCTGATCATTACCCAAGCCTCCAGCCTGAGCATCCCGACCTGGAGCCGCCGCCGCCCCGGCAGACCTCCAATACTGACCAAATTGGTCATATTTGGCGCGGGTCTCTGGGTCAGACAACACCTCGTTAGCTTCGTTGAGGACTTTAAATTTTTCCTCAGCGGTGGCATCGCCAGGGTTCACGTCAGGGTGATATTTGCGGGCCAGTTTACGATAGGCTTGCTTGATTTCTGCCGCCGTGGCGGTTTTGCTGACGCTCAAAATGGCGTAGTAGTCTTTAAAGTCGGTAGCAGTGGACATTGCGGCAGACTCTCCTTTCAGATACCCGCTCAGCGCGGTTTGTGCCGTAAGGGGATGATCCCCCGTGATCATGACGGGCCGAAGGCCTGCGTTCTGGCACATCAGCACCGCCTGTTTCACTAGGTCATACCAGAATCCTGTTTGGCTACCCCCTAATTGGACAGGGCAAACGGCGTTTGCCCCTGCGGTTCGGCCTTTGCTGAATCGGGGTTATGCGGTTCGGGTTTGGGATCAGATCTCGACCCAAATGCTGCCGTCTTCCACTCGGGTTGAGAACACCGGCAGCGCCTTTTCTTTAGACACCATGGCCAGTACTCGCCCTACCCCTGGTGGCCAGGGAGTCCAGTCTTTGACAGTGCCGCTGGCCAGATCAAAGGCGCTGCGGTGCCACGGACACACGATCGCATGATCTTTGATCTTGCCCCCTTTCAGAGGCAGCTTCATGTGAGGGCAGGCATTCTCTAGGGCGTAGAGTTGCCCCTCGTGATGCACCAGCAACAGCGTGCGGTCATCGACTTTCACCACCTGCTGCGCACCTTCGGGCAGTTCGTCTTGAGCAAGCGCTTTAACCCAGTTCATATCGACCTCCAGTATTGAATATGTCTTGACTGACCTTTTACCCGACTAAGAGTGTTCCAACTAAATACCGATCCGGAGTCTCGCCGCGACTGGCCCAGTGGGCCGAGTTCGCATTCCTAATCGGGATGTTTTTTTAGGTGGAATACTCTAAGCCCAAATCCAAAAGCTCTTTGGCAGATGCCAGCACGTCGATGCCCACAAAGAAAATCTTGCCCTCAGGATTGAGCAAAAACCGCCAGGCCAGGTTGATGCCAACCTGGTTGCCAAACCAGGGTGTTTGCACTTTTCCGGTCACTTTAAGCCGGGTGAAGCCTCCCTCTGCGGGTTCAGAAATGCCCTGCTCTGGCAACAGCTTGAGGCCATAGCATTCGTTTCGCATGTAGGTGAGAATGTTTTCTCGCCCCACAACTGGTTCCTGGAATGGGGGTTTTAGCGCACCGTCTTCAGCAAATAAAGCCACTGCCGCTTCGAAGTCAAAGGCATTCATATTGTCCACATAGCTGAGGACCGTTTTATGGTCGATGCCCCGGATACTAACGGGAGTGCGGGGGGCAGCCACGTTGGGGGGAATCACCGGATCTTTAACTGGGGGCGCGCTTCCCGTTGAGGCATAGCCCATGTTGACAACTAGATCCTGAAGGACGGTGAGCTGCTGCCCGCCTTCGATGCGGCGGAGCGCTTCAAGCGCCTCGGATGCCTGGGGCGATAGTTCATAGCCCTCTGGCAGGGGAGCCACAATGCCCTGCTGCATCCATTCGCTGAGCTGGTACCAGAATCCCAGCTTGACGTTGGTGCCGAAGGCGGCATAGGTGCGGCAAATGGGAGTATCAGCACGGTTGACCAGGTCGCACATGACCTGGGTTTGCTCTAAGGCTGGCATCTGCTTAATTTGGGTTAAGACATTGTCTGCGAACATCATGTTGACGACCTCCATGGCCGCCGGGGTGATGGTAACGCCCATTTCGGTGTAGGCAAACCACAGTAGGGCGAGCTGGTCTTCAGCGCTGAGCTGGTTGCAGGCTTGTACGACCACTGGAACTGCATCAGCTACCTGGGTCTCAGGAAAGATGGTGCGGGCTGAATCTAGCGTAAAGGTCATGGTCAAAGCCTCCTTAAAGACTTGAACGACAGTTGAAAGGACTGGCTGGGGGCGCGATCGCGGGTGCATCCAGCCATTTCCCTCGGGGGAACGCACTGGGTAGACGGGGCGTTATTCCGCCCTTTGCGATCGCGCTAAAAAGGCCGTTTTCTAAGCGCTCTAGTGAATGATTCTGACAACCGATGGTTTGATTTCTGGTTTAAATTGTTCGCTTACGCCATGAACTATAAGCCGCGTCAACGTCAACATTTAGCCGCCAGGGCGGATGTAACGGTTGGGGGATCCCCCTTGCCCTCTTAAAAAGGGGGGTCTGAGTCCAGTTCAAAGTCCCCCTTTCTAAGGGGGATTTAGGGGGATCACTAGATTTAGCCGGTAGTCTCCCAATATCTAGATGCGCCCTAGCCGCCATTTATGTTTCAAAATCTTTTGGTAAAGCGCAATTTGTGGGTGAGGTCTTGTAAAAGACAAGCCCTCAGCTGGTTGGGCGGGGTTTGATCACGCGCTCAAGCAAAGGGGTTATTGCGAAAAGATCAGCACGCTATAGGGGCCGATCGCGATCGCGCCATGGTAGGGCAGCCCGTCGTAGGAACCTGGTTCTGCGATCGCATCCGGGCTGAAGTGGTTGCTAAAGTCGTCGTTGTAGCCCCGCCAGTCGCTGTTAAACCTCAGCTTCCAATTGCCCGCCGCCGGAAAGCCGATGGTGTAGTTATCCTGAGCGGCGTGAAAAAAGTTAGCCACCACCACCACGTCGTCCCCGGTGCCCCCCCGATCCCAGCGGTGAAACGCGATCACCTTGCGATCGTCGTGCAGATGATAGACCTGGGTGTACTGCCCGCAGAGCCCGCGAGTGCAGCCGCTAAAATTGCGCCGTAGCCGAATCAGGTCGTGATACAGCCGCACAATGCCGTGAAACTCCTCGTCTTGGTCCCAATCGACCGGTACCGTATCGCGGAACCAGCCTCCTTCCAAAAACTCCTGCCCCTGAAACAGCATGGGAATGCCCGGTGCCGTAAACACCATCGCCGCTGCCAGAGTCGAGCGTTTGCGCGCATACCACCCCTTGGGGTCGTTTGGGCTGATCTCCTGGGGAACGCGGGAGCTGCCATTGGCAACTGCGTCGTGGGATTCGCTGTAGATCACTCGGTCAAAGGCATCATCGTTATAGCGGTAGCAAATGGCGTCGCGGATGGCAGCTAGGGAACGCTGCTCATCCTCTAAGGCAATCACCGCCTGACGGATGGGGTGAACAAAGTTGCTATCCCACTGGGCGCTAAATCCGGCCCCGCCTGCCCCCACATCTTTAGTGAGCCAGGGGTTGTTCCGTAAGTCTTCAGCGATGGTGATTTGTCCGGGGAAGTCTCGGGCGACGAGGTCGTTGATGGCCTGGAGCAGGCTCCAGCCGTCGGGCAAATCCTGGTTGCTGGAGCCGTGGGTGGTGCGAATGTATTGGGTAGCGTCGAACCGCAGACCGTCTACGTGGTATTCATTGAGCCACATATAGGCGTTATCGAGGATGTACTGCCGCACCTCGCCGCGCCCGTAATCGGGCCGGGTTTCTCCCCAGGGTGTAATGGCCCGGTCGTCGTTATAAAAGTAGATGCCGCCGCGATCGTTCTCGCTCCAGCCGTCGAACTGCCAGAGGTCGAGATCGCTGGGGCCAAAGTGGTTATAAACCACGTCTAGAATCACCGCAATGCCCGCCTGATGGGCACGTTTGACGAACTGCTTAAATGCCAGAGGGCCGCCGTAGGTCATCTCCACGGAGAAAATATGGGCAGGGTTATAGCCCCAGGAGCGATCGCCCGCAAACTCACCGATCGGCATGATCTGAATGGCATTGACCCCCAGCTTTTGCAAATGCTGCAGCCGCGCTGTCACGGAAGAAAACTGGCCTGGATGATTGAGGTCATCCTGGTCATTGAAGGTGCCGATATGCAGTTCGTAAATCACCAGTTCGTTCCACGGCGCAATCTGAAAATCATCCCCCTGCCAGGCAAAACTCGGATCGTGAACAATGGCGTTGCCCACAGAATTGGTCACCTCACGGGCATAGGGATCAATGCGCTGAAACTCTCCCTGGGGCGTAGATAGCTGAAACTGATACTGATCGCCGGCATGGGCCTCAGCTACGTTGGCATACCAATAGCCGTTCGCCTCCGCCTGCATGGGGTGCCTGGTGTCATCCCAGTGGTTGAAGGTGCCAATGACAGATACCCCGTTGGCATGGGGTGCCCACACCCGAAAGGCGACACCACCCTGGTGCAGCGTTGAGCCCATGCCCTCGATTTTGGTTTCATCGACCTCGGGTGTACTGTCCATAAAAGGTTCCTCCAAAGAAAGGCGCTTCTCAACCGCTGAGTGATGACACTAATCTCCTCACACCACCGTGCCAAACAGCGCCCCGACCGCCGCTGTTAGCCCCATCGCCAGCGCCCCCCAAAAGGCCACCCGCAGCGCCGATCGCATCACAGGTGCGCCACCCGCCCGAGCCGCCAGCACCCCCAACACTACCAAAAAGATCAGGGAATTACCAAAGACAACCGACACCAGCCTGGTGCCCGGCGCTACCACCACCGTCAGCAGGGGCATCGCCGCCCCCAGGGCAAACGCCCCCGCCGATGCAAAGGCGGCCTGCACAGGCCGAGCCGTCAGCATTTCAGAGATGCCCAGTTCATCGCGAGCATGGGCACCTAGAGCGTCATGGGCCATGAGCTGCTCCGCCACCTGGCTAGCCAACACCGAGTCCAGACCGCGAGATTCATAGATGGCGGCCAGTTCTTCCTGCTCAAGCCCTACATCAGCTTCAAGTTCTTGCCGTTCACGGGAGAGGTCGGCCTTTTCGGTGTCGGCCTGAGAACTAACGGAGACATACTCCCCTGCCGCCATAGACATGGCCCCCGCCACCAGGCCTGCCACCCCTGCCACTAAGACCTCGCTGCGGGCCCCCTGCGCCGCCGCCACCCCAACCAAGAGACTAGCGGTGGATACAATGCCGTCGTTGGCTCCCAAAACTGCCGCCCGCAGCCAACCGATACGTCCTGTACGATGTTGCTCTCGATGGCGTTTCGGCATGTTCAGACTCTACTCACGATGGCGGGGATAAATACTCATTTTGCCTCATCCACCATTTGGATTGATGCTTCCTCCACCTCACGGGCCACCTCAGCTAACGCCACATCCTCGGACAGATCCGCCAGCATTTGCCCTGGCTTAATCAGGCCGATTTTGGTGACACCTTTTTCTGTAAACACCGAAATGCGGCAGGGTAGCGCCATATTCAGGCGCATGTCGGCAGACAGCACCTTGGCCGCCTGCCCTGGGTTGCACACTTCAAAAATCTTGCATGATTCGTCAAAGGCAATGCCTTTGCTCCGCAGGGTAGTACCTAGGTCGTGGATGTGGAGCACCCCAAAGCCATGGCGAACAACCGCAGCTTCTAGATCGGTCGAGGCCTGGTTAAAGGATTTTGGGGTTTCAACAATGTAATACATAGGCTAAACGACTCGTCTTCCTGTCAATGGATTATAGATAACGGCAATGAGTGCCAGCACCAAAAGTAGATGGATAAGGCTGCCACCAATGTGGATGGAGAAGCCTAATAGCCAGAGCAGAACTAGCACAACAGCAGCTGTCCAAATCAGATTAACCATGACAGCCTCCTTGTTTTATTTGTTTGCCTATCTCTAGCTTGATAATTAGAGATAGTGATGGTCGAGTGTTCTATTTCTTGATTGAATTGATGAATTACGACACAAATTATGAATATTTCAGCCGACCGCTGCCACCCAACTCCTGTCATGAGGAAAGGCCGCAATAGCTATCTCATATTTTCCTCAAACATCTGTAGCAATGGTTTCCGGATTTGCCGCATCGCAACTGCGGTGCCCGTGCCCTTATGGGACGTTTGAGCTACTTTCTCCATAACCCGCAGATCACAGCAGAACGCTACTACGAGCCGATATTGCGTCACCTGCTGTCGGCCTTCGCCGGAGAGGCCATTTTACTGACGCTGGACACCAGCCTGCTGTGGGATCGATTGCAAGATAACGCCTATTGGTGAACCCAGCCTTGGCCTACTCCAGCAGAACACCGCTTAGATAAGTACATGGACAGAATTATTTGACTTAGGGCTTGGGGGGAACACCCCCAATAAAAGGCCGCAGCCCTTTAAGCCCCAATTACATGCTGAATTTAATTGTGTCCACCTACTTAGTTCTAGTTAGACAGTTCTAGATTAGGCCTTGTAGATAGCTTTACCTGCCAGGGAACGCCTGAGTCTAGGGCAGACCATACCTGAGTTATGCCTGATGCGGGGGGCAAACCTGGGCCAGGGTACCCAGCAGGATCGCGCCGTCGGGTGAGTTTAGGGTGGTCACTGCCACCTCGGCGAGGTTGCCCTGGCCTAGGGCCACGAGGGGTAGCGCAGGTAAAATGTGGTGCATGCGGCGCAGCATGGCTGTGCCGTTGACGGTGGGCAGGGCCAGGTCTAAGACCACCGCCCCCAGCTCGGCCTGGTGCTGAATAAATAGGGCGATCGCATCGGCCCCCTCTGCCGCCACCAGCACTCGGTAGCCATAGCTCTCTAGCAGGGCGCGGTGCAGCTCGCGAATTGGGTCATCGGCCATGACCAAGAGCACCTGGGCCTGGCCACCGTCTAGCCCGGCGGGCACTGACGCCAGGTCTAGCGTGACCGCTGCAGGCTCGGCGATCGCCGGTAGATAGACCTCGACGGTGGTGCCGCTGCCGGGCTGGCTAATGGTTTTGAGCCAGCCGCCGTGGCCCTTAACCAGCCCCTGGGCGGTGGAAAGCCCCAGCCCCGAGTGACCAGCCTGGGCGCGGGTGGTGAAGAAGGGTTCGCAGCTGCGATCGCACACCGCTGCCGTCATCCCTGTGCCCGTATCGATCACCGTCACCACCACGTAGGCCCCCGGCCTTGTCTGCGAATGGTCGGGCGCTCCGCGCCACCAAATATTGCGCGCCTCCAGGTGCAGGGTGCCGCCCTCGGCCATGGCCTCAAAGCCGTTGAGGCAGAGGTTCATAAATACCTGCTGTAGCTGGGGGGCGTTGGCCTCCACAGTCCACAGCCGGGGCTGCCGCAGCTGTGCGGTCACAGAAATATCCCTGGGGCGAATCTCTTGCAGGGTTTGCACCAGTTCCCCCAGCAGGTAGGCCAGCTGAATTTCTCCTTGCTGACCGCCCATGCCCTGGGCAAAGGAGAGCACCTGATCGGCTAGGCTGACGCCCTGGTGGGCGCTGGTCTGAATGCGGTTGAGCCACTGCTGCTGCTGCTGGCCGTCAAGGGCAGGCTGCTTGAGCATTTCTGCCGCCAGCATAATGGGGGTGAGAATATTGCTGAGGTCGTGGGCCATGCCCCCGGCCAGGGTGCCAAGGCTATCTAGGTGGCGATCGCGCGATCGCTGCACCTGCTGCAAGAGCTGGGCCTCTACCTGCCGGTGGGCGGTCAGCTCGGCCTGCATCTGCTGGTACAGATCTGCCTGCTGAATGGCCAGGCCCACCTGCACCGCCAGCTGCTGCATCATCTGCACCTCGGCTATTTCCCATGGGCGCGGGGCCGAGCAGTGCTGGGCCACCAGCAGGCCCCAGAGGCGGCCCTGGGCCAGCAGCGGCACCACCAAATTGGCCCGCACCCCCAGACCTCTGATCAACTCTAGGTGGCAGGGCGTCAACCCCGCCTGCTCCACATCGCCCACCGCCTGCACTCGGCCCTGGGCGTAGGCGCTGACCCACTTCTCGGCAAAGCACTCGTCGTACACCCGCTGACCCTGCAATGGCAAACAGCCGAGGGCGCAGTCTTCGACCACCACCACCCCGCTCCAGTCAGGCTCAAAGCGAAACAAAAATACGCGCTCTACCTGCAATAGCTGGCGCACCTCAGCCACCGTTGTCGACAGCACGACGCCCAGATCTAAGGACTGGTGAATGCGCTGTAGCGAGCTAAAGGCCGCCGCCAGGGGGTTGCGATCGCTGTGCCTAGCGCTCCCCCATAAACTGGGCTGAGCGGCCTCGGGTAAAGGCAGCGGGCGGCGCAGTTCAAGGGCCGACCCTAGGTAGACAGTAGGCGGTTCAACATCATCAGCGCAGGGATACTTCATAGCTGCCTTCCAAAATCTCTATGACCCTGATAGTCATCCTCTCGTTATATCTACGATACGTGGTGGAGCCCTAGCTCCGCATCAGGAAAAGGCTGAGTTTTATCGTTAATCTCCTGATCCGGTGCCGCCCCCAGCGGGTTCTTAAAATATTGGCCTAAAATGTGGGGTCATGGCCAAAATCGAGGCAGCTCCCCTCCCGCCAGGTGCGCCCACTCTCTTCGCAACTGCTGCGATCTGCCTTGAAGGGAATGCCCGCCGGAGCGGCCTTGGGGTTAAATACTGCGGACAAATCGGCATGGGTGATCTGCACCACTGCTAGCAGCGCCAAAATGCCAAACGCCGTGGTGCCAGCTATGACCAGCATGTTCATCGGTGTCCACAGGGGATGCTGGGCCGCCGCCTGGCGACGGCGACTCGCCGATCGCACTTCGGTACCGGCCAGCAACACCAGGTAAACCCTCGTCATACCCAGCGGCAGCGATAGGCGAATGTTGACCGGGTGGCGGCGCGTCGTCAGGGCCGCCTGCAACGCCTGAAGCTGAGCCGGGCTAAAGGTTGAAGCCATCTCTGGAGCCATGCGAGCCAGCACATTGTCGCTGCTAATCGGGGCAGAATTGCCGAGTTTCATCGTCAGTCCTCAGGGAAAAACACGTCAGATGCATCGGGGCATCTAACCGCTGATACAACCATAGCGGTGGGCCTGCGATCGCTCCATCAGCAAATCCCTGAGTTTAGGGTGGTCGCCGCCTGAGTTTGGGGCGATCCACCGTTCAAGCCGTGCAGGATTAAGGTTCGCAGGTTCGAACTTGCGAACGATCGCCCCCAAGTTGCCTCCCCCCTACTCCAACACCACCAGCCCGATGCGAATCGCGTAGCGCACCAGCCCGGCAATATCGTGGATATCGAGGCGATCCATGAGCTGGGTGCGGTGAGTTTCGACGGTTTTGGTGCTGATGTAAAGCAGCTCTGCGATCTCTTTAGTGCTTTTGCCCTCGGCAATTAGCTGAAGAATTTCGCGCTGGCGGGGGGTAATTTGGTCGAGGGGGGTTTGGTCTTGGTTTAGCCGCCGGACGTAGTCGCTGACCACGTATTTAGACACCGCCGGGCAGAGGTAGGTTTCACCCCGGGCGATCGCCCGCAGGGCCAGCTCCAGCTCTTCGGCACCGCTGTCTTTGAGCAGGTAGCCGCTGGCCCCCGATCGCAGCGCCTGGTAGACATACTCTTCGTTGGCGTGCATCGACAAAATCAGCACCTTGACCTGGGGAAACTCGCGGGAAATGCGGGCGGTGGCCTCTAGCCCGTTCATCTCGGGCATGGCGATATCCATCAGCACAATCTGGGGTTTGAGAGTTTCGACCAGCTGGAGGGCGTCGCGCCCGTTTTCGGCTTCACCCACCACCTCAATGCCGTCCAGCTCTTCTACCAGCGATCGAAAGCCCGCCCTCACCAGGGTGTGGTTATCGGCAATTACCAGCTGAATGGTTGACATACTGGGCCTCTACTGCACCATTAAATCGTCGTTGCCCCGGTTTGACAGGCGGGTTGTGGCTAGGGCTATCCCCAAGTCTACACAGGCCTCTTGCGTTAATAACGGGCCTTAATAACGGGCCTTAATAACGGGTCTTAATAACGGGCAGCGATCGCATCGCCCCCGGCGCTAACGGCTTGATCTCAGAAATACGCGCGATCGCAGACCTCGGTACCGCATAGATCAGCAGTTTTCCAATAACCTCGTTCCAAACCTCGATAGCCCACAATCCAATAGTCTGAAATGCCCGCTCGCAAAAAACGCAGACCAGATTTATCTGGTCTGCGCTTGGGTAATGTGCCCTAATCAGCGGTTAGGCCGCCTGGGGCGATTGCAGCAGCGATTGAATCGAGGTCTTCTCCAGCAGACCCGCCAGAGCGCCGTCGTTACCAATCACCGCCAGAGACTGTATCTTCTGAGTCTCTAGGGTCTTAATGACCTCCATCAGAGGCTGATCGACACCCACCGTGAGAACGTCGTCGGCAGATTCCATGATCGCCGCAACGGTGGTGCTGGCCCACTGCTCACGGGGCACCTGCTTGAGGGCATCAACTAGCACCGTGCCCACCAGCAGACCTGTTTCGTCGGCCACCAAAAACTTGCGCCAGGCCGAAGGTGCGGCCAGTAGAGCATTGTCGGCAAACTCCCGCAGGGACCTATTGGCCTCGATCACCGGGCTATCTTGCGCCATGGCATCGGCGGCGGTCAGGCCAGTAAGGCGACCCTGCACCTCACCAAACTGGGCGGTGCGGTTGGCGTTTTGCAGCATGAACAAACCGATCAAGAGCGTCCAAATGCTGCCCACGGGGCTGAGGCCCACAATCGAGGCGGCACCCAGGGCGATCGCGCTCCAGCCAATCACCTGACCCATGCGGCTGGCAAACACCAGACCTTTGTGGGGCTGACCCGTAATTTTCCACACGATTGCCTTCAGCACGTTGCCGCCATCCAGCGGCATACCGGGAATCAGGTTAAAGGCACCCAGGGCCAGGTTAATGTAGGCCAGCAGACCGACAATACCTGCGATCGGCCCAGAGAGCGGCAAGACTAGACCCGCGATGGAGAACAAGCCAAAGAGGGCAAAGCTGACCAGGGGGCCGGCGATCGCCACCCAAAACGCCCCCTTCGGCGTTTCAGATTCTTTCTCTAGCGAAGCCAGACCGCCAAATAAAAACAGCGTAATTGAGTTCACCCCAATGCCCTGCTTCCTTGCCGCGAAGCTGTGGCCCAGCTCGTGGGCCAGCACCGAGGCAAACAGCATTAGCGCCGCCCCCAGCCCCAGCACCCAGGGCAGCGCCCCAGCCAGATAGGGAAACGCCGCCGCCAAACCACTGCCGTACTGCCACGTCACCAGCGACAGCACCAAAAACCAAGATACATTCACATAAAAGGGAATACCAAATAGATTCCCAACCCGTAAGTTGCCGTTCATAGGGCACCTCTCATTTAAAATCTGAGGACAAGGGAGTGAATCCTGAGACGCATTCCCTATCTAATGACCCCATTGTAACGAACTGTTAACGAGTCTCTAATCTCTCAAAGGAGGGAGAACCGAAGTCAAAGGGGCGGGTTGGCGTAGGTAGGGAGTGGGTGATGTGAGCGAGTACCCACCTACCCACCCAAAATCTCCTCACCGATCGCCACATAGTCCTGCCAGCCCAGCTCGGCCTTGGGGTCTTTCACGTCGTAGACCGCCGTACCCGCCAGGGCCGCCTTTTGAAAAACAGCGTAGCGGCGAATGCCCCCCGCCAGCAGCGGTAGCCCGGTGGTGGTGAGCCTCTGCCTCACCTCGGCCCCGGCCCGGCTGGGGTAGGGCGGAATCATCGTCAGCAAAATGCGGTAGGGGGCGATGGGCAACCCGGCCAGGTGCTGCACCATCAGCGCCAGGGCATCGAGGGCCAAAATATCGGGGGTAGTGGGCAATATCAGCAGATCGCAGGAGGCCGCCAGCAGGGCTAGGTCATCGGCAACGGGGCGGGCTGGGGTGTCGATCACCACGTGGCCGTAGGGCGTGGGGAGTGCTCGCGCCTGCCACTGATCGACCACCAAAAAGGGCAGCTCGCCGCGACTGGCCCAGGCCAGCGCCGACTGGTTGGGGTCAGCATCGATCAGCAGGGTTTGGGCGTGGCCCTGTAAAAAAGCCGCCAGGTGAATGGCCGTCGTGGTTTTGCCCACGCCTCCTTTAAAGCTGGCTACGGTCACAATCATGGGAATAAAGCTACCGGGTCGCCACCAGCACCACCCCGCTCATAATTAGCCCCAGCCCCGCTAGCCGACCAAAGGATAGCGATTCTTTAAAGACAACCGCGCCAATGATCACCGAGGCCAGGTAAATCATCGCCGCCGCCGGGGCCGCTACGCTCAGCTCAACCCGCGTCAGCACCAAAATGTAGAGAATAGCCCCTACCCCGTAGGCCATTAGCCCCGCAACTAGAGCAGGCGTCGTGGCAATGCTCAAAATATGGCCTATGGCGTTGGCCCCGGTGACCTGGCCCAGCTGCAACGCCCCCAGCTTGAGAAACAGCTGCCCCAGGGCGCTGGCGAGCACCGCTACAAATAACAGAGCAAATTCCTGAACCGTCACGGCTTTTCCCCAGGGCAAACGACGGGCTGCTGTCGCAGCCAGAGTGGTATCTTATCCAACTTCGGAGACCAGGGGAAAGCTGCTCTGCGGCGAAGCCCGTTTCCCCAAGCTACGATAAAAGACATTGAATAGCGCCCAGATATCTAGATATACCTATGACCGGTAAAACCCTTTTGGTGGGGCTGCGGGCCGACCAGTTCCGCCACCCGCTCGATCTAGAAGCCACCCGTGCCCTCAAACAGCTGCCGGGGCTAGACGTAATCGTGCGCATGGCCCTGGCCCCCCTGGCGGAGCGGTTCTTTCACCTCGACCATCTGGCTTCTAGCTTGCAGGTGAGCGATCGCCAGCTGCCCGACCTGCACCAGTCGCTGGTCGAAGCCTGCCGCATTCTCGACCTGGAGGTGCCCCAGCTCTACGTGCGCCAAAACCCGGTGCCCAATGCCTACACCTTTGCCATGCGCGGCGAGCAGCCCTTCATCGTCATCCACACGGCGCTGCTAGAATTGCTGACGCCCGCCGAAACCCAGGCGGTGATCGCCCACGAACTGGGCCACCTCAAGTGTGAGCACAGCGTCTACCTCACCCTGGCCAACCTGATCACCCTGGCGGCTAGCCAGCTGCCCCTGGGGGAGATACTGGCCCAAAACCTGCAAAACCAGCTGATGGAGTGGGTGCGCTGCGCCGAGTTTACCTGCGATCGCGCCGCCCTTTTGGTGGCCCAAGACCCCCGCATCGTCGCCTCGCTGATGATGAAGCTCTGCGGCGGCTCCCCCTCGCTGGTTGACCAGATGAATGTGGATGCCTTTATCGACCAGGCCCGCGCCTACGACGCGATGAGCGACGATGCCCTAGGCGAAATTCTCAAGCAGACGCGCACCCAGGGGCTGACCCACCCGGTGCCCGTGCTGCGCGCCAGAGAGATTGATCGCTGGGCCACCACAAATGACTACTATCAGCTAGTTAAACAACCGGCGGTTGAGTATAATAATGGGGCATCCAAGGGCGGATGGCGGAATTGGTAGACGCACCACACTCAAAATGTGGCGACTTCGGTTGTGCGAGTTCGAGTCTCGCTCCGCCCATTAGATTGCACGGTCGCTGGGCCTAGGACTAGAAGTCCTAGGCTCAAAGCCGAAATCCTCTGAAGAGGATTGGGAGTTGAGTTATCCAGTCTGCTAAGGCAGACTTTTGCTATGAGCCAGGGAGTTCACTCCCTGGTGGTTGTGGCCCAAGTCCCTTAGCCTATAGGCTAAGGGACTAATCTGGCTGCCTTGACGGGGCTGCCCAATCTCTAGATACGTCCTGGGAGAAACCTGATGTTTTGCGTTGTTCAAATGCCGCCTAAAGCGACCTAACGCTAATAGGGGCGCTGTAGGGCGCTACAACGCTACACTAGCCACCGGGCGATTTTAGGTGAAGGCAATGGGCAAATCGAAAGGCGCAGACGAATCTGCAGCGAACAGGGTACAGACGCTCAGGTCACAGCTGCAAGCCGCCAGCTACGACTACTACGTGCTCGACGCCCCCGACCTGCCCGACGAAGTTTATGATCGCCTCTACCGCGAGTTGCAAGACCTCGAAGCCGACCATCCAGAACTCATCACCCCCAACAGCCCCACCCAGCGCGTCGGCGAAAAACCCGCCACCCATTTCACCTCGGTGCGCCACAACATTCCTCTTTACAGCCTAGAGAACGCCTTTGACCTGGCCGAGTTTCGCGCCTGGGAAGACCGCTGGCGGCGGCAGGCCCCCGAGATTGACAAAGTCGAGTACGTGGCCGAACTCAAAATTGACGGCAACGCCCTGGCCCTCACCTACGAAAACGGGGTGCTGGTGCGCGGCGTCACCCGAGGCGACGGCACCGCAGGCGAAGACATCACCCCCAACGTGCGCACCATTCGCTCAGTGCCCCTGCGGCTGGCCATCGACCACCCACCCGCCATAGTCGAAGTGCGCGGCGAAGCATTTTTGCCGCTGAAGGTATTTGAGAAAATCAACGCCGAACGGGCCGAGCGAGGCGACGCTCTTTTCGCCAACCCCCGCAACGCCGCCGCCGGCACCCTGCGCCAGCTCGACTCGAGCATTGTGGCGGCCCGTAGGCTAGACTTTTTTGCCTACACAGTGCATTTAGATCAGTTTGATCCGACGCAGATGCCATCTGCATCGGATCAAATTACAACCCAATGGGCCGCCCTCGAATTTCTCAAGACCCTGGACTTTTGGGTCAACCCTAACCGCCAGCTCTGCCAGTCAGAAACGGAGGTGCAGGCCTACTTTGACGAGTGGGCTACCCGGCGCGCTCAACTCCAATACCTCACCGATGGCGTGGTGGTTAAGCTCAACGACTTTGCCCTACAACAGCGGCTGGGCTTCACCCAAAAATTTCCTCGCTGGGCGGTGGCGCTCAAGTACCCCGCTGAGGAAGTGCCCACGGTGCTAGAAGCCGTCAGCTTTCAGGTGGGGCGCACCGGGGCGGTGACCCCCGTGGCCGAGCTGCGCCCGGTACAGCTGGCGGGCACCACGGTGGCCCGCGCCACCCTGCACAACGCCGATCGCCTCGCTGAGCTAGATATTCACCAGGGCGACACCATCATCGTCCGCAAAGCCGGAGAAATCATCCCTGAAGTGGTGCGGGTGCTGGCGGAGCTGCGGCCAGAGCATGCTAGCAAAGTGGCGATGCCGACCCACTGCCCCCAGTGTGGCAGCGCCCTGGTCAGGCCCGACGATGGCGCAGTGACCCGCTGCATCAATATCTCCTGCCCGGCGATCGTCCAGGGGGCGATCATCCACTGGGCGCGGCGCGACGCGCTAGATATTGAGGGATTGGGCGAAAAGTGGGTGAGGCAGCTGGTGGAGCAGGGGCTGGTGCAGTCGGTGGCCGATCTCTACGGGCTGACGGGGGCCGGCCTGCTGACCTTGGATCGCATGGGGCAGAAGTCGGCGGAGAAGCTGGTGGGGGCGATCGCCGCCTCCAAAGCCCGCCCCTGGGCCTCGGTGCTCTACGGCCTGGGCATTCGCCACGTGGGCATCGTTAACGCCAAAACCCTGGCCCAGCAGTTCCCCACGGTGGATGCTCTGGCCGCCGCCAGCCCCGACGAGATTGAAACCGTTCACACCATCGGCCCCGAGATCGCTGAGGCGGTGTTTCAGTGGTTTCGAGTGCCCGCCAACCAAACCCTGATCGAACGGCTCCAGCAGGCCGGTCTGCAACTGGCCGCCGATCCAGCAGAATCTACCCCTGCCGCTGGCCCCCTAGCGGGCAAAACCCTGGTGCTCACCGGCACCCTGCCCACCCTGACTCGCCCGGAGGCCACCGAAATCATTGAAGCCGCTGGCGGCAAAGTCACCAGCAGCGTCAGCAAGGCCACCGACTACCTGGTGGCGGGCGAAAAAGCCGGGTCAAAGCTCACTAAGGCCGAGGGTCTGGGGGTCGCGATTCTCAGCGAAGCCGATCTGCTGGCCATGGCCCAGGGGGAATAGGCGGACGGGGCTTATTTTCTTTAGAAATCACCTGACGCCGCCATGGCCTTCTAGCCATGAATTTGGCCCTCTGCCTCCAATTCTGAGGGGTCTGAAATTCTAGCTGCTGATCGCACCCCCAGGGCACCGTGTATCCTAGAGTGTCGGCTTAAAGCATTTGCACCTGTAGCACCCGGCGAACATCTAAGGAGACAGCGTATGTGTGGCATTGTGGGATACATCGGCACCCGGCCCGCCGTCGACATTTTAATCGACGGCCTGCGTAAGCTCGAATATCGCGGCTACGACTCCGCCGGGCTGGCCACGGTGGCCGAGGGCGAGCTGCACTGCGTGCGGGCCAAGGGCAAACTGCAAAACCTGCAAGACAAGCTCGACGGCCAAGACAACCCCGCCCGCCTGGGCATTGGCCACACCCGCTGGGCCACCCACGGCAAGCCCGAAGAGCACAACGCCCACCCCCACCGCGACAGTTCGGGCCGTCTGGCGGTGGTGCAAAACGGCATCATTGAAAACTACCGCGAGCTGCGCGAAACCCTCAAGGCCCAGGGCCACCAGTTCACCTCCGACACCGACACCGAGGTGGTGCCCCACCTGATTGCCCAGCACCTCAGCCAGCTCCCCGAGGCCGACACCCAGGGCAGGTCGCTGCTGCTGGAGGCCACCCGCCGCGCCTGCCAGCAGCTCCAGGGGGCCTTTGCCCTGGCGATCGTCTCCGCCGACTTTCCTGACGAGCTGGTGGTGGTGCGCCAGCAGGCCCCCCTGGTGATTGGCTTTGGCCAGGGCGAATTTTTCTGCGCCAGCGACACCCCGGCGATCGTGCCCTACACCCGCGCCGTGCTGCCGATGGAAAACGGCGAGCTGGCCAGCCTGACGCCCCTGGGGGTCGAGGTGTATAACTTCGGGGGCGATCGCCAGCGCAAGCACCCGATCACCCTCAACTGGAACCCCATCATGGTGGAGAAGCAGGGGTTCAAGCACTTCATGCTGAAGGAGATCTACGAGCAGCCCGGCGTGGTGCGCACCGCCCTGGAAACCTATGTCAACAAGGCCTGGACGGCGGACAGCGCCAATGCCTCTCTCTCCCCCATTAGCCTGGGTCTGCCCGACGCGCTATTCACCGACCTCGACCATGTGCAGGTGGTGGCCTGCGGCACCAGCTGGCACGCCGCCCTAGTGGGCAAATACCTAATCGAAAACCTGGCCAGCCTGCCGGTGATGGTGCAGTATGCCTCCGAGTTTCGCTACTCGCCGACGCCGCTGATCCCCCACACCCTGACCATTGGCGTCACCCAGTCGGGCGAAACCGCCGACACCCTGGCCGCCCTGGAGATGGAGCAAAAGCGCCGCGCCGCCCACCCCGACCCTCGCTTTGCCCCCCGCATGGTGGGCATCACTAACCGGGCCGAAAGCTCGCTGTCGCGGCTGGTGCCCCACATCATCGACACCCACGCGGGCATTGAGATCGGCGTAGCGGCAACCAAGACCTTCACCGCCCAGGTGATGGCCTTTTACTTCTTGGCGATCGACCTGGCCCACCGTCGCCAGACCCTCAGCCCCCAGCGCATTGAAGAAATTCTCACCCAGCTTCACCAGCTGCCCGCCTATATCGAGCAGGTGCTCGAAAGCCAGGAGCGCTATATCGAAGAGCTGGCCCACGAGTTTAACGAAACCCAGGATTTTATCTTTTTGGGCCGGGGCATCAACTTCCCCATTGCCCTAGAAGGGGCGCTGAAGCTCAAAGAAATCAGCTACATCCACGCCGAGGGCTACCCGGCGGGCGAAATGAAGCACGGCCCGATCGCATTGCTCGATGCCAAGGTGCCGGTGGTGGCGATCGCCATGCCCGGCAGCGTCTACGACAAGGTGCTCTCCAACGCTCAAGAGGCGAAGGCCCGCGATGCCCAGCTGATTGGCGTGGTGCCCATGGGCGACGACGATGCTGCCGATACCTTTGATCGGCTGCTGCCGGTGCCGGTGGTGGATGAGCTGCTGTCGCCGATTGTGGCGGTGATACCGCTGCAACTGCTGGCTTACCACATTGCGGCGCGGCGCGGGCTGGATGTGGATCAGCCGAGGAACCTGGCCAAGAGCGTAACGGTAGAATAGGAGCATCGCCCTGAGTTTAGATCCCAGGGTTCTCCAAGAACCCTGGGATCGGTGTCTGCCGAGAGTAACGCTATGGTCAGCACGACCCCGACATCCCAGCCCATAACCACTGACCAATGGATATCTATCCAGTGGGCTGATTATCTTAATATCCTTGAGGCTCCACAATTAGAAGAAGCCCGCTGCTATTTTGATGATGGCTGGATGAGGGTAGAAATGTCGCCCCTGGATGCGCTGCACGGACGAGAAAACTCGATTGTTTCGACGCTGGTGGTGCTGTATGCCACGCTGAAGGACTTGCGCATGGTGGAGCCAACCAACACCACGTTTCGCGAAACGGGCCGGCAAGATGCCCAGCCCGATATTGCTTTTTATGTAGGCCAGGGGATTGACCTGCCGCAGCAGGACAATCGACCGATTGATGTGTTGCAGTATGGCGCGCCCCAGTTGGTGATAGAAATTGCCTCGACCACGCTAGATGACGATTTAGGCAAGAAGCGGCGGCTGTACGAGCGGCTGAGCATTGCTGAATATTGGGTGGTGGATGCCCAAGCGGCCCAGGTGATTGCCTTTGAGATTGCCGATCGCCGCAGCGGTCAAATTGCTGAGTCTCAGGTGTTGCCGGGGTTGGCGATGACGACCCTGGAGGCAGCGATGGAGCGATGGTCAAAGACCGGCCCAGAAGGGCCAACGCAGCGTGAAGACGATGCTACCATTCATTACCCGCTGGCTGCTGGAGCTGTTTGGCCATGACGCGCAGGGAGGCTAAATGGTCTCGACCTTGACAACGGTTAAGTGGAGCATTGACGACTATCACCGCATGATTGAGGCGGGGATTTTGGGCGATCGCAGGGCAGAACTTCTCTGGGGAGAAATTGTTGAGATGGCTCCAGAAAGGAAGCCCCACGCTCACTTGAGTAGCAGTGCGGGAGACTATATTCGAGAAAAGCTGGCGGGGCGGGCTAAGGTGCGCGAAGAAAAGCCGATTACGCTGCCCGATGACTCGGAGCCAGAGCCAGATATTGCTGTGGTGCAAGATTTGGGAGATGAGTACTTGGAGCACCATCCCTATGCAGACAATGTTTTTTGGCTGGTGGAGTATGCCGATGCCAGCTTGAAGAAGGATTTAGAGATTAAAAGCCAGCTCTATGCTGAGGCTGGAATTGTGGAATATTGGGTGGTTAACCTAAAGACGATGGAATTGGTAGTGTTTACTGATCCGGGGGCAGGGGGCTACCAGCGGCAGCAGACGCTGACTGAGGGCTGGGTTAGCCCTGTTGCCTTTGGTGATGTTAATTTTGCTGTGAGCCAGTTTATTCGTCGTTAAATTTGTATAGCGCTATGGTTGCTATTTCTATGTTTAATTGGGGCCTCTATCATCGTTTCGGTCACAGAGAGGCCAGCAGTCCAGGGGAGGGACTAG
>QBMN01000050.1 GCA_003241845.1 Shackletoniella antarctica | reverse complement strand
GCGCTAAGGGGCGGGCGGGGGTGCCTTCTGGAGCATCTACGGGCATTCGTGAGGCGCTGGAGCTGCGGGATGGCGACAAATCTGTCTACGGCGGCAAAGGGGTGCTCAAGGCCGTGGCCAATGTCAACGACATCATTGCCTCGGCCATCAAAGGCATGGACGCGTCCGATCTGGCCACCGTTGACCACAAAATGCTGGCCCTAGACGGCACCGACAACAAGGGCACCCTGGGTGCAAACGCCATTTTGGGCGTGTCGATGGCCGTAGCGCGGGCGGCCTCGGTCGCCGCTGATATTCCTCTCTACGTGCATCTGGGCGGCCCCGACTCGGTGCTGCTGCCGGTGCCCTGCTTCAACATCATCAACGGCGGTGCCCACGCCGACAACAGCGTTGACTTTCAAGAATTTATGATCGCCCCGGTGGGTGCGCCCACCTTTTCGGAGGCGCTGCGCTACGGGGCCGAGGTCTACCACGCCCTCAAGTCGGTGCTCAAAGATGCGGGCTACAGTACCGCCATTGGCGATGAGGGCGGCTTTGCCCCCAACCTCAAGAGCAATGTGGAAGCGATCGAGGTAATTCTCAAGGGTATTGAGAAGGCGGGGTTCAAGCCTGGGGATGACATTGCGATCGCCCTTGACCCCGCCGTCAGCGAGCTGTACCAAGCGGACGGCAGCTATCTGTTCTACAAGTCTGACAACAGCCGCAAGAGCACCGCAGACATGATTGATCTGTGGGAAAGCTGGGCCAACCAGTTCCCTATTGTCTCCATCGAAGATGGCCTCGGCGAGCAAGACTGGGAGGGCTGGAAGCTGCTGACCCAGCGGCTGGGCGATCGCATCCAGCTGGTCGGCGACGATGCCTTTGTCACCAACCCCGCCATCATCGCCCAGGCAATCAAAGACGGCGTCGGCAACTCTACCCTGGTCAAGGTCAACCAGATCGGCTCGATTACTGAAACCCTCGAAGCCATCAAAATGTCCCACGAGGCGGGCTACACCTGCATGGTTAGCCACCGCTCGGGCGAAACCCCCGACGACTTCATCGCCGACCTGGTGGTGGGGGCGGCGACCGGGCAGATCAAGTCGGGTGCCCCCTGCCGGGGTGAGCGCCTGTCGAAGTACAACCAGCTGCTGCGCATCGAAGAAGAACTGGGTGCCAGAGCTAAATACGCGGGCATCGGCACCTTCAAGCGTAAGGCGCTGGTGTAATTGCCCCTGAGAGAGAACGTGCTCTGATGCAAGGGCATCTGACGATTTCAGAAACCGGGTTTCTGAGCCAAGATCCAAGGCTTGTCGCCAGGCCCAGCAGAAACCCGGTTTCTCGTCCCGCTTGTTTACCTCCGCTTCCTCTGGGCGAATGCAATATAGCCTACGGCTAGACTACGCCAACGCCTCTACAGTCTGGCCTTTTGGGAATCGGAGCTATGTGATTTGGATTTGCTATGAGCAGCCATCTAGCCGCTAGCCCCGCTCGTATATCGCCTGATCGATTCGTTAGAATCAAGCCGATTCACTCCAGGGGCAAACCATGGCAAAGCCAATCATCATCACCGGGGCCTCTAGCGGCATTGGCTACGAATTGGCCAAGGTGTGCGCGGCCCAGGGCCACGGCCTGGTGCTGATTGCCCGCCGAGAAGACCTTTTGCTGAGCCTCAAGGCCGAGCTAGAAACCGCTCGCGGCGTGCAGGTGCTCACCTACCGGGGCGACCTCACCGACGCCGACACCCGCCAGCAATTTTTCGACTGGACTCAGGCCCAGGGCATCGCCCCCTACGCCCTGGTCAACAACGCCGGGTTTGGCGATCTCACCGCCTTTGCCGAGGCCGACTGGGCCAAGCACAACGCCATGCTCCAGCTCAACATCGTGGCGCTGACCCACCTGACACGGCTCTACCTGCCGGGGATGATCGCACGCGGGCAGGGGCGCATTCTCAATGTGGCCTCGACAGCGGCGTTTTTGCCGGGGCCGTATATGGCGGTGTACTACGCCAGCAAAGCCTACGTGCTGTCGTTTACCGATGCGATCGCCGCTGAGCTAGAGGGCACCGGGGTCACCGCCACCACCCTCTGCCCCGGCCCCACCGAGTCAGAGTTTCAAGAGCGGGCGGCGGCGAAAGACGCCAAACTCTTTGCCATCGACAACATGCCCACCGCCGCCGAGGTGGCCACCTACGGCTACGCCGCCATGGAAAAGGGTCAGCGCACCGCCGTCCACGGCACTGTGAATAAGCTGCTGTCGCTGGGCACGCGGCTGTTGCCCCGTAAGACCCTGGCCGATGTCACCAAGGGTCTGCAAAAACCTGCCTAGGTGAATTCCTTGAGCGATCACCCCGATCCTCAGCTCCCATTGCAGCATCTCCTAGAAGGCCATTTGCGGCAGGTGGTGGGCGATCGCAGCCCCTACCTGGCCTCCGCCAGTCACTTCTTTGTACAGCAATATATCCGGCAAGAGCTGTCTCGCTGGGGCCAGGTCACCGCCCACAGCTTCGAGCACCAGGGCCAGCAGCACCGCAACTGGGTGCTCAACCTGCCGGGGCAAGACCCCCACAGGCCGCCTATTCTCGTCGGTGCCCACTACGATTCGGTGTCCGGCTCCCCCGGAGCCGACGACAACGCTACCGGGGTGGCGGTGCTAATCGAGCTGGCCCGCAACCTTGCCGCCCAGCCAGGGAAATCTCCTGTGCGCCTAGTGGCCTTTGATCTCGAAGAACTGGGCTTTGTCGGCAGCCGCCACTACGCCGCCGACCTGCACCAGCGGGGCGAGCCCCTGGGCCTGATGCTGTCGCTTGAAATGCTGGGCTACTGCTGCCACCAGCCCGGCTCTCAGAAGTATCCGCCAGGGCTAGAGCGCCTCTACCCCAGCCGGGGCGACTATATTGCCCAGATCGGCCCCTGGCAGAGCATTCCCACCATGGTGCAGCTGTGGGGGGGCTTTCGGGCCGCCGGGGTGCGCAGCCAGTGGCTGCCGGTAGTCAACCAGGGCAGGGCCGTGCCCGACACCCGCCGCAGCGACCATGTGCCGTTTTGGGATTTGGGCTACCCGGCGATTTTGGTGACCGACACCGCCAACCTGCGCAACCCCCACTACCACCGGGCCACCGACACCCTCGACACGCTAGATATGGGGTTTCTCACCCAGGTGTGCCAGGGGTTAATCTACGGATTGCGCCGCCTGTAGCTGCTGGTAGTCGGCCCCGGCTTTGATCACCATGGCCGGGTCAACCCAGGCTCCGTCATATTTCATGCCCCAGTGCAGGTGCGGCCCGGTGGTGCTGCCGGTCATGCCCACCCGGCCAATGCGCTGGCCCGAGGTCACTATTTGCCCCTGGCGAATTTCGATGCCGCCCGCGCGATCCACCAGCACCCGGCTCCCTTCTTTTTCGATCACCACGCTGCCCTGCATGTGGCAGTAGATGTGGGTCCAGCGGCCCGACTGAATGATGGCGGCGGTGCCGCAGGCGGTGTGGTCGTGAACCGCGATCACCTTGCCCTCCCACCAGCTGCGAATATAGCTGCCCATGGGGGCAGCCAGATCTAACCCGTAGTGGAAGCGGTGCCCGCCCATGGGGTGCTGGCGGTAGCCAAAGGGCGAGGTGTAGCGCGAGAAGTTTTCTAGCGGAAACGACGCGCCGACCCAGGGGTTGGCCGGGGCTGCCGCCACCGGCTCCTCAGCGATGCCTTGAGAATTTGATTGCATTAGCTCTGCCATCATGCCAACCCCTACGCTAAGCGCAACAATCCAGCTCAGGGCCTGCGCCCCGCCACGGTGACCATTCATATCTGCAAAAATTGAGTACCTGAAATTTACAATAGTACAGTTGCACTAATAATAGCAATTCAAATGTACTTACTTGCCAAGCTGCCTACCGATCTATCCCCGAAAAGCATCCCAACTAAAAAACATCCCGCTCAAGGACGCGAACTCTGTCCGCTGGGCCGATCGCGGTGAGATCTCGGATGCGTATTGAGCTGGGCCACTCTAAACCCGATAGTCTGACTCTAGGCGACAGGGATACTGCACATCCCCGGTTTCGACTTGTAGAGTGGCGTGGTCGATATCGAAGTGATGGTGCAGCTCTTCACTGGCCTGGGCCAAAAAGGCGTCCCCTGGGCAGCCCGCTGGCATGACCAAATGGGCTGTGAGGGCAGTTTCTGTCGTACTCATGGCCCAAATATGCAGATCGTGGACTTGCGCCACCCCCGGCAGTTCCTTCAAGAGCGTCCGCACTGCTAGGGGCTGAATGTGTTTGGGCACCCGATCTAAAATTAATCCGAGCGCATCGCGCAGCAAATTCCAGGTGCCGACGACAATCACGATCACAATTACTAAACTAATCGCCGGGTCAAACCACAGCCAACCCGTCAGCAGCATGGCAGCCCCCGCCAGCACTACCCCCACCGAAACCAGGGCATCGGCAGCCATGTGCAAAAACGCCCCCCGAATGTTGAGGTCTTGCTTGCCGCCGGAGAAAAATAGGAGCGCCGTCAGGGTATTGATCACCACCCCGACCCCGGCCACCCAGATCAGGGTTATCCCCGGCACTGGCGTGGGGTTTTGCAGCCGCCGCAGAGCTTCCCAAGCAATGCCACCCACAGCCAGCAGCAGCAGCATCGAGTTAAATAGGGCCGCCAGAATGGTAGAACGGCGCAGCCCGTAGGTGTAGGTGCGGCTGGGCGGGCGCCGGGCCAGGTAACTCGCTCCCCAGGCCAGCAATAGCCCCAGTACATCGCTGAGGTTGTGGCCTGCATCTGCCAGCAGCGCTAGGGATTGGGTAATCCATCCGAACCAGGCTTCAATGATCACAAAGCCGATATTTAGGCCAATGCCGATCTGAAAAGCGCGGGTGTGGGTTTTGGGAGCGTGGCTATGGCCGTGGGCGTGATGGTGAACCACAGAAAAGCCCTCAGTGCAGATGGTTTAGAAGCGGCGATCGCTCTGGGGATGATCCCCTTGGAGAGCATCCTAGAGCTTTGTAGGAGAATTTTCCTCAATTTAAGATAGGCCGATGGACGGCGGCGCGATCGCGCTACTCACGGCCTTGTTCGAGGGCTAAAGGTTGAGGGCTAGGTCGCTCCAGCACCTCCACGGTGCCTGTCTCGCCGTTGACCCGCACCCACTGACCGCTGTGCAGTCGCTGGGTGGCGTTGGTCACATCCATCACCGCCGGAATGCCATACTCGCGGGCGATGATCGCCCCGTGGGAGAGCCGCCCGCCCACCTCGGCGATCAGCCCCTGGGCACGGGCCAGCAGCGGTGCCCAGCCAGCATCGGTGTAGGGCACCACCAGAATGAATGGCCCCTCGGTGGCGGCGACATTCTCCATCTGGGTCATCACCCGCAGCTGACCCGTGACCACTCCAGCGCTGGCCCCGATGCCCGTGAGCTTTTGCTGCACGGTGGCCCCCGGTGCCAGGGCCACGTCGCGGCTGGGCGGTTCGTTGCCAAACACCAGGTAGGGCACCACGGGCATTTGCCGGTCTTGGTCGTACTGGGTTTTGCGGTCGCCCATCCGCCGCTGCACCCGCCGCCAATCGGTCTCTCCCCCCGCCACTAGCGCCTGAATTTCCTCCAGGGTGAGAAAGAAGACATCGGCCTGGTCGATGAGATACCCCTCGGTTTGCCACTGGGCGGCGATCGCCAAAATACTCCAGCGCAGCTCGGCCAGCAGCTGGTTATAGAGGGTGTTGACCTGGCCCTTGAGGTTGAGGCGACTCTGCACCCTGGCCGCTTTGCCTGTTGGCGTAGCGGTGGTTGTCTTGGGCGGCGGCGGCTGGCGCACAAACTGGGCCAGCAGCTCGCGCACCGGGCCGGGGCTTTCTCGCCAGGTGGCCACGGCAATGTCGGTGCCCACCGGGCTGAGATAGCCATACTGGTCGAGAAAGCGGTTCATCTCCTTCAGCAGCGCCTCGCCGTCGGTGCTCTCGGCCAGGGCGGTCATTAGCGAGGGGCCATCGCTGATGCGCTCTAGTTCGGGGGTTGAGAGCACCTGGCGAATGTCTTGGGCGATCGCCCGCAGGTCATCCAGCGCCGAAATCTCGGCATTTTGCATCGCGTCAAGACTTTCTTCGGGCACCTTAAACAGGGCGCGGCGCAGGGCAAAGCTCAGCGGGCCAAGAATGTTGTAGTAGGTGACCTGCTTGAGCAGATCGAGAATGGTCTCCACCCGAGCCATCAGTTCTGTAGGGCTAAGGGATTCTCTCGGAGTGGCGGTGAGGGATTGCAGCACGGGGGCAAAGCGATCTTGATTTTCCTGGGCAAACTGTTTCTCCAGCTTCAGCTCGCGCCTGACCAAACGCATCAGGCCGGGCAGGTTGCGCAGGGTAGACCCCAGCGGCGGGCGGCTAAACTTGGCTCCCCGCGTGAGAAACTCTAGGCTCTCAGCGGGCAGGCCCATGCGGCGAAAGATATCCCCCAGCAGGGTGGCGTTGAAGTAGGCGTGGGCGTGGTGCAGGGTGGCGGTTTCTTCAAAATCGAGGCCACGGGCGCGATCGCCCAGCACCACCGTAAAGATCTCGCCCCACACGCCGCAGGTCAGGGGCCGGTTGATCGACCAGGTGAGCGGGCGAATGGTGCCGGGGATCACCTCAGCGGCAATCTTACGCGTCCACAGGGGTTGCAGAGTGGTGATCGGGCGGCTCTGCAACAGCCACAGGGTCTCGCCGTCAAAGCTCCACTCAATGTCTTGGGGAATGCCCTGGTAGCGGCTTTCTAAATGGCGGGCCAGGTAGGCCACCTGCTGCAATAGCCGTGAGGGCACCTGGCCATCGCCCTCCACCGTCAGCGTCAGCGCCTCTGACAGCTGCCAGGCGGCGGTGGCGATCTCCGCCAGGGGCGGCACATCGTCGGGCTGCACCAGCACCCGATACTGTTCGGGCGTCACCTGGCCGCCCACCACCTGCTCGGCCCCGCCGGGCAGCGCCTCAATCACCACCGCGTCGCCGCAGCGGGCGATCGGGTCGCGGCTAAAGGCCACCCCCGAAAACTGCCCCTGCACCTGCTGCTGCACGATCACCGCCAGCCCCCGCTCGGGCAGCCCCTGGCTCTGGCGGTAGGCCAAGGCCCGCTGGGAGTTGTAGGACGAAAACACCCGCACGATCGCCGCCGCCAGCCCCGCCTGGTCGGTGATATTGAGAAACGATTGGTAGATCCCCGCCGCCGAGGCGCTGCCGGTGTCTTCGTCTTGGGCTGACGATCGCACCGCCAGTGGCTGAGCCTCAGAGGGGCTGGCAATTTCTAGTAGCGACGTGGGGTCATCACCGGCGGGCAGCACGTAGCCGCGCGGCACCGGGTAGCCCCAGGCGCTGAGCTGGCCCAGAGTGGCGGCTTTGTTGCCAAACTTGGCCGCATCGAGGGGGGCATCGAGGGCCACTAGGGCGCGATCGCCGCGAAAAAACCGAAACATAGTGCGAGACTCCAAGCGTCCTTCGTCGTCGGGCAAGTCGAGATCGTCGGGCAGTTTCTGATAGATCCAGGCGATCAAAATGCTGAGGCAGGTGATCGCCAGCACCAGCGCCCCATCTTGGTGGCGCAGGGCGGTAATCAGCGGCAGCAGCACCAGCGACAGCAGCCGACCCTGCCGCCGCTCGCGAAAAATCGTAAACCCCAGCCCGCTGAGAAAAAACGTCAGCACCGCCGTGGGCCAGTCGTAGGCCGCAATGCCCCACGCCACATTGGTGGTGCCCGCCCCCTTAGCAAACCAGTAGCGCCCCATCACCAGGCCGATCAGGGCAATAATTTCCCACACCGGGTCGGCGGGGAAGTAGTACCGCGCCAGCAGCACTACCCCAATGCCCTTGGCGGCCTCTAGCAGCACGGCCACAATGCCCGCCACCTTGCCGCCGTGGTAAAAGGCCGCCGACACCCCCACATTGCCCGTGCCCACCCGGCTCAGCCGCTGACCCGTCAGCAGCCGGGTCGACCACCCCGTCAGGGGCAGCCCGCCCACCACCGGAGCCAGCACAAAGATCAATAGGGCACCCCATACCTGGGTCAGGGTCATAGCGTTTGAGAAGTAGGATTTGAGAAGTAGGGTTTGAAGCACTCAGGGCTACGCCAAGCCTACCAGGCCATTGCTCAACGTTGATGTTTATAGTCTTAGCCAGTCATCAAGCTCCATTCAGCTAGCTCTCAGACCGCTCTCAGACAGCCATGACACGCTAGTGGCTGTAATCGATTGCCTGCGGTAGCGGTTGCCATCGGTCTATAGTTTTACCTGAATAGAGGTTTACCATGCGAATTCAATATTTAGGGGCCATTGCGATCGCCTCCATGCTGACCCTAGGGGCCGTCGCCTGCGGCACCACCACAGCGGTCAATCCCGATGGGGCGAGCCAGGTGGCCGTCGATCCCTGCGCCGCCGCTGATCCTTGCGCCGCTGCGAATCCCTGCGCGGCCGCCGATCCCTGTGCCGCTGCGAATCCCTGTGCTGCCGCTGACCCCGGCGCCGCCGCCAAGGCGGGCACCCAGCCCGAGGTCTACAGCTTCAGCGGTCTGGCCATTCGCGGAGCCGACCCCGTGGCCTATTTCACCGAGGGCAAAGCCGTTAAAGGCGTAGCCGACTACGAAACCACCTGGAACGGCTCCACCTGGCGCTTTAGCAGCGCCGAAAATCTGGCCGCCTTTGAGGCCGACCCCGAGGCCTACGCCCCCCAGTACGGTGGCTACTGCGCGTGGGCCGTCAAAGAAGGCTATTTGGCCTCGGTCGATCCTGACGCCTGGCGGATTGTCGACGGCAAGCTCTACCTCAACTACAGCGCCGGGGTGCAGCGCCAGTGGCAGGGCGATATTGCCGGCAACATCACCCAGGGTGACCAAAACTGGCCCTCAGCCCTCAGCAGCGACACCGTCAACGAAAGCGGCCAAAACTGGTAATCGGATTGGGTATTACCCCATCGGCCCAGCCAAGATCACCTTGGCTAGAGCGTTGATCACCGCCTCGGGCGGCTCCTGCTTGAGGTCGGCGTACCACTGCTCGGTGGCCTCGGGCACGTAGCCGTAGATCGTGCTGGTGCGCTTGCGGGCTTTCATCACCAAGTCGGCGGTGCGGTCTTTGCGGGCGGCTTCGTAGCGTTTGAGGGCGTCGGCCACGCCGATATTGGTGGTGGTTAGGTAGCGGGTCAGCACCACAGCATCTTCGATCGCCTGGCAGCCGCCCTGGCCTAGGGTGGGGGTGGTGGCGTGGGCCGAGTCGCCCAGCAGGGCCACCCGGCCTTTCACCAGGTGATCTAAGGGGTCAATGTCGCCAATTTCTAGGCGGTTGGTTTGCTCAGGGTCAAGGGCCTCAATCAGCTTTTGCACCGGGGCGGGCCAGCCCTGAAAGATCTTGGCCAGCTCGTCTTGGCGATGGGCCGGGTCGACCTGGGTGCCCTCGGCCATGGGTGCGCCAAAGAAGAAATAAAAGCGATCGCCCCCCACCGGCATCATCGAGGCTCGCTTGCTGTCGCCCACGTAGAGCACCCAGAGGTCTTTTTCACACAGCTCAGGGTCGGCCTTGACCAGGCCATTCCAGTTGACGTAGCGGGCGTAGCGGCGATTGACGCAGTGCCCCACCACGTCGGCCCGCACCGCCGAGTGAATGCCGTCGGCCCCAATCACCAGGTCGCCGCTCATGCGATCGCCGTTCTCAAAGATGGCGGTGGCGGTGTGGTCGTCTTGCTCAACCCCAACGCAGGGCATGCCCAGGTGCACATGCTTTGGGCCAAAGGCATTTAGCAGCATCGTTTGCAGGTCGGTGCGGGCCACCGGGTAGGGGCGCTGGCCCACCTGCTCAAACAGCGGCCGCAAATCGACGTAGCTGAGCGACTCGTCGCTGTGGCTGCGGTATTCCATGGCGTTCATTTCGCCGCCGATGGCCGCCAGCTTTTCCCCTAGCCCCAGCCGGTTGAGCACCTTGACACCGTTTGACCAGAGCGAAATGCCAGCCCCGGCGGGGCGCAGCTCTTGGGCGCGATCGTAAATCTCGACCTGGTAGCCGGCCTGGCGCATGGCGATCCCCGTGGTTAGGCCGCCAATACCGGCTCCGATAATCACCACCTTTAGGTTGTACATTCAACTCTCCTAATCGCTGACCTAGTGCAGGAGGCAATCTGCCTACGGCTGACCCCCCTGGCGATAGAACCACGGCGATCTTCTGTATACAGCATACAGTCGCAGCCTACCTATCTTCCATTACCTATTGTCCATTATTTAAAGAATGCGCTGCTGGCTTAAAACCGTCGATGGTCTGAGTTAGCTCGTCCTATCTGTATGCGTCAACCGTAAGTTAGAGATTGGGGGCAATCACCGCTAACTCTTTAAGAAGCGGTGATTTTTTTTACTCATTCCTTAGCTAAATACACCAGGAAATACCTGATTTTTCTTCGGCCACAGCGAAAAGGTAATTGTTCAGATTTGGAATACCATCATGTGGCATCGTTTCTCTGTAGTGCTTGCTTTTGTTGCTGTCAGTAGTATGAGTGGCCTCGGCTATAGGGCCCTGTCTCCCCAGACTGCCGCTACCCCGTCACCCCTGAGGGTTGAGTCTACCGAGATTCAACCTGATACCGTTGCGGCTACGTATGTACAACGCGACAAGCGTCCAGGCAGTGGTCGACGCGGTATGCGCGGCTAGGGTTCGCCCCCTTGAGCAGCCCGAAGCCTCTCAAGCTGGTACTGAGCGTCGTCAAAGCAGCCCAGGCGGCTGACATCGAGACAGGCGCTGGCCACGGTTTCTAAATCAGCGATTGCGCTATCGATATTCCCCAGCTCCGCATAGAGCAACCCCCTGTCGTAGTAGGCAAAGGGATGATTGGAATTGAGCTCAATCGTCTGATTAAAGTCATTCATGGCCCCAGCAAAATCGCCTAGCTCCTGACGCGTCAGGCCACGATTGTAGTAAGGTTCCGGGCTGCTCGCATCAATTTGAATTGAGATCGAAAAGTCTTGAATTGCCCCCTGAAAGTCGTTTAGACGCCGCTTCACCAGGCCTCGATTTTCGTAGGCCAGCCTGTTGTTGGGGCGCAGGTTTACGGCTTCGGTGCAGTCGCTCAGGGCAGTGGCATGATCGCCTAGATTTGATAGAGACAGGCAGCGGTTGAGAAAGGCATCCGCTTTGCTTTCAGGATTGCTGGCTACGTTAATGGCAGCGGTGTAGTCCTGTATGGCTCCGGCTTCGTCGCCTAGTTCAGCGCGGGCATTCCCCCGATTTACGTAGGCATCAGTGTAGGTGTCTTTGAGCTGCAGGGCTTCACCATAGTCGGCGATCGCCCCCTGCAAATCGCCCAGCTGAAAGCGCAAGTTGCCCCGCTGATAGTACGTATCGGGCCGATCTGGATGGGCCTCAATGGCATTGGTTAAGTCTTGCAGGGCCTCTTCCGACTGGCCATTTTCCCACAGCAGGGTTGATCTCTCGGCCAGGGCGTCGCGGTTGCGGGGTCTGAGTTCTAAAACCTGATTTAGGTAGTTCAGCGAGTCGTTATTTTGGCCCATCTGCTTGGCCGTTTCGGCCTCCTGAAGCAGGTTATTCACCTTCATAGTTTGGGGAATGCGCAGCCAAACAACAACTGCTGCCACCAGCAGTGCCGTAGCGGCTCCAGCCCCCAGCCAAAGGTTTGATCGATGCAGGGCACGCGTCGTTTTGAGCTGGGCGGCAGAATCTGCTAATTGCTGCTGTGCGGATTCCATCACACCGTTCTCCTGAGGTAGAGGACTCGCTGCGGCAGCAGCCGTGATCGAGGCTGGAGCAGGCTCCAGGTCGGGAATGGCCAGCAAGATATCTTTGGCTTGCTGAAACTGCGACTCAGCCTGGGGAGACACCATTCTCAGCAAAACGTCTTTAAGGGCATCGCCCAGGCTTGAACACTCGTCGAGCTGAAGGTTGACCTGGGCCAAAAAATCGTCCTGGCTCAGCCGAGGAATAGCCTCATTGGATAGCCCGGTGGCCATCTGGACAGCAATCATGCCGAGGGCAAAGTGGTCGGCGGCAAAGCGTGCAAAGCGGGTGTACTGCCGATGATTGATCTGGGGTAGATAGGCTGATTCAGTACTGGGGCTGATCGATTTGCCATTGGTTTCTGAGACAGGCTCAGGGGTGCCCGTATCTTGAATGAGGCCAAAATCAACCAGCACCAGGTGGCCTCGGTCGCGGTGCCGAATCAGATTGTTGGGATGCAGGTTTTGGTGGGCAATGCCGTGGCGCTGAATCAGGTCTAAAGCCTCCAATCCCTCAATGAGAAAGGCGCGCACCTCGGCTGCGGCTCTGGGTTTGCCCTCAGCTAGCTCGGCCAAAAGCGGATTCCCCCGCACATAGTCTCGTACCCAGTAAAAGTCTTGCCCCTCTTGCACCGCCGCCAGGTTGCGGGCGATCGCATCGTGGTTGCCCATGCGCTTGAGCAAATTGACCCGCTTAGCCAGCAGATTGTTGAGAAACTTGAGCGTAATGGCGTTGTGGGCGGGCAGCTGCAAATGCTTAACGATGCACTTGGCCTTAGCCGCATCGCTGTGATCGGTCATCAGGTAGGTCTTGGTGTAGGCCTTAGTGCTGACAACCCGAATGAACTGAAACCGCCCATCGATCAGTCTTTTTACAACCATTGGGTTTGCCGGAGTAAATGCACCAGGTTATGGGTAGCTAAGGCTACCCATAACCCTATTCATACTACTGATTCGCCGCTTGTGGGTACTCGACTTAAGCGTTTAGAGCCTTGATAGGCAATCTTTTCTCAGAGCGCTGCGTATTGCTTTAAGAAGCGACCGCTGGCTTGATAAAACCATAGCCCGACGCGCTAGGAAGCCTAGATTCATGTATCTGGCCGACTGGCTGGCTGACCCCAGAGATGTCACTGGGTAGCAGGCCGATTTGCAAAAACCGATTTATAAAATTTATAAAAACAAAGCGCCTAGCTAAGCTGCCGCAGGCTAGAAACTCCAGGAACAGGTGGTTAAGATGAAGGTGACGACCTTTCAGTAGCCATACTACTATGTACTGTGTAATCTATGACGGTAACTGTAACCTCTGCGTCACTCTGGTGCGGGTGCTGGAATCGGTCGATCAGGGCGCACAGTTTCAGTATGTGCCCATGCAAGATAGCCCCACGCTGGCCCACTACGGCATTACCCCCAGCGACTGCGAGGCTGGCATGATTTTAATCGATCTTCAAACTCCAGATCGTCGCTGGCAAGGCAGCGCTGCCGCCGAAGAAATTGGTCGGCTGCTGCCCCTGGGAAATGGGTTTGTACAAGCCTATCGCGCCTTACCGGGGGCCAAGCAGGTGGGCGATCGGGTCTACGCCTTTGTGCGCGATCGCCGCTACGAGCTGTTTGGCAAACGCGGTGATCGCTACAGCCCGGCCTATCCCCTTTGCGACGATCAGCGGTGTCGGCCCACGGCTAAGAACCCTCTGTAGCCTTCCCTACAAGAAACCCCGGCCCAGGTTAATGCCTGCTGCCGGGGAAGGAGAGTTGTGAGTTAATCAACACCTAGAACAGGACGCTACTGTGCCCAAGACACCACGTTTTCGTAGAAGGTCTGCACGGTTAATACTCCGGGCCAGTTGGTATCGGCCTTAGCGATATTGCCAGGAATATCCTGCACCCACTGCTGCTGCACATCGGTACTGTAGTTGAGATAAAGCTTGCCATCCACAATGGTCCACACGCGGGGATCGACCGAAGCTAGGTTCCCTTCACTCATAGCCTTGGCGCAATAGCCGCCGTACTGGGGCGCATAGGCTTCAGGATTAGCCGCAAACAAAGCCCGATTTTGAGCGCTGCTAAACTGCCAGGTAGCCCCGCTCCAGGTGTACTGGTAGGCGGCATCGCCAGCCACCGCTTCTCCCTCATTGAAGTAAGCTACCGGGTCGGCACCACGGATAGCCAGGTTGCTGGAAGACTCCACGTAGACCGCTGCATGGGGAGGCTCAGTGGCGCTGACTGCATCGGCCCCGGCGCAGGGGTTAGCCGCCCCAGCACAGGGATTGGCGCTGGCGCAAGGATTAGCACTGGCGCAGGGATTAGCACTGGCGCAGGGATTAGCACTGGCACAGGGATTAGCACTGGCACAGGGATTGGCGCTGGCACAGGGATTGGCGCTGGCACAGGGATTGGCGCTGGCACAGGGATTAGCACTGGCACAGGGATTGGCGCTGGCGCAGGGATTGGCACTGGCGCAGGGATTTACGGTTCCAGCGGCTCCGGCACAGGGGGCCGCAAAGACAGAACCCACGGTACTAGGCAGTGCCATAGCGCCAACGGTCAGAGTGGAAGAGGCCAGCAGGGCCGCCAAATATTGAATCTTCATAGCATCCTTGGAAGAGTACAGCAGCGTTATTGTCACGGGCCTAGAAGCCCTCTGAATTAGCAACAAAACCACGATTAGGCAATGGAAAACTTACCAACACCAACCTTGTCATCACTAAACTCGGTGCGACTGAGATCCCTGTGAGGGCATTCTGAGAAATCGTTGAGAGGAGGGTAACGGATAGGGTATATCCACAGATGACGGAGGCTACCGGCTCCTGAATACTCTAGAGAGATAGGCAGCATCCTTTCCGCCACTGGCTTGCTGTCAACCTCGTCACTCAGCAAACGTAAGGATGACTGCTATGGCCTCGCGATCGCATCTTGCTTTAGTTGTTCTCAGCGTTCTAGCTACCGCTGCTTTCGCTGCCACCGCCGCAGAAGCTCGCCCTGGGCAGGGGCGGGGGCATCGTCCTCAGCCCAGCGCGCCGATGGTGCAGGGGGAGGTGCCCCAGGCTGCATCTCCCTCTGTCACTCTAGAAACCCCTGATGTCACGGTTGAAACTCCTGAATCCACTGTCGAAGTCACCGTGGAAACCTCTGCAACAGAAAATCAGGAGAGTCTCCCTCTCGATCGCCCTGTGGCCCAGGAAAATAATGGAAACCCCCAAAATTTGCCCCCTGGACTACAGCGTCAGATTGACAGCGGGCGGGGACTCCCCACGGGTTTACAGCGCCGGGTAGAAGGTGGTCGCGGCCTACCTCCAGGGCTACAAAACAGATAAAACTATTTCGCGGTTTTAGGGAGCGGGTCTCTGGGGGGTTGTCCAGCCATGATTGGATATTCACCCAGAGACCCGATTCCTTTTTCGTCAAACCCCTACCCAGGCTTCACCTGTACCCGAGCAAATTTGAGGCCATTGACGCCCTGGAGCGGCTCAACGGTGCCCTGTTCTACCACGCTGTCGACAATGCCTTCGCGGTGCAGGTAGCGCAGGTAGCGCTCGTACTCCTGCCACTCTTCACTGGTGGAGTAGACCACCGTCAGCATGCCGGGCTGGGTAATGCGCCCTCCAGTTTCGGCATCGCAGGCTTTGTCGATGCGTTTTTTGACGATTTCGTAGCGGGTGTCACGGGTGCCTCGCACGTCAAACAGGTGCTCGGTGGTTTCGTCATGGACGATATCTACGGTAAAAGCCTGCACCAGCACCAGGTGGGTGATGGTCATATCGGTGTCGTAGGTGGCCTTGAGGGCAAATCCCTTGCGGGCGCAGTCGCACACCGCCCGCAGCTGCTCGTAGCGCAGCGACTTGAGCTGAAATTCGGTAAAGCTGGTGTCGATCGCCTTGCCAGCGTAGATCATGTGGTCAATGCCGTCAGTGGCCTCTAGATCGCAGTAGTGGGCCGTAATCGCCTGCATCGACTGCTGCCAATGGTTCCAGGTGTCGCGCAGCAGCCCGTTGATGTGGCCAATGGTCTGATCGTAGACAGCGCGGGCGGTGTAGACGCAGGCGTGGTCGGGGTCGATGGTCGCTTTGTATCGGGCGATCGCAGTCTCTGCTTCAGCGCTGTGCTGGGCAAAGTACTCAAAGTGCAGCTCCACCTCCCCTTGCAGGTAGCGCAACAGCGTCACCTCAGAGTCCACCGTCACCCCATCCTCAAGGGCCGTAATGTGGTCGGCCAGATCGAGGGCCAGCTGCCCCACCAGGGCGTTGCTTACCGCCTCACCAGCCGCCTCAACCACCGCCAGAGCGAGACAAAACTGGCTCAGCAAATCTTTCTGAATCGCCCGGTTGCGCTCATCTGACGACCCGCGAATGTCAGAAATACCGTAGAGCGGGTAGACGCTCTCAAACACGACCGGGGCCGGGGGCAAGCCCAGGCTGAGGCGCTCGGCTTCCTGCTCAAACCGCCACCGCACCGAAGGGTGAATGTTGGTAAAGCGGTCTTGCACGCTGTGGCGCATGGCCGCCGTCAACGCCGGAATCAGCGTGGTGGCGCGGCTGCAATCGGCTTGGTCAAAGGCGTAGGGTTTAGAGCTGGCCAAGCCCACCAGGCCCACCATCTGAGCCTTGCTCTCCCCCACCCGAGCAGTGCGCATGACCAGGGGAATCAGCAGCAGCGACCTGGCCCCCTGATTAAATAAATCCTGCTCGCACTGGGTGGCGCAGTCGAGGGCCAGATCGGGCACATTCACCACCTCTCGCCGCTTGGTGGCCCGCAAAAACGACGATTCCTTGAGATCTTCCACCGCGTAGTTGACCGTTTGCCATTCGGGCCGATCCAGCTGGGTAAACAGCTGCGCCTGGTTATCTTCAGCGCTGAGCAAAAAGCTGTCGGTGGCATCAAACAGCTGCTTCATTAGCCTGTTGGCTTCCTCAAAGCGGCGAGTTCCTAGCACCGACTCATGGCCCACCAGCATTTCAATTAGCGCCCTCGACGTCTCCCGCTCGGTGACATCAATACCCTCAATCAGAATGTGGCCGCTGGCGGTGTAGCTGCCCGGCTTGAGGGTCGCCAGCAGCAGCTTAAAGGCAGGCTCTTTACCCAGTAAGTGGGTAGCCACCTGCTCGCGGCTGGGCGGCGCGACCCAGCAGGCGGTCAGGCTAGCGGACAGCTCAGGGGTGATGGCGCTGATCTCTAGCCCCCCCTCGGCGGTGCGCAGACGCAGCTCAATTTGCTTCACCTGCCCGGTTTCAGAATCGGCCAGCGACACCACCAGCGGCTCGTGGAGCAGTCGCCGCGACACCAGATCGTGCCCATAGGCATGGCGCAGCAGAGCGCTCAAGAAATGCCGCCGAAACCGTTCTTGCAGGGCCTTTTGGTCGGCTGTAGAGAGCCGGTCAAAAAACGTTAGGTCGAGGTGGCCCCCCTCGGGGTGAGTGCCCGTCAGGCGGCAAAAGTACTGGTTTGCAAACAGCACCGGGTGAGCTTGGGTGGGAGCGCTGATCGCCGTGGCCACATCCACTACGGCCATCACCAGGTGGCTGTAGTGCTGAATTAGCTCCAGCCAGGGCAACACTGGGCGAACTGCGTTAGGGGTCTCGCCCCCCTGGCGATCGCCGCCGTTATTGCCCAAGGTATAGCTAAGGTCAATAGCTGGGCCGGGAGAGCCAACGGCAGCCCCAGGGCTAGCCATAAAGTCTGTGTCGATGCAGCGAGACGATTCATTAGCCATAGTTGCTCAGTGGTTCACCCTTCAACAACTCTTACAAGGCCACCCCTTAGAATTCCGAACCCAAGCCGCATCTTCGCGGAATCCAGGGAATTTACAGAGATACCGTGAAGCCTGCTCTCTGCGATGCACCTTAGACATAGTTTTGCGTCCCAGCTTGAGAGCTGAGTCTTCCATGATCTACCAGCATACCCAAAAGCGGCGGGCGATCGCCCTGGGGTAGCCCGCTGCAAGCCTGCCATCTGGGCCATTTGATCACAATTTTAGCTGTCTTTATCAACGATTGAAGGCTCCGCAGGCCCGCCGGTGCCTTCACCGCTTAGAATAGAAATCCTGCCCGGCTGTGGTTACCGTGATTGATCTAACTTCCGGCCAGGCCGCCCGCTGCGGAGCCGTATTTACGACTACTCCGTAACTTTCTGGTCTGCACTACAGTCTGGTCTGCACTACAGATGGAATGTGCTGGTGTCGTTACTGTTGTCATCGCTGAGCCATGTTTGAAGCCCTGTCTGACCGCCTCGAATCTGCCTGGAAAAGCCTGCGTGGCCAGGACAAAATCAGCGAATCAAACATCGACAGCGCCCTGCGCGAGGTGCGCCGCGCCCTGCTAGAGGCCGACGTCAACCTCCAGGTAATCAAAGACTTTATCGCCCAGGTCAAAGAAAACGCCCTCGGCATTGAGGTGGTCAAGGGAGTCAGCCCCGACCAGCAGTTCATCAAAGTGGTGAATGACGAGCTGGTGCGGCTGATGGGCGACACCAACGCCCCCCTGGCCAACTCGCCGACCAAGCCTACCGTCGTGCTAATGGCGGGTCTGCAAGGTACCGGTAAAACCACCGCCACCGCCAAGCTGGCCCTGCACCTGCGCAAAGAAAACCGCAGCACCCTGCTGGTCGCCACCGACGTCTACCGCCCGGCTGCGATCGATCAGCTGGTCACCCTCGGTAAGCAGATCGACGTGCCCGTGTTTGAGCTGGGCACCGACGCCAACCCGGTCGATATCGCCCGCCAGGGCATTGAGAAAGCCAAGGCCGACGGCGTTGACACCGTGATCGTCGACACGGCGGGTCGATTGCAAATCGACCCCAAGATGATGGCTGAGCTGGCCGATATCAAAACCGCCATTGACCCAGACGAAGTGCTGCTAGTGGTCGATGCCATGACCGGCCAGGAAGCCGCCAACCTCACCCGCACCTTCCACGACCAGATCGGCATCACCGGAGCCATTCTCACCAAGATGGATGGCGATGCGCGGGGTGGTGCGGCCCTATCAGTGCGGCAGATCTCAGGCCAGCCGATCAAATTCATTGGCGTGGGCGAAAAGGTGGAGGCTCTGCAACCCTTCTACCCGGAACGCATGGCCTCTCGCATTCTCGGCATGGGCGACGTGCTCACCCTGGTCGAAAAAGCCCAGGAAGCGGTGGACCTTGGCGACGCCGAAAAGCTGACGCAGAAAATTCTCGAAGCCGAGTTTGACTTCGATGATTTTCTCAAGCAGATGCGCTTTATGAAGAGCATGGGCTCTCTGGGCGGCATCATGAAGCTGATCCCCGGTATGAGTAAGCAAATTACGGGCGATATGCTGGAGCAGGGCGAGGCCCAGCTCAAACGCTGCGAAGCCATGATCAACTCCATGACCACCCAGGAGCGCAAGCAGCCCAACCTGCTCTCTAGCTCCCCCAGTCGCCGCCGCCGCATTGCCAAAGGCTCGGGCCATCAAGAAAAAGACGTGGGCAAGCTGGTCAGCGACTTCACCAAAATGCGCACCATGATGCAGCAGATGGGTCGTGGCGGCGGTTTCCCCGGTATGGGTGGCGGCATGCCCGGCATGGGCGGCGGCTTTCCTGGCATGGGCGGGGATATGCCGGGGCTACCGGGCATGGGCGGTGCTCCTCAGCCAGGGTTTCGCCCCCCTAACAACAAAAAACAGAAAAGCCAGAAGAAAAAGAAGGGCTTTGGCCAGCTTTAGAAAACTGAGTTAGGCCCGCCAGCAGCAGTATTTGAGTTGCACTGGGGGATTGTCGAACTGGAGCAAAGGCAATGTTTTTAATCGCAGAAAAAATTGGCTAATGGGCATGACCTACTGGCGCATCTACGCCACAATGAAATTTGTGCCAAATATAATGATTGAGGCCAAAACACCGGCCAAAACACCGTAGCAGCAAGCCATCAGGCTGCCAAACGAGCTTCGATTTCTATAGCGATAGAGCAGAGCGGCAAGGGTTAGGGAGTAGAGCAGCTCTTCGATGGGAAATTCAACAATCTCGATGCCAGTATCAATCCCTATCACGATCATTGTCCAGAATAGAAAGAGAATAAAGCTATTGATGACAGGGGCGCGACTCTCTCTCGATGGAATTTGAAGTTGAGCGACAAAGCCGATGTAGGCCGATACGATCAGCGGAAACAGTGCGGCGGCGAGACTGCGCAGCCCAACAATGGGAGATGCGCCCCAGGCAAATAAAACGCTAGAAAATAACTGGTAGAGCAAAAACCCTATCGCCAGAAAAATTACGAAAAAGCTTAAAACGCCTTTCATGCCCCTGGTGGATTTTCCAGGTATGCGCTTTCGACGAGATTGCATAGTAATCCTCAAAAAATAATCCAGAAAGGCATAGGTCAACTTGATATACAGATTTCAGCTAGCTCCCTGAGTCAAGCCTTCCCCTGAGGCAAGATTAAATATTGTAGGTGTAGCGATAAGGTTATATTTCTCTAACGATGGGCACCCAGCCCAGGGTGTTCGCTGGGTGCCCAATTGTAGCAATTATTAGAAGCTGAGCCTATCATCCCATCGGCGGATTCCGAGGATCTAGCGGCCAGCTTGCAGGGGTTTTGGCTGGCTGTATCTCTGGTGGGGAAAGCTCTGCCTCAAAAAGGCTCCGCCAAGGCCTCTAAGCTGGGCATGCTGAAGGTAGTATTCTCTCTCAAATAGCTATGAACCTACCTACCTCGCCCACGGCCACCGCCGCTCTGCTAGAGGCACTGCACTTCGCCGCTACCAAACACCGCGACCAGCGCCGCAAAGATACAGAGGTGTCGCCCTATATCAACCACCCCATTCGGGTGGCTCAACTGCTGGCCAGCGAGGGTGGTGTGACTGACCTGGTAACGTTGCAGGGAGCGATTCTCCACGACACGGTGGAGGATACTGAGACCACGCCAGAGGAGCTAGAGCGCCACTTTGGCGCGGCGGTGCGGCGGGTGGTGGCGGAGGTGACCGACGATAAGAGTCTGCCAAAGGGCGATCGCAAGCGCCTGCAAATTGAGCATGCCCCCCACCTGTCGCCCCAGGCGCAGCAGATTAAAATTGCCGACAAAACGGCCAATGTGCAAGATGTCACCGCTTCGCCCCCCACCGACTGGTCACTAGAGCGGCGGCGCGAGTACTTAGACTGGACGGAGCAGGTGGTAGCCGGGTGCCGAGGCTGCAACCCCTCCCTAGAAGCGTTTTATGACGGGTTGCTGGCCCAGGGACGGAAACTACTTTAGGAGGTCTCCAGAAAAGAAGATACCACCAGGTAGGGGCGCAGAGCCTGCGTCCTTAGGAGGCGGCAAAATCCTTGGGTATTTTCGTTGCCAGAATTATCTTTAGAGCCTAAGCCGAGAGCAAATCCCGTAGGGGTTTGGTCATCCAGTTTAGCCCGACGCGCACCTGGTGCGAGAAGGTGGGCATGCGGTAGAGGTAGGCCAGGCGGCGGGCCACGTGGGCGAGCTCGCCGTCGAGCTGAATGCCCAGGCCGGTGAGGGTGGCGCGGCTGTTGCCCAGGGTGAGCATTTCGCCCAGGTGGGTATAACGAAAGGGCATTTGGGGGCGGTTCTTCGCAGAAGAGGCTTCGCCAGCGCTCAGGCTTGCCCAGACATTCCACCCGACAAAGTCGGACTGTTGCAGGGCCACCTGGGCGGTGGCGGGCACCTGCTGACCATCGGCATCGCGGCAGTCGGCGACGTCGCCCAGGGCGTAGACGCCGGGGCGATCAATAGACTCTAGGGTGGGCTGCACTACGATTTGCTGGCGATCATTGTGCTTCAGCGGCAGATCGGCGATCGCGGCATTGACCTTGGTGCCCACGGTCCATAGCACCAGATCCACGGGCAAAATGTCGGTCTGCTCCCGGAAGGTGAGGCTGATGGTGTCGGCCCCGACGCTCTCCACGGCGGTTTCGAGGTCAACCCATACGCCCAGGTCAGAGAGGGCTTTTTGAGAGACTTCGCGGTTGTACTCGGGCGAAGTCCGCAACAGAGTATCGGTGCGCTCGATCAGGCGAACTCGACCCCGCTCGCCCAAATGCTCGGCCACCTTGCAGGCTAGCTCTACGCCGCTGTAGCCACCGCCCACCACCGCCACGCGAATTTTCTCAGCGTCGGAGGCTTCGAGCAGGCGCAGTCGATCCTTCAGCTGATAGGCGTCCTGCAAGGTGCGAAAGGCCAGGGCGTGCTCGGCGACGCCGGGGGCCATATCCATGGGGGTAGTGCCGCCGAGGGCGAGCACCAGGCGATCATAGGTGAGTAGGGTGCCGTCGCTGAGGCTGACCCGATGCTGGTCGAGGTCAATGCCGGTCACGCCCGCCTGGCGAAACTGCACCGGGGTGCCCGCCAGCAGCTCGGCGTAGGGCGGGGCAATTTCCCAGGTTTGCAGCTCGTCGGTGACCAGCTCGTAGAGCAGGGGCAAGAATAGGAAGCGATCGTTGCAGTCAACCAGGGTGATGGTGGGCGGGGTGCCCTCCCAGGGCAGATTGCTGAGGCGCAGGGCGGTGTAGAGGCCGCCGAAGCCGCCGCCGAGAATGCAAATTGATTGGGGAGCGTCTGCCATGGGTGTATGTCTGTTGCTAAGGGCCTGTGATACCTCTTCTACCTTCTAACTCAAAATAGAGAGAGTCATCCTGATTTTCGGAGATTTCTTTTGGCTAGAGCGTCAGACGTTGAGATGCGATCGCCCCGCCAAGAGGCGCTGTCTGGGGCGCGAGACATTGTGCCGCTGATTGTGGGGGCGATTCCCTTTGGGATTATTTTTGGCACCCTGGCTGAGGGCAGCGGCCTGTCGTTTGGGGCGACGGTGGGCATGTCGGCCTTTGTGTTTGCCGGGTCGTCGCAGTTTATTGCCCTGGGGCTGCTGGCGGCGGGCAGCACCCTGCCCCTGATTGTGCTGACCACGGTGGTGGTCAACCTGCGGCACATGCTCTACGCCGCCAGCCTGCTGCCCTACGTGCAGGGGGCATCCCAGCGGTGGAAGGCGACGATCGGTTTCTTTTTGACCGATGAAGCCTTTGCGATCGCCATTCGCCGCTACCTGCAACCCGACCCCAGCCCTCACAAGCACTGGTATTACCTGGGCGCGGCGGTGGCCATGTACGGCAACTGGGTGCTCTGCACCTGGCTGGGGTTGACCGTGGGGCAGCTGATCCCCAACGCGGCGGCCTGGGGGCTAGACTTTGCCATGGTGGCGACCTTCATTGGCATGATCGTGCCCTACGCGACGACGCGGCCCATGGTGGGAGCAATTATCGTCGCGGGGATTGTAGCGGTGCTGGCGAATGGGTTGCCCCATAAATTGGGGCTGATGGTGGCGGCGATCGCGGGCGTAATTACCGGCTACTGGCTTGAAATTCGGCTGTTGCCCTCGACCAGAGGGTAAAGAGCTGAAGCAAGGGCAATGCGGGCCATTTCACCGGCAGAATTAGCCCCACCCTGGCTGGCCCGCATTGCCCTATGGTCAAAGAATGGCGGCCTCAACTGGCGCTGTGTAGGCTGGTTTGGCGCAAATTTGCCTTAAAGGCCGTGCCCTCTTGAACTTGAGCACGCTGGTTAAAGGCGCTGTAGGGCAAAACCCGCAAAATTTCTGACATGGTGGTGAGACCAGCGGTCACCTTGGCGATCGCCGCTTTGCGAAATGACTCTAGCCCGCATTTGTGCAGGTAGCGATGAAGCTGGGTGAGGGTGCCGTCATAGATGATTTGGCGGACGGTATCGTCTATATTTAGCAGCTCAACTACGGCTTCTCGCCCGGAGTAGCCCGAGTCAAAGCATTTCAAACATCCTTTCCCAATTCGCCACTGGCTGGCATTGGCCTGGTCGTAGGAAATGCCCAGGGTTTTGAGGTCGCGGGGGCTGGGCTCGTGGGGCACAGCGCAGTGAGGGCAGACCTTGCGCACCAGTCGCTGGGCCACGATCCCCAATAGGGCATCGCTGATCAGGCTGGGGTCGGGGCCAATGTCTTTGAGTCGGGGAATGGCGCTGACGGCATCATTGGTGTGCAGGGTGGTCAATACCAAGTGCCCGGTGAGCGCGGCTCGCACAGCGGTCTCAGCGGTTTCATGATCGCGCACCTCCCCCACCATGATGATGTCGGGGTCCTGGCGCAGAATGGCCCGCATCCCCGCCGAAAAGGTCATGCCCGCCGCCTCGTGCACCTGGGTTTGAGTGATGCGCGGCAGGATGTATTCGACCGGGTCTTCCACCGTCACCACATTGACCTGCTCGGTGGCCACCCGCTGCAAACTGGTGTAGAGGGTGCTGGTTTTGCCTGAACCAGTTGGCCCGGTGAAAATAATCATGCCCTGGGGCTGGCGCAGCCAATGCTCGTAAATTTCGAGCGCCGGGGGGGTAAAACCCAGCTCTTTGATATTGGTGAACGGGTTTTCCTGGGGCAATAAGCGGATGACGGCCTTTTCGCCGTGGATGCAGGGTAGGGTACTCACCCGCATATCAAGCTCCACATCTAGGTCTGGGGTCTTTGAGTAGCGATCGCCAATGCGGGCATCCTGAGGGCAGCGGCTCTCGGCAATATTCATTTTGCACATCACCTTGAGGGCCACAATCACCCGGCGGCTGATGTCGGGGGGCAGCGTGGTAATGTCGTGCAAAATGCCGTCAATGCGATAGCGCACCAGCAGCCCTTCCTGCATGGGTTCGAGGTGAATATCGCTGGCTCGGTTGCGCAGGGCACCCGAAATAATGGTTTTGATCCGGCTAATTTGATCCGCTGCCTTAGACAAAAATAGCTCGGTAATTTCGCCAATATCCTCCGATTCCATCTCCCCCGTGAGCGGGTTGATCATCTGCTCGGCGTCTATTTTATTGGTGTCAAGCCGCTGGAGGCGAAACCAGGCGTGATAGCTTTTGACGCTGATACTGACGATGCAGATCTCGGTTGGGGTGCGATCGCTCAATTGCTCAATTTGCTCAGGCGACAGCGGGATTGGGCTGCCCAGATAGTAGCGGTTGCGCCACAGCAGCAGCGGTATGACCGGCGGTAGGCCCTGGTGCTCCTGAAATTCTCGAAAAAAGCGATCGCTCACTTCGCAATCTAGCAGAGCCAGATTTACCTGTCCCTGCTCACTGACCAGCAATGAGAGTGCCTGATCTAAATCGAGCTGGCTGTGTCTGAGCTGCTGCCATACCGAGCCTACCGTAGTCATAGATTAGCCTCAATCAAAATTGTGTACTCCTGCTGCTCTGGAGCGACCTATGGCTCCTAGTCCAAGGACGCTGTCTAGAAAAGTCGCGACCTCACCATCGCCGCCAAGCCTGGGACGCTGCTGAAACCTGCGGCGACTGATCGAACCCGCAATCTCAATTGCTAAAGGCTGGCCTACCGGTCACGGCACAGGGCCGACCATCACTGTCTAAGAAATAGCAGGGCTCGGTATTTTGCACCACTTGCTGAGGGGCCGCCTCTGAAGAGCTACCGCACAGCGATGACAGGTCACGCACCTGGCCTTCGGTAGTAACCATGTAGCAAAACAAAGACACAGCGGGTTCAGCCGGGCGCGGCGGGGACGCTGTATCGGCCAGAGCGGGCGAGTTAAAGGCGATCGCCAGAGGCAGCGCCATCATCCAGAGAGAGAAAGTCGGCATGGTGTGCATCCTGTAATTGAGGGGGGCAAATTGCAGAACAAAACCTGGGCGCTGAGGGGCGCTAAATCAGCTGCATGATTGATCGAGTCGAAATGCCGAGGCCGATGACGGTAATACCCACGGCGCTGGCCAGCGGTAGCCACTGCATCGCCCGAAAGCGAGGCATGGGCACCTGCTTAAACACCCGCTTAGCCGAAACCAGCAGCAGGCCAAGCCCCGCTAAAACGCTGGCCAGCCCCAGACTAAATGAGACCACCAGCAGCAGCCCCGAGATCGGATTACCGAAGGCGATCGCCCCCAGCAGCAGCACCAGCGCCGCCGGGCAGGGCACCAGCCCCGCCGACAAACCCAGCATCAGCAGACTGCGCCAGGACATGGCGGTGCCGTCGGGCGTCACGGGCAAATGGCTATGGGAATGTCCGTCGTGGTGGTGCTCGTGGGCAGGGGGGCCGGCGTGACCGGGATGCTCGGGGGCGTGGGAGTGATGCCCATGGGTATGGTGAGGGTGGTCGTGCCCATGGTGGTCGTGCCCATGG
>QBMN01000004.1:58081-60841 GCA_003241845.1 Shackletoniella antarctica | reverse complement strand
GTGGATGGGTGGGGGGTGGATGGGTGGATGGGTAGGGGCAGACCCACGTGTCTGCCCTGGGAAATTTTGGATTTTGGAGTGGGGATTTAATCGCAAATCCAAAATCTAAAATGGCTAGGTTGCTGGTGGTTCTATGGCATCTTCGGCAACTAGAGGCTCAGATAATGTCGCGATCTCGGTGGTGGTGAGGTTGAGGAAGACGTCTTCGAGGGTAGCTTGCTGGCGGCGCAGTTCGTGGAGTTCGAGGCCAGCGGTGACTAGAGCGGTGGAGATGACGGCTCCTAGGGTGCGATCGCCCTCTGCACTTACCCGCAGGCGATGGTGGTGCTCTGGCAGGTGCTCTGGCCCCAGCAGCAGCACCTGACGCACGGGGGCTAGCTCAGCCAGCAGGCGCTGGGCGATGTCTACATCGCCTTTGATTTCTAGCTCGTAGGCGGCCTCGCCGGAGAGACGGGCGGTGAGGTTGTCGGGGGTGTCGGTGGCAACCACCTGGCCCCGGTTGATGATGGTGATGCGATCGCAGGTCATGCTCACCTCCGGCAAAATGTGGGTGGAGAGAATGATCGTGTGGCTACCCGCCAGCCCCTTGATCAGCTGCCGCACTTCGTTGATCTGGCGCGGGTCTAGCCCCACGGTAGGCTCATCCAAAATAATCACCGGCGGGTCGTGGATGATCGCCTGGGCAATGCCCACCCGCTGGCGATAGCCCTTCGACAGCTTGCGAATCAGCACCTTGCGCTTGTCGAGCAGGCCGCAGTGATCCATCGCAATGTCGGCCCGTTTTTGGCGCAGGTCTGAAGGCACACCCTTAATCGTGGCGACAAAGTTAAGAAACCCCTGCACCGTCATGTCGGGGTACAGCGGCGGCGACTCGGGCAGGTAGCCAATACGCTGCCGCACCGCCATCGAGTCGGTGTGGACGTCGTAGCCCGCCACCCGAGCGGTGCCCTCCGAAGCTGGCAGGTAGCCCGCCAAAATGCGCATGGTAGTGGTTTTACCCGCCCCGTTCGGCCCCAAGAACCCCAAGATTTCACCGGGCTGCGCCCCAAAGGTGATGTCTTGGATAGCCGCCGTAGACCCGTAGGTTTTACTCAGGTGCTCAACTTCAATCATGGGTGTAGAACCGCTAGCAAACCAGTGGATATTGTACTGCTGAATACAGTAGCGATTATTTTGCCCAATGCGTTGACGTAGCCCAATCTAGTCCATTCTTTCTTACCCCGCTCACCTACCCACCCACTCTCCACTACAATGGCCAAGTCCATCAGGCCAGGGGCAATAGCTTAGAATGGGGCTATTCAAACGCCAGGTGTGGATCAACTTTCTGGGCTTGCTGCCCGGTAGCTTGGTCACGGTTTTAGCGATCGCCGTCGCATTCCTACGGTTCTATGATGAAAAAGACTTCCGATTCCTCACCCTCGTCGCCCAGCCCCAGATCTGGAGCAACCGACTCACTGTGGCAGCCATCCTGGCTGCACTGGCTAATTTCGGCGTTGAGTGGAACCGTCGAAATCGAGAAGGAAACCGCGAGATTGAAGCAAGAGAACGCGAAGCTGAGAGAACAGAACGCGAAGCTGAGAGAACAGAACGCGAAGCTCGACGAGATCGACAGGAAGTACGCTACCAAAAAGCCCGGATTCGATACCAACTAGACCCCAGCGAGGCCAATCGGCAGGAACTAGAGGCGGTATTGGCGGCCTTAGATGAGTATGAGCAGACCCTAGGTGAGGCTCTCAGTCCCTGACCTTTGGGCAGGGTTGGGGATCACGGGTGGCTAGGGAGCAGTGATCAATCAAGCAGGGTTGACTGTAAGCCTGCTCAGTCTCTAGGGGCGGCGGCGGCTGGCCAAAGATCATCTCGCAGCTAAAGTCTTCGAAGTTGGGCACCATGGTGAAGGGAATGCCGAAGTCTTCGGTGAAGAAGCGCTGGGTGGGTAGCTTGCACATGTTGACGCACATGCCGACGCAGCGGCTTTCATCCAGGTAGCGGCACTTTTTAATATGGACGCCGCTGCGCTGCTGTCGCATGCGCCCTTGCTCGTCGGTAAATTCTACGGTTTTGACTTCGCAGGGGCCGACCAGCCACTCAAACAGCAGCGTGGCGAACCGGGCGTTGAGTTCGCACACCAGCCGGGTAGGCGAAAACAGGGTGCGAATTAGCCAAAGCACTTGGGATGGCACCAGAGACTTGAGCACCACGGCGACGAGGGCCTGCTGCTGCTGGGCATTGCGGCCCTGCATGATCTGGGTGGAGAGATCCACAAAGCCGTCGTAGCCGCTGCGGGCGGTGTCTTTGCCCACGGCCTTAGCCATTTTGCGGCTGAACAACCAGATGAACAGGCGATCGCCCACACCATCTTGATAGACTGCTTTTTCTGAAGTGGGGCCAAGGCCCGTGGCCGGGGGCGACACCATGACAACCGGGGGTGAGGGGTACTTGTTTTAGGGTAGTCCGTGGGGAGGGTGGATGTGTTAAACCGCGCCGCTGCCCGCAAACTGCTGGGCGTAGAACTGGGCGTAGCGGCTCTGGTTGGCCAGTAGCTCGCTGTGGGTGCCCGCTTCAATCACTCGGCCTTTTTCCATAACAAGAATGCGATCGGCGTCGCGCACGGTGGCTAGTCGGTGGGCAATGATAAACACGGTGCGATCGCCCATTAGCCGCTCCAGAGCCTCCTGCACCAGCGCCTCAGACTCGGCATCGAGGGCCGAGGTCGCCTCGTCGAGAATCAGAATGCGGGGGTTGAGCAGCACGGCACGGGCG
>QBMN01000004.1:0-58071 GCA_003241845.1 Shackletoniella antarctica | reverse complement strand
TGCCCCCCCGACAGGTTGACCCCGCGCTCCCCCATCCAGGTGTAGTACCCCTGGGAAAACTGGCTGATAAAGTCGTGGGCGTTGGCAATGCGGGCCGCTGCTTCTACCGCTTCGATGTCAAAGTCTTTTTGGCCAAAGGCAATATTTTGGGCGATCGTGCCCGAGAACAGCGTGGTTTCCTGGGGCACAATGCCGATCTGTCGCCGCAGGCTGCGCAGGGTGACGGTGGCCACATCGACATCGTCGATCAAGATTTGGCCCTCTTGGGGGTCATAGAATCGGGGCAGCAGGTTCACTAGGGTTGACTTGCCCGCCCCCGAAGACCCCACCAGGGCAATTTTTTCACCCGGCAGGGCCAGCAGATCGAGGTTGCTGAGCACGGGTTCTTTAGCCTCGTAGCCAAAGGTGACATTGCGATACTCGACCCGCCCAGTCACCTTGGGTAGCTGAATGGCGGTGGGCAGCTCGCGCACCGCTGGCTCGATATCTAGCAGCTCGATCACTCGGTCTACCGAGGCTTCGCCCTGCTTAAACTCACCGTAGTTAATAATCACGTGATTCACCGGGTCGATCAGCATCAGCGCGGCGATCACGTAGCTGCCAAAGGAAGCCCCAGTGAGGTTGCCCTCAGAAATTTGCCAGGCACCCACCATCAAAATCATCATCACCACCAGGGCGTAGGTAAAGCCCACCACGGGGTACTGCACCGCCTGGAGCCAGGCCGCATTGTATTTGGCCTGGCGATTTTTCTCGGCTTCTTGGGTAAAGCGCTCAACTTCGTACTCTTCAGCGGCAAAGGCCCGCACCAGACGAATGCCGCTAAACACCTCGGTTACCAACGATGACAGGTCAGACACCAGGTTTTGGCTGCGCCGCGAAAACGTCAGCATTTTTTCGCCAAACCAGCCCGCCAGTACCGCCAAAATCGGCACCAGCACCAGGGCCGTCAAGGTGAGCTGCCAGTTGAGGTAGACCATGTAGCCCAGCACCACCACCAGCTGCAGCACCGAGGGCAAAAAGTCGTGGAAAAGTTTCTGCACAACTTCGCCGATGCGGTCAATGTCTTCTGTTAGGCGGTAAGACAGGTCTCCGGTTTGGCTGCGCTCAAAGTAGGTGAGGCTGAGCCGGTGAATATGGGTGTAGACATCTTTACGCAGGTTAAAGGCCACCTCTAGGGCCGCCTTGGCCATCAGCGAGTCTTGAATGTATTGGCCAATTTTTTGCAGCGCAAACCCGGCCATGGTGATAGCAATGAAACGAGCCATTACAGGCACGTTGCCTGCCGCCAGCTGCTCTAGGATGTTCCCCGAAAGCCAGGCCAAAATTGGCCAGTAAACCACAAAAATAACGGTGCCAACCAGCGCCTGGGCGATGGTTGGCCACTCGCGCCGCACGTAGGGGGCCAGAGTCCAATAGTTGGAGCTTTGGGAGGGGCGCTTGGGGGTCAAGGGCTACAACCTTCTCGACGACGATAACTGTTCAACCACGCTACCAGGTTTGGAGTGTTCCAGGTAATGCCGCGTCTAGGGATTTGGCCTGATCGCTTTGCCCGCAGGCAGTTATGCCCCCTGATTGAAATTTTTAATCGGCATGAGCTGTCCCTGTGCCAATGTCTATCCCCCGCAATATCTATCCCCCGCAAGGCACTACAATCAACCCATAGCCAGCTTTGGCGACCAAGATTTGATGGACTATTTACCAACCTATGCCTACGGTTATTGTTGCTACCGGCAACCCCGGCAAGCTAAAAGAGATGCAGGTTTACCTAAATACTCTAGGCTGGCGGCTTCAGCTCAAGCCCGAGGATCTAGATATTGAAGAAACTGGCGCAACGTTTTTAGAAAATGCTCGCCTCAAGGCAGCAGGGGTGGCCAAGGCCTTGGGTCAGTGGGCGATCGCAGACGACTCTGGCCTAGCGGTCGACGCCCTCGGCGGTGCCCCCGGCATTTACTCAGCCCGCTATGCCGACAGTGACCAGGCCAGAATTGAGCGCCTGCTCAAAGAGCTAGAGGGAAAAGAACTCGCTCTAAAGGGCGATCGCACAGCTCAATTTATCTGCGCCCTGGCCCTAGCCAACCCAGCCGGAGAGATCATTCTCGAAACCGAAGGAATCTGCTCTGGCGAAATTTTGCTCAGCCCCCGTGGCACTGGCGGGTTTGGCTATGACCCAATTTTCTACGTGCCAGCCCTAGGCAAAAGTTTTGCTGAAATGTCACCAGCCCAGAAAGACGCTAACAGTCATCGCGGCATCGCTTTTAGTCAACTGCTGCCCGAAATGTCTAAGTTAGCCCTAGGATAGCGCGATGAAGCCTAGGGTCTGGAGCAAATCATCTAGCTGCGCGGCTTAAGGATCTAGCTCCGCAGAGCGAGCCAGACCCTTAGATACCTCTCCTAGGCTTCCCGATTGAGGAAGTCTTGCAGCTGCCCCAGGGCAGCTCGGCCAATGTTAAACACAGCCCAGCTTCCGGCAATGGCAATCGGTAGTAGAACAACAACAACACGCCAATCCATAGGGCATAGCCTCCTAAATTTGGTTTCGCTTAAACACTTGTCACAATTTTCTCATAATGTACACCACCTGGCACGGTTGTAGGTACATAGATTTATCGGCTTGGCCACCCTGGCCCAAAGCCCCTGGGGTAGCCTGGGGTAGACAGAAGCCAACCCTCAGCCGTGGGTTGATCTCAGGGCAGCCCAACAGCGCGCCCCAGGTCTAGGGGCATAGCCATCGAGCAATTCACCTGTGCCAGGCTCTCGTGCCACACTGAGGTGACCGCCTGGGCCAGCACAGCACAAAAGGCCTGCTCATGCCAAATCCAAATCACATAACCCAGATTCCCAAAAGGCCAAACCGCAGGGGCGCACAGCAGTGTGCCCAATTGCATTCGCCCGGTTGAAGCGGGGTAACCCGGCAGAATTTGGTACTAGGCGGTCAAATTCTGAGCGACCAAATTTCAAGATGCCAAATTTTCGGCAATCAAATGGATCCGCCGGATCACAGAGAAAATTTTTTTAATCCAGCCCGTCAATCTATCTGTTGACAGATAACACCTTCTACCTTTGTGTGGAGTGTGTTTTCCTTAACCAGACATAGAATGAAAAGTAAGAGCAAGAGTAAAAACGGCTGTGCCGATCTTTGAGTCAGCAGGCTGGAAACTCAAAGACAATCCTGAGATGCAGTTGCCGAGATTGCAACAAACTGATTCTGGCTATGTATTTGTAAATTGGCTAACCAATTTTTCGTTGGCAAAAGAATTTTTATCAGCCTATTCCGTATGTGAAGTCAGTTTTTGATCCTGCTCTGATTTTTTGAGACTTGATTTGAGATTTAAAAGGAGTCAACGATGCCTAGGTTAGTGGGAAAACGATCAAACAACGGAGTCTTTTGGAGCCTAGCCGTGCTCTTGCTGGCGATCGCAGGCCTAGGCACACTGGAGTACAAAGGCTACACCAACTTATTACCCGAGATGGGTGGTCAGGGACGCCCCCTGGTCGGTGAGTTTGGAGATTCCTGAGCATTTTATAACCGCAAGGTTTTCAAATTGCGGTTGCAGAATCAACAAACATACATTCAGAATTTAGACATTAGACATTAGCGGAAAGGAGCAGCTATGCGACAAGGTAGTGACATTTTAGGGAAATCTATTTTTGTCTACGACACGGGCAAAACAGTAGAGTCTGTGCGCGACCTGGTTTTTGATCACAATACCGGTCGAGTACTAGGGTTTTTGGTGGCTGAGTCAGGCTGGTTTAGGAGTGCTCGCATTCTACCTCTGGCTGCTGTCAAAGCCATTGGCCCCAGCGGCATTATTACTGCTGACCAGACAACTATTGTTTCATCGAAAACCCTCAGCCGAGTTGCAGAGCTGCTGCGGGAAGACAACGTGCTGCGGGGCACCGAGATCATGACCACCGACGGTCGCAATCTGGGCACCATGGTAGATCTGTTCTTTGATGACGCTACCGGTCTAGTGGAGGGTTACGAAGTGTCGGGCGGGTTATTTGCCGATGCTTACTCGGGACGCTCGTTTGTGCCAGCGCTGCAAACCTTGACCATTGGCGAAGACGTGGCCTTTGTGTCGCCCGAAACGGCTGACCTGATGGAAGAGCAGGTGGGTGGGGTGCTGGGCGCTCTGCAATCGGCGGGCGGTCGCCTGCAAGAGGCGGGTCACTACACTGGCGAAAAGCTGCAAGAGGCCGGTCATTACACTGGCGAAAAGTTCCAAGCCGCTAGCCAATACACCAGCGAAAAATGGACGATTGCCGCCGCCGCCGCCCAAAAAGATTGGGAAGCCATGACCCAGACCGCCAGCGAGCAGTACGACCTGGCCCGCCGCAACGCCGAGATATCTATTACCAATGCAGTGGTTAGCCCGGAAGAGCAGCAGACGTGCATTTTGGGCAAAATCACTCAAGATCCGGTGCTCGACAACCGCGATCGCCTGCTGTTTCCGGCTGGGCTAGTGATTACGGCTGTAGAAGTGCAGCAGGCATCCGACAACGGCGTGCTCGATCTCCTATACCGGTCTACGGGGGGCGATATTGGCCAAGATGCGAGCGATCGCATTCAGCTTGCCACCCAAGCTGCCAAAGCTCAGTTCCAAACCGCTACCCAGTCGGCCAAAGCCCGGCTCGACGCGGCTAACCAGCATGCCAGCCAAGACTTACAGAGCCTGCGCCACGACACCCTGGCGTCAATTACCAACGCCGCTGTCGCCCCCGACCGGCAGCGGGCCTATGCCCTGGGCAAAACCGTTGACCGCGATATTTGTGCCCTAGACGGCAGGCTGCTGGTTTCGGAAGGCGCTGTTGCAACCGCAGAGGTGGTCGCCCTCGCCGAGTCTGCCGACATGCTCAATGAGCTATATCGCGCCACCGGGGGCGCTGTCGGGGCCGAGCTAACCCAGCAGGCCACTGGTCTCTTAGCCGCCCCGGCGGTCGATCAAACCCTGGGCCGTCGGGCCAGCACTACGGTGCATACCTCTTCTGGCTCGGTGATTGTGGCCGCTGGCCAAATCGTTACCGAGCTAGTGATCGAACGCGCCCGCACCGCTGGCCAAGAGCAAGCCCTCATGGCAGCCACTGGCATCGAGCTAAATGAAGCCTACCGCCTAGGAGCCAGCCAGGGGCTAGGCCGAGCTAACGAGCGCATTAAGAGCACCTCTGCGATCGCAGGCAGGCAGCTGCAAACCGGGGCCAACCAGCTTCAGGCCGAAGCCGCAACCCTGTGGACTGCGCTCGAGCGCGAGGTTCGCAAGCTGGCGTTTCAGACGCAGCAATTTATTGAAAACCGCCGCATTCAGAGCGCTCTCGGTCGCCCAGTGACGCGGGTAATTCTCGATGAGCAAGATCAGGTGATTCTCAATGTGGGTGATTTGATTACCCACAAGGCCATTGATCACGCCCGCGAGGCCGATAGTCTAGAGATTTTGCTGGGGTCGGTGTATGACCGTGCCCCAGAGCTAATGACCCGCTCTGACCTCCGCGCCCCCGCCCGAGGGGAAGCAGCCCTGGTGAGCCAGAGCTAAAAGCTGAGGTAATCGTTTCACCTGCAATGGGAAAGAAAGCAGCCTGCTGGAGCTTATCCGGCAGGCTGCTTTCTCTGCTGCATGTCGGCATCCAGAGTTTCTTTATGATCCTAGGAGTGGGCGAGAGCGAAGTAAATTTGGCCCAGGCGAACCACGTTTGGGCAGGGCTGACTCAGTACCGCAGCCATTTGGTGAGCACGCGCATGGGTCTGTTGGTTTTGGGGTCGATCTGGGGTTTGCTCCATGCTCGGGCTTCGGCGAAGCCAAGGCGATGGAGGATTTTGATCACCAAGTCAATGCCCGTGGCGGAGCCGATGATGGTGATGAGGATAGGTTCGCGGGTGGGCTGAGTGGTGGCTGGGCTGCCAGGAGGGGCGCTGTAGATTTCGCGGTTGGGGATAAATTCTTCTGACATGGGGATACAAAGCCAATGTAGTCATAAGTAAGACATTGGCATGAGCGCAATGTCTCCACAAGTGTGACATTTACCTTCTTATGCCTCTCTGACAGGATTAGGGCATGGGAAGGGCAAGCGACGCACTAAAGCAGGTTTTAGACACCTACAGCATTAGCCAGAACAAGCTGGCGGTGACAATGGGCATTAGTCGCGCCAATGTGGGGCGCTGGTACCACGGGCTTGACCCCAGCGCTGAAAATATCGCCCAGATTACCCAGGCGCTGAAAACGCTGAACCCCCTGGCCGCTAAGGAGTTTGTGAGGCTCTACCTAGGAACTATCATTGACGATTAGCGCCCGATACGCTGTGCACAATAGTATTTCTGGGTTGAAGAACTGCCTAATTTACGATTGAGACATATGTAAGGACGGGCTTCGCTATGCAATCTGTTGTTAATGAGATTCAAAATCTATCTCCCCAGGCTCAGCAGGAGTTGACCAATTTGGTGGCGACGTTTGTTAAGCACCAGCAGCACAACCCGAACCATCGACTCAAGCAATCCTTGGCTGGTGCTCTGCAAGAGTCTCGTGAAACTTACACAATTCTTGGCTTGCAACAAGAAACGGTGGACGATTGGGCTAACCGTGTATCTGGTTGACACTAATATTTGGCTAGAGCGGTTACTCAATCAGTAGCATGCTGCTATTGCTGATTAGTTTGGCCCTCCTAGGATAACTATGCAGCGGTCGGAGAAAAAGGCCCGCAAATGAGGCAGCGGAGCCGAAATCGCTCAAAGTTAGTGAACCCGTAACCAGAGTGCTTGATCAACTCGCTCTTGCCTCTGGGGCTGGTGCGCCTCGCAGCATTCCTTCTGTACTCAGATCTTCGTCTAGGGCTTCCCAGTGAATGCCGTAGCCACCACCACAGACATCCCAGTGAGCCAGTTGTTCTGGCGATGCACTTAGCAGTCGCGGATACCAAACCAGCGGTACCGTAATCGAGCGGCCATCCATCAAATCGACGCTGATGGTGTCTTGCGTAAAGTGGACATCCTTCACTCGCTCATCTACCTGAATTGCCAAAGCGCCCATGCCACACCTCTAAAAGCCTCTCTTGATGATCTTCGACTAAGCTTTGCAGTTTCCGCAACTCCTTGGCGCTAAACCCAATATTTCTGGCCAATTCCACAGGCTCTTGCCAAAACTTAGCAGACCCGCGATCGCGGTCGATATGAATGTGCGGCGGCTCATTAGGCTCATGGCTGTAAAAGTAAAACCTGTATGGCCCCACCCTTAAAACCGTTGGCATTCTGCGGTTCCCTAAAAAGCTCTCTACTGCAAAGAAGCCAGGTTTCTTTAAGAAACTCGGCTTCTAATCTTACCTTTGGTCTATCCCTTTGCTTCTTCCTTCACCAACTTCTCCGAGCCGAGGTCTTTGAGGTTGTTGTTACGGCGGAGGGGCCGCGTCACCAGTTCTAGAATGTCTCGGGTGTTGCCAGACTGCGGGCCGACAATGGTGTCTCTACCAGCGTCATTCTAAACGAGGCTAGGAGAACGCTGGCGCTACAGCAGGGGCTAGGTATCCCCCAGATCAGCAATGCCCAGGGGCGAAAGGGTGTCATCCTGGTTCCAAGAAATGTCGGGCATGCTGATCGATGCCTCCCGTAGGGCAACTTCCCAGTGCTTGCGCATTTTAATTAAGTAGGGGTCGCCCGCCTGAAACTGGGTGCGATGGCGTACTTCAAAACTGTTGGCCTGGTAAAGGATCATGTGGATGGGTGGCCCCACCGACAGATTTGACCGCATGGTCGAGTCAATCGAGAGCAGCGCACATTTAGCCACCGCATCGAGGGGCACATCAAACCCCAGCGTCCGATCTAAGATGGGCTTGCCGTACTTAGTTTCGCCAATCTGCAAGAATGGCGTCTCTGGGGTGGCTTTGATGCAGTTGCCCTGGCTGTAGATCAAAAATAGCTCTGGCGCTTCCCCCTGCACCTGCCCCCCCAGCAAAAAGCTGCACTGAAAGTCAATTTTGTCCTTTGCCAGCCAGGCGCGATCGGCCTCCTGTAGGAGCCGAATCTGCTCTCCCAGGTAGCGAGCCACGTCGTAGAGGGTGGGAAGGTTGTGCAGGTTGGGGTCGCGATTCCGGGACGGATCGCCCTGCGAATCGCGCTTGATATCTTGAGTCAGCTGATGCACCACCGCCTGGGTAATCGACAAATTGCCCGAGGTACAGAGCAAAATCACGCGATCGCCAGGCTTCGAAAAATCAAATAGCTTACGGTACGACGAAATATAGTCAACCCCAGCATTGGTGCGAGAGTCAGCGGCTAGCACCAACCCCTCCTTAACCAAAATACCCAAACAGTACGTCATTAGTTTGATAGATAACGTGTGGTCGCGGTTAAGGGCCGCTGTGGCTAAATTCTGTACAGGTAAATCCTATGCAAGTCCAAAAGTGGCGCTCTGCCTAGGGAAAACTACAGATTCCGAGCCGGACTTAACTATATAAAAAAGCGCCGGTCAGCCCAGCGCCCTCAGAATACACCTAAATTCCCTTAGCCTTACCCGACAAACTAGGTCAGACCAGCTAAACCGAGGCCGATCTGAATATCCCTTCGCCCAATAACCTAAGAACCTGTTTGCTTGCTAGAGGTTTGAATGTACAGAATCAACAGAAAAACCGTCGGTACCATAACGAACAGAATGCTAGCTACAAAACCAAGATTGTTAACTTCCATCAGTGCCTGCCTCTATTCTCAACCCAACAACGTCAGCCAAACCCTTCAGCATGACCGTAGCCATTTAGCCTAGCTGGCTAAAAACTCGACTTAACCCAAAGGTCTAACAGCTTCAGGATATCACTCTCCTCGGTGAGAATGTCGGCCCAGAGCAAGGCCCCTCTCTCCGGCTAGGCGCTCTTAGACGCTTTGGGGGATGCCTTAGATTTGCGGCTCGGCTTGGTAATCACCGACACCGGGCCTTGCACCGTAGCCTGACAGGCCAACCGGCAGCTGGGAGGCCATTTTTTGAGTTTACGGTCTTCCACCTGGGTGCGGGGGGAAAGATTTTCGCCCCCCGCCGCTATGTCCACTACGCAGGTGCCGCACTGGCCGTAGCCGCCGCAGTTCATCAGCTTGCCGCTGAAGGTGTAGATGTCGATGCGATTTTCCAGCGCTTTGAACCGCAGGTTGGCCCCGTCGGCAACGACAATCTCAGTGTCTTCGTTAACAAACTTAACATTGGCCATAAAGGGAATCTCCTTAGCGTTCTGCGTCGACAATGGCGGTAGATCAGGTCTTTGGCCGCTAGGTCGAGGTGCCTCTGTACAGTAACCGCTCCAAACTGCCCCTGGCTAATGGTTGCGAGGGAAATTCGGACTGGTTACACTTCGTTAAGTAATTGCATTGTTACATCTCATGTCTGCGCCAAATGCTTCACCATCCAACAGAGGCATAGCTTACCCAGGCAATGCCGGGATGCTGAAGTCAACTGGCGCAATTCTGAGAGCCTGATTCTGATAGGCTGATCAGTATCTGGCATGCTTAAGACAATTCCACAAAACAACTTTGTTTTACCTAGAGGAGGCGCGTAGTCAATGGGACTACCCTGGTACCGTGTACATACTGTCGTCGTTAACGATCCCGGGCGACTGATCGCTGTACACCTAATGCACACGGCCCTAGTAGCTGGCTGGGCTGGCTCAATGGCACTGTTTGAACTGTCTACTTTTGACCCCAGCGACCCTGTGCTCAACCCCATGTGGCGGCAGGGCATGTTTGTGTTGCCCTTCATGGCTCGCCTGGGGGTCACCGGCTCTTGGGGCGGCTGGAGCGTCACTGGCGCTGCCGCTAATCCCGGCTTCTGGTCCTTTGAGGGGGTAGCCGCTGCCCACATCGTGCTGTCGGGGCTGCTGTTTTTGGCCGCCTGTTGGCACTGGGTTTATTGGGATCTAGACCTTTTCCGCGACCCTCGCACCGGGGAACCGGCGCTGGATTTGCCGAAGATGTTTGGCATTCACCTGTTTTTGTCGGGCCTCCTCTGCTTCGGCTTCGGGGCCTTTCACTTGACTGGCCTTTGGGGCCCTGGACTCTGGGTGTCTGACCCCTACGGCCTGACTGGCCACGTGCAGGGGGTCGCTCCCGAGTGGGGAGCAGCTGGCTTCAACCCCTTTAACCCTGGCGGCATTGTGGCTCACCACATCGCTGCTGGAATTGTGGGGATCATCGCGGGCCTGTTTCACCTCACGGTGCGCCCGCCCCAGCGTCTGTACAAGGCGTTGCGCATGGGTAACATCGAGACCGTGCTGTCTAGCAGTATTGCGGCAGTATTCTTCGCGGCCTTTGTGGTGGCGGGCACCATGTGGTACGGCAGTGCCGCTACCCCCATTGAGCTGTTTGGCCCCACCCGCTATCAGTGGGATGGCGACTACTTTAAGCAGGAAATTCAGCGCCGCGTAACGGCGGATGTCAACATTGGCTACTCCCTGGCTGAGGCCTACGGTGACATCCCTGAAAAGTTGGCCTTCTATGATTACGTCGGCAACAGCCCCGCTAAAGGTGGTTTGTTCCGAGTTGGCCCCATGGTGCAGGGCGATGGTATCGCTGAAGGCTGGCTGGGTCACCCCGTCTTTGAAGACAAAGAGGGCCGTGAGCTGTTTGTGCGTCGTTTGCCCAACTTCTTTGAGACCTTCCCCGTGGTGCTGGTCGACAAAGACGGCATTGTTCGCGCTGACATTCCCTTCCGCCGCGCTGAGTCGAAGTACAGCTTTGAGCAGACCGGCGTAACCGCCACCTTCTATGGTGGTGAGCTAGATGGTCAAACCATTGCCGAGCCTGCCCTTGTCAAGCGCTATGCCCGTAAGGCACAGCTGGGTGAACCCTTCGAGTTTGATCGCGAAACCCTCGGCTCTGACGGGGTGTTCCGCACCAGCACTCGCGGCTGGTTTACCTATGGCCACGCGGTGTTTGCGCTGCTGTTCTTCTTTGGGCACATCTGGCACGGCTCTCGCACCCTGTTCCGGGATGTGTTTGCTGGGGTCGACCCCGACCTGTCTGCGGAGCAGGTGGAGTGGGGTTTCTTCCAGAAGGTGGGCGACACCTCTACCCGTAAGGAAGAGACAACGGTCTAGTTTGCTTTAAGTTAGGGCGCTCGACGGTTGAATATATAACTTCACCTGTCGGGCACCTAACTGCAAAGCTCTGTAAACTAAAGATAACCCGGTTGACTAGGAGCCTTTTTCACCATGGAAGCTGTCGCTTACATCTTCATTTTTGCCTGCATCATTGGCACGCTGTTTTTTGCGATCGCCTTTCGCGAACCCCCCCGTATCACTAAAGACTAGTTCCCTCGGTTAGTCTATAGAGACACGATGGCCCTAGGCTTTACCTAAAATAGGCGAGACTTTCGATGTTTTTCGATTGTTTTCCCACAATTTAATTAATATAGAGGCAAGCTTTTTCTGTATAGATTGGCTTGCCTTTATTTTTGCCTAGGTCATGGGGGCTCTTGAGTCCTAGGGCTAGGTCAACTTTCCTCCCGTTGGGAGTGTGTCTATGCATTGTCCGTTTTGCCAGCATCTGAACAATCGAGTATTGGAGTCGCGATCTGCGGAGGCTGGCCGCAGCATTCGCAGGCGGCGGGAGTGCCTGCGCTGCGAACGCAGGTTTACAACCTACGAGCGCATCGAGTATGTGCCCGTTACTGTGATCAAGCGCAGCGATGATCGAGAACTGTTTGAGCGTTCTAAGGTGCTGCGAGGCATTGTTCGAGCCTGCGAAAAAACTCCGGTGTCCTCCCTGGCGATGGAAGCCATTGTCGATGACATTGAGGCCGAACTCCAGCAGCGGGCCACTCGCGAAGTGACCAGCGCCGAGATTGGCGAGATGGTGCTGGCCAAACTCCAGGCGATGAATGAGGTGGCCTTTGTCCGGTTTGCCTCGGTGTATCGCCAGTTTCAGGGCATTCGAGATTTTGCCGAGACCCTCAGCCAGCTGCAAGATGGGCAGGGCGATCGCTCCCCAGAGAATGCCGAAAACAGCCAGCCCTCAACCTATGTCGTCTCGGCCTAACCGTTCTGGAGGCAAGGCCACAGCCCCAGATATGAAGAGCTGAAGTTGTCTTTAACTTGAATCAATCGTGACGGCGGGCGATCAACAACACCGTCTATTCGGCTATAATCTTAATCCTGTGGGTTTATCGGACTGTCTGCGCCGACGCGCTATTGCGTTGAGGGTGGGCCGTCACATATCTGAGTTGATTGTTTTGTACGTCTACAAGGAAACCGCAGTATTACGGAGAAATAATAGGACAACACTAGCATGCTCAATCAGGACGTAAAGGACGCTGACATCGGGTTTACACACGAAGACTTTGCTGCGCTATTAGACCAGTACGACTATCACTTCAACCCAGGCGATACCGTATCTGGCACCGTGTTTAGTCTTGAGCCTAAGGGTGCCCTGATTGACATTGGTGCAAAAACCGCTGCATACCTGCCCATTCAGGAAATGTCGATCAACCGAGTTGATCATCCTGAAGAGGTGCTGCGCTCCAATGAAACCCGCGAGTTCTTTATCCTCACCGACGAAAATGAAGACGGTCAGCTGACCCTCTCTATTCGTCGCATTGAGTATATGCGCGCCTGGGAGCGAGTGCGCCAGCTTCAGCAGGAGGACGCCACCGTGCGCTCTGGTGTGTTTGCCACCAACCGAGGCGGTGCTCTGGTGCGCATCGAAGGTCTGCGTGGGTTTATTCCTGGGTCACACATCAGCACCCGCAAGCCCAAAGAAGATCTGGTGGGTGAAGATCTGCCCCTGAAATTCCTTGAGGTCGATGAAGAGCGCAACCGTCTGGTGCTCAGCCACCGTCGCGCCCTGGTGGAGCGCAAAATGAACGGCCTGCAGGTGGGCGAAGTGGTGCTGGGTGCCGTGCGCGGCCTCAAGCCCTACGGTGCCTTTATCGATATCGGCGGCGTCAGCGGTCTGCTGCACATCTCTGAGATTTCCCACGATCACATCGATACGCCCCACAGCGTGCTCAACGTCAACGACGAAATCAAGGTCATGATCATTGACCTCGATGCCGAGCGCGGGCGAATTTCGCTGTCCACCAAGCAGCTTGAGCCTGAACCGGGCGACATGGTGAAGAACCCTGACCTGGTCTACGACAAAGCTGAGGAGATGGCGGCCAAGTACCGTGAGGCCCTGCGTCGCCAGGCGGCCGAGCAAGCTGGTGAACTGGTGGAGGAACCTGAAGAGGTCTATGTCGAAGAGGAAGTGGAAGTGGAAGTGGCCGTAGCCGTCGACTAGATAGCTTAGATATCCTAGTCCTGCGTTTCTCTAAATACTGCTAGCGCCTGCTCGATTACTGTTTCGGGCGGGCGCCATTTGTATTTGCTCAGATCAACCCGTCCCCGGCTGTCAAACTCGATGCCTTCGTCTTCCAGTATGGCCCGCTGAATGTAGTCGGTGCCGTTACGCAGGGGAGACTGCGAGACCTCGCCCTTGGCATTGATCACCCGCTGCCAGGGCACATCGTCGGTGGTCATATCGACTCGGTAGAGGGCGTAGCCCACCAGCCGGGGTTTGCCCACTAGCCCAGCCAGCTCGGCCACCTGGCCATAGGTGGCCACCTGACCCGGCGGAATCTGGCGAACAATGGCGTAGATGCGTTCGTAGGTGAGCATAGCTACTCTCTGTCGGCCCCAGGGCGGGGGCTGGTGAGCACCACCAGCGAAAAGTCAGCCACGGCGATCGCGCTGTCAGGCCCGTAAATCTGCCGGTCTTTGATAAAACTGCTGGGTTTATCGGTGTTGATCACCATATACCATCGGTCTTTCTTTACCGCCGCCGGAATCTGAAAGTCTTGGGGGTCAGACTGGGCGTTGAAAAATAGCAGAAAACTGTCGTCCATCAGCCGTTGCCCTTGGGGGGCAAAGGTCATCAACTCTTCGCCATTGAGAAAGACGGCGATCGCCTTGGCTGAGTCATCGTGCCACTGATGGGCAGTAATCTGGCTGCCGTCAGGGTTGTACCAGCCAATGTCATGGACCCCAGACCCATGGATTGCGCGCCCCTGAAACCAGTGACGACGGGCAAAGACCGGGTGCTCCTGGCGCAGCTTGATCAGCTGACTAGCAAAGGCCAGCAGCTCTTGCTGGGCCAGGTCTAGGTGCCAGTCAACCCACGACAGCTCGCTATCTTGACAGTAGGTGTTGTTGTTGCCCTGTTGAGTGCGTCCTAGCTCATCGCCGCCCAGCAGCATCGGCACCCCCTGGGAAAGCAGCAGAGTGGCCAGCAGATTGCGCTGCTGCCTTTGCCGCAGCGCCAGAATCTCAGGCTGATCGGTTTCACCCTCGGCACCGCAGTTCCAGGAGCGGTTGTAGCTTTCGCCGTCGCGGTTGTTTTCATGGTTGGCCAGGTTGTGCTTTTCGTTATAGCTGACCAAATCTCGCAGGGTAAACCCGTCGTGGCAGGTAATAAAGTTGATGCTGGCGTGGGGGCGCTTGCCGTTGCTCTGGTATAGGTCAGAGCTGCCGGTGATGCGAAAGGCAAATTCCCCCAGGCGGCAGTCGTGGTCGCGCCAGAAGTCGCGCATCGAGTCGCGGTATTTGCCGTTCCACTCTGACCACAGCAGCGGAAAATTGCCCACCTGATAGCCCCCCTCGCCCAGATCCCAAGGCTCGGCGATCAGCTTTGTGGTAGACAGCACCGGATCTTGGTGAATGATGTCAAAGAAAGCCGCCAGACTGTCGACCTCATATAGCTCACGAGCCAGGGCCGAGGCCAGGTCGAAGCGAAAGCCATCGACATGCATCTCCAGCACCCAGTAGCGCAGGCTGTCCATGATCAGCTTAAGAATCTGTGGATGGCGCACGTTGAGGGAGTTGCCGCAGCCCGTAAAGTCCATGTAGTAGCGGGGGGCGTCTTCGACCAGACGGTAGTAGGCGGCATTGTCGATACCCCGCAGACTGAGGGTTGGCCCCAGGTGACTACCCTCGCCAGTGTGGTTGTAAACCACGTCTAGAATGACCTCAATGCCGGCCCGGTGCAGCGCCTTAACCATTTGCTTGAATTCATTCACCTGCCCACCGCAGGGGCCAGCGCTACTGTAGCCGCCGTAGGGGGCAAAGTAGTTGAGCGAGTCGTAGCCCCAGTAGTTGCGCAGCCCGGTGTTGGCCAGGTGTCCGGGGTAGGCGTGAAAGTGATGAACGGGCAGCAGTTCTACGGCGGTAATCCCTAGCTGAGTTAGATGGTCGATCATGGCGGGATGGCCTAGCCCGGCGTAGGTGCCCCGCAGCGGCTCGGGCACCTCGGGGTGACGCTGGGTGAGGCCTTTGACGTGGGCCTCATAGATAATGGTGCGATGCCAGGGAGTTTCAAGGGCGCGATCGCCCTCCCAGTCAAAGGCCGTATCGACCACCACCGCCTTGGGCATGAAGGGAGCGCTATCGATCTCAGAGAACGATAGATCGAGACTTTCTAAGTCATCGGTGGCCGCCATGTCATAGCTAAAGATGGCCGGGTCAAACTGCACGTCGCCGTCTAAGGCCCGGGCGTAGGGGTCGATCAGCAGCTTGTGGGGGTTAAACCGCTGGCCGGCCTCGGGAGCGTGGGGGCCGTGAACTCGAAACCCGTAGCGCTGCGATGGCCCCACCCCGGTTAAAAAGCCGTGCCAGACGTAGTTGTCAACCTCGGTGAGGGGAACCCGAGTTTCTTGATCGTCACCGTCGAACAGACAGAGATCGACCGCCGTGGCATTTTCTGAAAATAGGGCGAAGTTGGTGCCCGTGCCATCCCAGGTGGCCCCTAGGGGATGGGGACGACCTGGCCAGACTTGCATTCCCATGGTGAGCGCTGTTTCCTAAGGACCCTAGCTGAATAATGATCATAAACCTTAACAAAGCTAACGCAGAGTCATGTTGACCCAGCTTCAACTTGGCCATGGCACTGCGCCTACTTCAGGGTAGCAGCCTGGGGAGATGCCAATGATCACCTGGCGATCGCGGGCTTATCAAACTTTTATAGTCTTGGGGTAATGTTTGGCAGATATAGAGTTTGTCGACGTGGGTCTGTGTCGAGCAATACTAATCGGTTTATAAACTTCATCAGTAGGAGTGGTTGACAATGCCTCTCACAAAACGTTGTGTGGCTGAGTTTTTCGGTACGTTGTGGTTGGTGCTAGGTGGCTGTGGCAGCGCCGTGCTGGCGGGCAAATTTTTAGACAGCAGCGGTGCGTTTAATCTGGGTATTGGCTTTTTAGGCGTATCTCTAGCCTTTGGGTTAACGGTGTTGACCATGGCCTATGCCATTGGCCATATCTCAGGCTGTCACCTCAACCCGGCAGTTTCCTTTGGTCTGTGGGCCGCGGGGCGCTTTCCCAGTGGTGAACTGTTGCCCTACATTGTGGCCCAGGTGCTGGGCGGCATTTTAGGAGCTGGCATCATCTACATTATTGCTACAGGGCAGCCCGGTTTTGGGATTGACCCCTCAGTGGGCAATCCCTTGGCCACCAATGGGTTTGGGGCGCACTCGCCCGGCGGCTTTAGTCTGCTTGCCTGTTTGGTCTGTGAAGTGGTGATGACCTTCTTCTTCCTGATGATCATCCTCGGGGCCACTGATTTCCGTGCCCCGGTGGGGCTGGCCCCGGTAGCTATTGGCCTAGGGCTAACCCTGATTCACCTGATCAGCATCCCGGTTACCAATACCTCAGTGAACCCGGCTCGCAGCACCGGCCCCGCTCTGTTTGTGGGCGGGCCACTGGTGGGCCAACTGTGGCTGTTCTGGGTAGCGCCCATTCTGGGTGCTTTGCTGGCGGGGTGGTTTTATGCTAGCTTCTTCGCCGACGACAGCGAAAAAGCCGCTCGGCTCGAGCGGGCGAAGACGGTGGCCTAGGGACATGAGCTAGCCCCTGTAGATTGTGAACAAAGCTTAGACACACCCAATCCAGATCGGGATCTGGATTGGTTTGATATGGTTCGGGGGATGCCATCCCTCGAACCTTTTATAGCCATTGCGCTGTCCCAGTTTTTGCAGATGGAAGGAGCCGATGTCCTGAGCGCAATGGCCATCGCTATATGGGTGGGGCGCTATTGCAGCTGATGACCGCAGCTGCCGCAAAAGCGATCGCCCGTGCTAACCGCCGCACCGCACTGGGTGCAAAATTTTTGTGGGCCAGAGGCGGTGCCAGAAGCATTGCCATCAGCGGCACCGGAAGAATTGCCATGGCTCTTCCCCAGGGTCATATTGCCCATGCGCATGGTCATGGGGCTAGCCGACATCTGCATATCGCCCATCTGCATGGGCTGCATCGGTGCCATGGGCTGCATTACCGGGGCTGAGCTAGCCGTCACCTGCATTGGCTCGGCCTGATCGGCAGGCCAGGCGGTGGCGTCAGCGGCCCCAATTTGCCCGCCCTGCACCTGCCAAATGAACGTCCTCTGGCCCGTAGTGCAGCGAACCAGCACGCCGCTGCCTACCCTAACCACCTGGGGCAGCTCTGTCCAGGGGCCGGTGGCTACCTGGGTGCCAGACTGCTGCTGTTGCCCCGGCCCGCCGCTGGCCAGGGTAATCAGGGTATTGTCGCCGAGGTTGTCAAGATATATCTTCTGGGTGGGGCTAATATCGTACTGATAAGGCATAGTTAATTTTGGCAAATGTGTTGACCGTGGGCAACAGCGCGATCTAAGCTGCGCGACCCCATAGATATGCTAAGCCAAGCCCAAGGCGCTGATGATTTGAGAGCAGCACGCCTTGGCAAGGGAGAAATGCCGAGGTGAAGTGCGATCGCCGCCATGGCTAAGAAAAGCGCAGGGCTACTCATGTATCGAACCCAGAACCAGGGGCTGGAGGTGCTGCTAGTGCACTCCGGTGGCCCCTACTGGGTCAATCGCCGCTGGCAGGCTTGGACCATTCCCAAGGGTGAAATTGACCCTGGCGAAGGCACCTTTGAGGCCGCCAAGCGCGAATTTTTAGAAGAGACGGGGCAAGCCCCTGCCGGGGACTTTCGCCCCCTCAGGCCAGTCCGCCAGGCCGGGGGCAAGCTAGTCTTTGCCTGGGCGTTTGAGGGCAACTTTAACCCCGCCGCCCTCCACAGCAACACCTTCATGCTAGAGTGGCCCCCCAACTCCGGATTGCTCAAAGAGTTTCCAGAGATTGACCAAGCTGCCTGGTTCTCTTTACAAGAGGCCAAAAAACGCATTATCAAAGCCCAAGCCCAGTTTTTAGATGAGCTGGCCCAGGTGCTGGGTTCGGTATCCTCTGCCCAATAAGGCTGGCGATACCTGGGAGCAAGGCCTAGGGACTTGGCTTTTCTAGATGCTGCCGCAGCCGCAGCATCACCAGGGTCTGGCCCAGGTTGAGCGGTAGAGCCGACACCCCCTCTAGGCCCGACTGCACCCACTGATCGCCCCAATACCACTCATGAAACCCGTCAATACCGCCTGAGAGCACCATATGCAGGCTGTGGTCAGTAACCTCTTTAATTTGGTGGTGAACTTCGACGGGGCCAAGGTAGCTGTTAAAGCTGAGCCCGCTGTGGAGTTCATTGGGTAAACCCTGGCTAAACCGCTGGGGCCAGAGCCACCGGCAAAATTGGCCGGGCTGCATCAAGCTGGTTTGAATTTGCCCCTGGGTCGCCTCTACTTCGATGCGGAGACAACTGTGCTGAAAGGTGCCAAGCATAGGGTAATGTGCCCGCAAACAACAGTCTCCAGTATGCCAAAAGAAAACCTGGAGCATAGTAAACCAGATCCCCAATTTTATCCCAGAGCAAGGGTCGGTAAATCACCCCAAACCTGCACCCCCTAAACCTCTTACAATAATTACTAAGCAATATGAAGCAAAACTAGGGAGCGCATGGTAGACCAACTTATTCGGGCCACCGCCGCCGATGGCGGTATACGAGTAGTGGGGGTAGTGACCACTAACCTAACGGAGGTAGCCCGGCAGCGTCACCAGCTGTCCTACGTGGCCACGGCAGCCCTGGGCCGTACTATGGCGGCGGGGCTACTGCTGGCCTCCAGCATGAAACAGCCCCAGGGGCGAGTGAATATCCGCGTGCGGGGCGATGGCCCCTTAGGCGGCATCTTGGTCGATGCTGGTCTTGACGGCACGGCTCGGGGCTATGTCGATAATCCTGCCGTTGAGCTGCCCCTCAACGCCCAAGGCAAGCTTGACGTGGGCGGCGCAGTGGGCCGTCAGGGCTACGTCTACGTGGTGCGTGACATGGGCTACGGATACCCCTACTCCAGCACTGTGGAGCTAGTCTCTGGTGAAATTGGTGAAGACCTGACCCACTATCTGATGAACTCTGAACAAACCCCTTCAGCCCTGGTGCTGGGCGTGTTTATGGGGGCCAACGGCGTCGAGGCTGCGGGTGGGCTGCTGCTGCAAATTTTGCCCCGCGCCGCCGAAGATAGCGAAATGGTAGACCTGATTGAAAGCCGCCTGGCTTCGCTAACCGGCTTTACGCCTCTGCTAAGAGCCAACAAAACCCTGCCCCAAATTTTTGATGACCTGGTGGGTGACCTGGGCCTAGAGATTTTGCCCGAAACCCAGATGGTGCAATTTAAATGCCCCTGCTCCTTTGATCGCATGTTGGGGGCACTCAAAATGCTGGGTGAAGACGAGCTGCAAGACATGATTAAAAAAGACGGTGGCGCCGAAGCCATTTGCCACTTCTGCAACGAGGTCTACCACGCCAGCAGTGAGCAGCTGGCCCAGCTGATCCAAGCCCTGCGGGAAGATCGCCAGGAAGCTAACAAGTAGAGGGTGGAGGAACGAGGGTAATCCTAAGTGAAACTGTGCTTAGCGAAAATCTAGCCGTTCATCCTCAGCTTATTGAATGGATGAACGGTGAGTATTCCTTGATAAGCCCAGTCTACGTGGTAATCCAGCTTGAAGAATCAATATGTGTTTGCGCTGGTTCATCGGGGGGCTGATTTTTCTTGATTCTGGATGGGCACTCTGTATGAAGAGTACATAGGCTAAGTCCGGCAGATATTAACGTGTGCACAAGCTGTGCAAACAAAATCCTGCCAGCCAGCCATCATAATGGCTAGACTAGCCCTAAGGCTCACTGCCATCACCTTTGCACCAATTTTTATGAAAAGAACTGAGCAGATTGTCTCTATCCTAAGTCAGCGCCGTCCCCTGGCTGAGCAAATTCAGACTGTAGAGGTAAATCTTCAGAACTTGGCCGCCACGCTAGGGCACCTGGATGAGCGCCGACGAACTCTGCTATCTAAGCTCGAAGACTCTTCTGCTTGTGGTTCTCTCCGAGAAATAGACTTCACCACGGTTCAAGAAGAAATCAAGCGAGAGGCCCAATCTCTGGACAAGCTAAAGGCAAGATTCACTCGGAATACGCTGAACATAGGGGTCGTTGGCAGAGCACGGCAAGGGAAAAGTCGCTTGCTACAAAGCCTGACTGGGTTAAGCTCCTCTGAAATCCCAGATGGTGATCGCCAACATTGCACCGGGGTGAGGAGTACCATCCATCACAACTCAGACATCAAGCCTTACGGAGATGTCTGGTTTTATACTGAATTTTCTTTCCTAGAAGAAGTCATTGCCCCTTACTACGAGAAGCTAAAGCTTGGGGCTAAACCGACTAATTTAGAAACTTTCGCACGGCAACCCCTTCTACCCTTGCCTAAAGACGTTCAAGGACGGGCCGTAGAAGGGGCCATGTATGAGCATCTAAAGAAGTACCACACCAATTTTGATCAGTATAGTGCTTTGCTCAAAGCACCTTCTCCTAAGAGAATTGCCAGGGAGCAGATTCGGGAGTATGTAGCCCAAGATACCCCAGATGGTCAGCGGATTTACTTTAACTACCTTGCAGTTCGGGAAGTCAAAATTACCTGTAATTTTCCTAACCAAGACGTGGGCCAGATAGCCCTGGTAGATATGCCAGGGTTGGGGGATACCGGCATTGGCGACACTGAACGCCTGGTCAAAACCCTTGGGCAAGATGTTGATGTGGTGCTGTTTGTGCGGATGCCCAAGCCAACAGGAGACTACTGGGCCGATTACGACGTACAGCTCTATGACACAGCCCAAGGGGCATTAATTGACCTACCAATTAGCCTTTGGTCGTTCCTGGTGCTGAACCGCACGGCTCCGGGTTCTAAGTATGGTGACAACTGGGGCAATTGCCAAGAACTGAATGAAAGTCTCAAAGAAAAGCACATTGAGGTTGCTGGCCAGCTCATTACCAATTGCGCTGATCTCCAGGAGACAAGTTCTTTGCTTGACCTGATCTTGAACTACATGGCAGAGGAAATTAATACGCTAGATCGCAAGTATGCCTCAGCTTGCCAAGAGCGTATACTAGATCTTCACCGCTCAATTGAAATCGAATTGTCTAAAGCTCGCATGGCCTTAGGTGACTCAGTTCAGGGCGAAGACTGGTTTCCACTGTTCTTACAGCTCTTTGAACAGCTTTGGGATAATCTAGCTTCAGGCTTGGATGATTTGCTTGATGAATTAAGAGAGCAAAAAGATTTTCCAGATATGGACTTCAAGCAAAAGGTAGATGAAGCTCTCAATACTGCCAAAGAAGATACAGGTATTCCCTCGCTAGAGGCCATTGAGAAAAAGGATAGTGGTTTAGGAGGTTTACCAAATGCCTATTACGCTTACATGAATGAAGTTCGGGCGCATTTATCTCAGCAGTTTTTGCTGGTTGATGAAGCCCTTAAACGTGGCTTAGAGCGGGTTAAGTCTCAAGTCACAAGCGTACTAGTTGGCGAGGGCAAATTAGGGACTTTGGCTGAAGAACGTGGAACTGAATTTCTAAGAGTGATTGCGAATCAGATTCCCCAGCAGCTTATCCCCGGTCAATCAAGCAGGTTAAAGCATGGCTTCCATATTCTTGCAGATTTCACACTTTCGTATAGAGGACTTATCCAGCATCGTATTAGACAACATTTGGATGACTTAACCCCAAATACAACGGAGCTTCAGCTTTCTGACTCGCCAACCGTTCAGGAAGTGGCTGACTGTTTAAATACATTGCATTCAGAAGCTTTGTACAAATGTCGGACTGCTTTGGATGACTTACTCGCGGAACCTAGTCAGGCTGCGTTCGCGATTGTGGAAGAATTTTGCGATCGCGTGCTTCGTGCTGAAGGCGTAAAAATGGAATGGCAGATTTTTCTACAATCAGTCAGATCCGAGGTATGGAACGATCATTTCAAAGCTCTAGATGAGAAAACACGAACTCGAACAGAATGGCTTAGCACTATTCAACAAGTAGCAGAGGCCAATACCCACGAGAATCTGAAATTCATAAATTAAGATCTAAGGTTGTGGAGAATACCTGGTTTGGAGAAAACTTAATGTCAGAACTTCAGATAACTATGCTTGGGCCAAGTGGTGTTGGCAAGACGACTCTTTTGACTGCGATGTATGAGCAGTTTGAAAGCAATATTGGTAGTACTGACTTGCAGTTGACCCCAGATGAGGATAGCTCAGCAATTCTGCAAGATACACTGATTGATTTAAAGAGTCTATTGGATGCTTTTGAAGCCAAAGGTGGAATACAAGGCACTGAAGCGATTGGGGGGCCAGATTCTTTAAGATCATTCACTTTTGGCCTTGGCAAAAAAGGTAAAAAGCCATCTTTAACCCTAAGATTCAGGGATTACCCGGGAGGATATCATGCAGCGAAGTCAACAAAGGATGAGAAAGAATTCCTGCGAAACCTCATTGTAGAATCTCATGTGATTTTAGTTGCGATAGACGCACCATCTCTGATGGAGCAAAATGGAAGATATCACGAAAGGATAAACAGACCCCAACAAATCAAAGATCTATTTAAAGATGCTTATTCAACCAGAGATGCTAATGAACCCAAAATGATTATTTTTGCGCCTGTAAAATGCGAGAAATATTTGAAGAAGCAACAGAAAAACATTCTGGAAGAAGCAATCAAGTCAGGATATTCTAGCTTGCTTGATCATTTTAGATCAGAAAGCTTGTCATCTTGGGTTGTCAGTGTTTTGACTCCTGTCCAGACAGTAGGCAATGTAGTTTTATCGCGTATAGAAGCTGATGATAAGGGAAATCCACACTTCTATTTTCGAAAAACTCGACATGATGCAAAATATGAGCCCAGAGATAGTGAACAGCCATTGAGATATTTGCTGAGATTTCTCCTGAAAATCCATCTCGATTCCAGAAGCTGGGGCAAATTCAACTTTATTAGAGGTTGGTTAGGTATAGACAATCATCTTCAAAAAGCAGTTGATGAATTTGCCAGAGGATGTAAAACAAGTGATGGCTTCACTATTCTCCAGGGTGAAAGCTGGTTGAAAATTTAGGCTAAGGAAGTTGGTCATGACATCTATTAAAAGTTTTCATATTCAGACAAGGGGATATAGTCAAGAAAACGATTATCAATGGGTAAAAATTCAGAATTCAGACAAGAGAAAAACTGAAGTGCCACCTTTTCTGGATTTCTTTAAGGACTTCAGAATTCAGGATATCATTGAATTTCAGCGACCTTCAATTATTTTGGCTCGCCATGGGAGATACTTTTTTCTCTTGGTTACGGCTCTGGAAACAGAGCCTGACAGAGTGGATTTCATGAATAGGCAAATTAGAAATTCAGTTGCATGGACTTTTGCAGGTGATGAAGATGGAAAGAATGAACAGATAATCAGAGCAATCACGATTTTAGCGCTAAAGCGTGAGTTGGGCGATCTGGTCAGCAAGTCAATCACTAATAACGACGGTCATGACTATGGTTTTCAAGTGTTCTTTGATGAACTAGAGTCGATAGGAACACATTTCAACCATCTCGGAAATAGTGATCCAAACCCTCAAAAATGGATCAGTGGTGACTCTGAAGATGTTAGAGAACAGCTATGTAGTGAGCTGTCGAAAAATAGGTTTCCCGAAGAGGATGATAGTTTATTGATCTTAGTTACTACTTTGAAAAGCAAAGAATCTTTGCAATCTCTGTCCGCTTGGAGAGGTATATCCAGTCGATCTAGTGCAAGTATTGAATGGCTAGATAGCAATTCAGTTCAATTAGATTTTTCTCAAAAAAAAACAACCCTAAAGAAACCCATTCCGATTATCGCGGTTTTCACTCTAATCCTGCTGGGCCTTTTAGTGGTTTTAGGAATATATCTGAAGCCAACCATCCTAAAGCCAAGCAAGAATCTCCCCGTTCAACAGGAAGAAACCAAGCAGATCCAGATACTCAAACCTCAATCACAGAGCCAGATCCCTACGAGCATTTAATTAATGAGGTCAAAGGAAAGATTTTATCTATTCCTGATGTCGCCTTGAAGAAATTTTATCCAATAGCTAGAGAAATTGCTGAAAGTTCTTTAGAAAAAATTTCTAACAGTATAGAAGTCAACCCAGATGACAAAAGGAAATTTAAAGAAATCTTGGATTTAATGAGTAATTATTTTGATGGGTGATTCACAGCTCAGAATCTAAAAAAATATTTCCTTACTCCTTAATTTGAGATTCTGTTTACCTAAGAAAACATTATTCTTTATAGCGGTTCTCACTGACGTGAGGTACGTAGGTATACCTGTAACGCTTATCCAGCATGGCTTCCGCTGTACCTTCTTCATCCGATAAGGAGCCGATATAAATCAACATTACTGAATATTATGCCCGAACAATATCAACCCCAAGACTTGTTTGAAGTGGTAGAAAGGGCGAGATTACAAAAGTGATATGGTCGGGGCCGGTGGAGAAAGCTGAAGGGTATTGCTCAAGTCATGCTCCCAAACGGTAGCATACGGTTAGCTGAGGTTCACTGGTATGAAGCCCACGGCATTGGCAAGAAAGAGTTCAAGATTAAGTTTCCTTTTCTAGACTAGCGATGCGAACCCAATCTGTTGACGATATTCAGTTCGTAGTTTGCCTCAACAATGCCGATTACGAGGCATCTCTGGAAATCGGCAAAATCTACCGTTCTATTCGGGATGATGATGCCACTTCCAGCGGGCTAATGCGAGTCATCGATGAAAGTGGCGACGACTATGCTTTTGCGGCCAGCCGCTTTTACCCGATTGAGTTGCCCAAGCCTGTTGAGGATGCGCTCTTAGCTGCTTAGAGCCGCTGACTTTTGGCACTGACATAGGGCTAATGAAGAGATGGACGACACATCCCCTCCAGGGAGGGGTGCCCGGAGGGCGGGGTGGGTTAACCTACAAACCCATTAGTCGCCGGTAGGCTAGCGCCAGCGCATCTCCATCCCCGACATTGCCGGGGAACAGCACCACCGGCAGGTCAGGAAACTGGACATGGTCGGCGGGGGTCCGCACGGCGGAGACACCGGGGAGAATTTGGCCAAGCAGGCGGGCCGTCCGCAGCGCTAGCCCGGTGCTGAGGGTGTCATTGGAAGTGATGCCACCCTTGCTGATCAGAAAGCCGATATCAGCGGGCAATCCTTTAATCACATCCATCAGCAGGGATGATACCTCGACGCCAAAGTCGAGCCGGGCCTGCACTGTGTCGAAGGTGAGTTCGTCGCGGCTAGTGTAGACCACGGGCACTAGCCCTTCACTGTGGGCCTGGGTCACTTGGGTCAGAATGTCTGCTAGCAACTGGCTGTGGGCCGCCGGGCCGCGATTCCGGGACGGATACTCGTCCCGAGTCGGTTCCCGAACACTCTGCAAATCGCGCAGGTAGGCCACATTCACCTCAATGCCCGTGACCCCCGGCTCTTGGAGCAGTTGCTCTAGCTGCTGGGTAGTTTTTTTAACGTGGGAGCCGACGACGATCGCCCCCGGCCTGTCGCCGCGCACGTAGGTGCTCATGTGGCTGGCATCGATGGGCTGAGGGGGCAGGGCTGCTAGGGCAGTGAGAATGCTGGCGGCGCTGCGAAACAAAAATTTCTTGCCCTGGGCGGCGGCAATCAGCAGATCTTGGGCAAACTGGTTGAGGTCGGCCTGGGTCTCGCCATCGACGGCGCAGCAGACGTTGTGCTCTAGGGCCAGCAGCCGATCCAGAGATCCGGCGCGAATATCCTCTAGGGTAAAGCGTTCGACCGCGTCGGCCTGGATGAGGCCAGCGGTCTTTTCGGCGGCGTAGTCGGGTAGGTAGCTGGTGCTGTAGCCAAACACAGAATCTTTGGCGAACTCGGTTTGATGAACCGGGGTGGGGACGCCATCGACCATCAGGTAGTGGATGCTGTTGCGAGTGATGCGACCGCCTTCAAAAAAGGCAGGCACTAGGAAGTGGGCGTCGAAGGGGCCGAGAACGCCCGCGATCGCATCGGTTTCCACCGGGTAGTGGCCCCGCAGGGTAGAGTCAGAGCGGCTGACCACGAGAAAGTCTTGGACGCCTTCGAGGGCGATCGCCGCCTTGAGGTTTTGGCACACCTCTCGGGTCACCTGCTCAGCGGCAGCGGCGGCCAGGGCGCGGGTGTTGGTCAACACGAAGAAAATCGGCGACGCATCCCGTAACCCCTGGCGCAGCGTCTCGACATCCCACTGCAGCAGCAGCAGGCAGCTGTGCACCGTCTGAGAGCCGGTGGGGTCGTCGTCTAGAACAATAATCTTGGGCTGAGCCATCGGTGCCTGGCCTCGACGGGGTGAACAAAAATCACTATCGCCCACCGGGGGGACGCTGACCAAGCCTGGCCAAAAATCGAGTCAAACAAAAAGGGTTTCTAGAAAACTCTAGAAACCCTTTTTGCTGTTTTGGTGGCGGGGCATGGATTTGAACCATGGACCTTCGGGTTATGAGCCCGACGAGCTACCAGACTGCTCTACCCCGCGGCGACTTATTTACTATAGCGCTAAATGTTCTCAGTTAACAATTAATTTTCTCTGGGGTTGGGCTTTGCTGGCTCTAGGGTGGCTCAACCCCTCTCGGGCCCTCTCGGGCCCTCTCGGGCCCTCTCGGGACAGCGGGTTCAGTACATCATGGGCAGATCGCCGAGCACGTCTAGGCGCGTAAACTCACCAATTTTCATATAGGTCTCAGCCAGGGTATCAGCAATGGTCGGTGTGATCCAGCCGAGCTGCCGCAGGGTAAAAATAGCGGTGGCGTACTTGGCCCGCTTAGCGCCGTCGATCACCTTGATCGAAACCCCCAGCCCTTCGCCAACCTTGCCGATGCACTGAATGCCCTCAGCCCCCGACTTGCTCACCAGGGCACCATTGGTGAGATTCATCAGGGTGGTGTCGAAGCTGCCGGGGCCACCCACCATGTCGGGGTGGCTGGTCATGGCCCGCACAATGCGCTCCATATCGAGGTTGTTGCCCGACGACAGCATGGCAAACAGGACGGCCATCTGGCTGAGCTGCATAAAGTAGGTGGGGGCACCGCAGTCGTCGTGGGCGCAGATAAACTCGTCGGAGGGCATGCCCAGCAGTTCTGCAATGCGGCCCAAAATCAGCTTTTGCACCGGATGGTTGCGATCAAGGTAGCTCTCTAGGGGCCAGTTGCGCTGCTGACTGACGGCCAGCATGCCCGCGTGCTTGCCCGAGCAGTTGTGCTCTAGGCGGCTTTTTTTGCCCTCGGGGGTGGGGCAGCGCAGGTCTGTGGGGTCAAGGTCGGCCTGCCACAAAATGTGAAAGGCCTGGCGGGCCTGCTCAATGCTGCCCTGGTGGGAACCGCACATGATGGCCAAGTCTCGATCGTCGAGATTGTAGCGCTCTAGCGCCCCGGCGGCGGTTACGGCCAGGGCCTGAAACGGTTTTAGGGCGGAGCGAATAAAGGTGCCCAGTTCGCCATTGCCCGCCACTGAGAGGGTGCGGCCACGGTTGTCACACACGGCCACATGGGCGATATGGTACGACTCTGCGATGCCTTCGCGCAGCAGCTGGATCTCTAGCTCTTTAGTTTGGTGTCGACTAACCCGACTACTGGTCATAGGAAAGGCTCTGCGGTGGTGAACAAAAGCAATACTGTAGGGGAGCTGCTGCGGGATTCAGATGTTAGATTCAGAGGCTAGATTCAAATCTTAGCCTTGAATCCTAGGCTCAAATCCTAGATCAGCGGCCAGACAATTAGCCCCAGGGCCAGCAGCAGGGCAAACACCCCCAGGGTGCGGCGAATGCGCTGGAGTACGGGCAGCACCTGATAGTCTACGATGAGGCGATCGCGATTTGACACCTCTTCGGGTTTAACCCATAGCTGACCGTCGTACCAGCCCGACTCTTCGTAGGGCACAGTAGCCTGGCGCAGCCGCCCACCCACGTGAGACCAGCCCACATAGAGCTGGAGCAATGCCAGCATGGGCAGCACCAGTGCCCCCATGGCTGCACTCAGGCCAAAGGGCAGAGGATGCTTATCGGGGGCAAAACTTGCCGCCGCCATTGGCCCAGCTACCACCCAGCTCACGCCCCACAAAATTACCAAGGGCTTGAGGTAGCTGGCCAGATCGCGGCTACCCCAGCCGTAAAACCAGGACTCTCGCACGCCCTGATATTCGTTAATGGGCTGTTGCTCAGCCGGTACCGGACATCGTTGAGGCATTGCCGACACTACAAAAATCTAGCTCCAGCCTAAATGAATTGCCTGCCAATAGGAACGGCCACCCAGGAAATTTACCGTCGTTGATGGGGTGGCAGCACCGGGTCGCACAGCCTAAGAGACTAGCGCTGGGAGATTAGAACTGAGCCGGGTTAAATTGCTGGCCGGAGGGCTGATAGAGAATTTGATTGGCGTGGCCCCAAAAGGCTTCTAGATCGTAGAAGTCTCGAGCCTCGGGCATGAAGATATGGACGATCACCTCACCGTAGTCCATCACAATCCAGCTGCCTTCGCCCTGGCCCTCAACCCTGAGGGGGCGACGGTTGTGGTCAGTTTCTATGATCGCTTCGATAGAGCCGGTAATGGCTCGCACCTGCACCGCCGAAAAACCGGTAGCTACCACAAAGTAATCGGCCAGATATGACACCTCTCCCACCTGTAGAATTGTGATGTTGCCCGCTTTGCGATCATCGGCAGCGGCGGCAATGGCGTAGGCCAGGTTTAATGCGTCATCCTCTATTTGGGCAGAGGCGGGTTGGGCAGAGGCGGGTTGGGCTGAGGCGGCGACACTGGTGGCGATCGCCGGCTGACGGTGGGAAGACTGGGTCATAAGCAATGGCGTAGGGGATCAACAGGGTTAGGGAAACGATGCGGCAGCACCGACCCACTGTGTCTCTATTCTAGAGGATGACCCCAGCGGCTCGCCGCAGTGACCCTGGCCCAGTCATAAACTGTTATGGAAAGGTGATCAAAAAGCTGGGAATTTTGCGCCCCAGGCCGCTGCGCTGACGGGCGCAGCGGGGTAAAGTTTGAGATCCTAAACCTGGCGCAGCGTATATCATTGTTGGTCATATTTAGTTGCTATGAAAGTGGCTGCAAAGGCGGGGTAGCGGTTGGTTGTCTGCCCCTTAGGCGTGGATGCTCTACACGGCTCGTCTTGACGTTTTACAGGGGGAAACACCATGCCTCAACTTACCCAGGGTCTAATTGTTGCCGTTCTCATTGGCCTGCTGCTAGCCGTGATTGTGGGCTATTACCTGCGCCAGGGCCAGGTCAATGAGCTGACCGAGGCCCTGCGCCAAAGCCAGAAGCGCCAAGAAGACCTGGAACAGGAGCACGAGCGGCGGCTGCGCGAGGCCACTCAGCAGCTGCAACAAGACTATGAAGCCCAGCTGGCAGAAAGCATAGAGCGCCACCAGACCCAGCTGAATGAACAGCTCGGCCAGCTGGAGGCCGAGTACCAGGCCCGCCAGGGTCTAGTGGGCAGTGCTGCCGTAGAAACTGACAGCTCGGTTGATCAACGCATTCGCAAACAGTATGAAACCCGGCTGAAAGAGGTGGCCGGTAAAATGCAGCAGGCCTACGAGCAGCACCTGCAAGCAAGACTGACGGAGGAGCGGGCGATCGCCCAGCAAGGCTACGACCAGCGCTTGGCAGAGGCGATCGCCCGCTACCAAGACCAAGCCAGCCTGGCCCAGTCGCCTACCGATATTCCCCTGGGCAACCTGGTGCCAGAGCAGCCTGTCGCTGGCGACCCCGCCGCTAGTGGCACCGCCGAGCTAGAAGCCCGCCTCCAGGCAGAGTATGACCAACGGCTAGCCGAGCGCATTGCCCAGTACCAAGACGACATGGCCGAGCGCATAGCCCAGCTTGAGCAAGAGTACGCGGCTCGGCTGTCGATGGCCCTAGGCAGCGCTCCAGGCCCGGTATCTGGCGCGCCAGAACAACCCTCCACTGCTGAGCTAGAGCTAAACCTGCGCCGCGAGCTAGAAGAGAACCTGCGGGTAGAGTATGAGCAAAAACTGGCCGAGAAGATTGAACACTACCAGGATGAACTCAACCAGCGCACCCAAGAGCTAGAGCAAAGCTACGAAGCCCGCCTGCAGCTTTTTCAGGCCGGTGCTCCGACGAAGGCCGCGCCCTCGGTCACCGATGAGGCAGAGTTAGATCTAGAAGGCGCGATCGCCGCTGCCAATGCCGCCGCCCTAGCCGCCAGCATTGAAGCCAGCCTAGGTATGGACGACGTTAGCCTAGATAGCTCTGAAGTCAGCTTAGATCTAGATGCCTTTTCTCCAGAAGCTAAATCTTCCTTAGCCGACTCGGACGATCTGGGGTTAGACCTGCTCGACAGCGATATTGAGAGCGATGGCGGTCAAGGTTTTGGTCAAGACGACGGGTTAGGTCTAGATACTGACTTTGATACCGAAGACCTTGAGAGTCTGCTCAGCGGCCCTGGGCCAGACTATGCCGCCGATGATCTGCTCGACAGTCTAGATGACATTAGCGATCTGAGCTAGCCAAGGCTATTCTGGCGATCGCAATAGCTGGCCAGCGCCATAAAAAAGGAGTGTCTGGTTGAACCAGACACTCCTTTTTTATCTCTCTATCTTAGGCCGGCGTTTAATCTTAAAAACGCCTAGGAGACAGGCTTATACCAAATCCTGCTTGTCTACCCCTGATTCAACCGGGCGCCTGCGATGCGCCCCTACGGTTTGGCGTTTTGGGAATCGGGGTCATGTGATTCGGATTTGGTATTAGTCGGGCTTTTGCTCCGGCATCATGCACTTGTCGGAGTCGCAGCCAGCGGGGCCAGCCTCGATTACTTCGCCCGCGTCGTAGCGCGACAGGGCGGCGTGGAAGTTTTCTGTGCCACGCCGCGCGAATACCTGCTGGCGGTGAGCCTCGTAGGTGGCCTTATCGATGGGTTCAAAGGGTAGACGAGGAAAAGTTTGCAGGTCGTCAAACCGGGCCAGCAGGGCGGCAGAGATATAGCCCTCGTCGTCTTGGATGGTCTGGTAGATGCGCTCGGCCAGCGACTCTAGCTCAGGTTCGCGAAACTCGATGGTGGCGGAGGTGTTGTGGGTGGTGTAGTGCTTCTGCACCTGCATGTAGAAGTCAAACTGGGCCGCCGCCGAGAATTTTTCAATGGCGATTTCGTCGGCACCGGGCACGTTGGCCCAGGGCACCTCCACCGGAATTTCTACCAGCCACTCGGTGCAGCGGGGGTCGGAGGGGTCGTTGAGCAGGTTGCCGTTGTCGTCTTTGTCGGTCTGGGAGGGCACGACGGTGTAGCCGTAGTCGATGCAGGCCATGGCCACGGGGTCGTTTTTGCGGAAGGTGATGCGCCGAATGAAGCGCTGGGCCTTGGGCGGGTGCCAGCCGGGGCTAGCGCCCGTGAGCAGCGACTTGGTGCCCGCAGGCTGCACGGTGGTGCAGCGGTTGGGGCGCACTAGGCCGTGGCGATCGCAGTACTCACCCACCACCCTATGGACAATCTCCTTCCAGCGGGTCAGATACTCTTTTTCTTTGGCTTTGAAATCTAGCCCCTGCATGGTATCGGGGCGACCGGCCTCCCACCAGCGCAGCCATTCCACCCCAAAGGCCGCCACAAAGAAGTCAAACAGCCCGGTGAAGGAGACGCCCACAATCGGGTCTTCTAGGCGAGACTTTTGGTAGCGGGGCTCTTGGAACTGGTGGTTGAGCAGCACGGCTACAGACAGGGCAGCGGCGGTGAAGGCGTCTTCTTGATCCTTCAGGTTCTCAGGGTCGAGCTGGTTGAGGTGAACTTCGGCCAGGTTGCAGTGGAAGTTGGCTCCGAGGATTTCGCCGCAGGGATTGAGACCGTAGCGATCGTCGCCGCCCGCCCGGCGCTTGGCCTCTCCGGCCCACTGAATCGCCCCTTCGCCCGAGTAAAACTGCTTACGCACCGAATCGATGCAGTCTTGCAGGCTGGGTTTGGTGTGGAAGACGCGGGTGTGGTTGGCCATGCGCAGCACGTCACGCTCGGGGTCGATGCGCCAGTTGCCCTCGCTGTCCTGCTGCCAGAGGTTGTCTTTGGCGTTGATGGCCAGGGTGTCATTGCTGTCGAACTGGCGCATGCCCGCTGATCGCCTAATGTTTCCGGCCACCACGCAGGCGGCGGCTTCGTCGATCAGCAGGCAGCACTCGACCGAGCTGAGCTGGCGGCCCAGGGCTTTGTTGAGAATGGTGGCGCAGCGATCGTAGAGCAGCGACAGGCGCACGGGGTTGGCCACGCCGCCAAAGCCCTTGAGCTTTTCGCCAGCGGGGCGCACGTCGCGCAGGTCGATGGTGACATTCACACCCCCGGCAAAACGCTCGTCGGTGGAAAGCTCTAGCAGGGTCTCGTAGGATTTCACCCAGCCCTGGCGGCTGTCGCCGACGCGGATGGTGACCTGGTTGCCGTCGGTGGTGACCTCGGTGATCTGGCGGCGATCGCCTACAGGAGTCTCGCCAATGTCGCCTGCCATGGTGACAGTGATGCGGTTGCAAATAGCGGGGATTTGGCTGATGTATTTGGGTTCGAGAATGGCCCCGGTGCCGCACCCCATCATGGCCAGATCCATCATTAGGCCGAAGGCGCGCCAGTCAACCACATCGGTGCTGGTGCAGTTGTAGGCCCCGGAGAAGTTCTCGGGCTGCTTGCTCCAGGCGGTGCCGCCTACCCACAGCCAGCGACCAGAAGGCAGGGCTTTGACTTGGCTCTGCATGCGGCTGAGCAGGGCGGTTTCCTCGGCGGTGAGGTTGCCCAGCTCGACTAGGCCCGCTAGGGTGCGATCGCACACCTGATCCCAGGTTTCGCGCTGCCCCTCCACCACCTCGCCCCGGCGGCTGTAGGTGCGGTAAAACACGGGAAACGCCGCTGGAGCTGCTTCAGGGAATGGCCCCTGCTGCCGGGTACGGGGAAGTTCTTGAACCATGGAATCAGCCTTTTGCTAGCAAGAGAGTACGTAGATCCGACGCGTTGCCAAAACCCAGAGGTAGAAACCCGCATGAATCGGCAGATTTTTGCCTGCGCCTGAGCCTGACAGCACGCCCCAATGGTCGACCATCATAGCGGATCTCTCTCAGATGTAGCGTCTACAAAGCAACTTTCTCTAGATCTAGCGCTAGATCTAGACGCTTCTCCCTGGAAAAAGTCTGCTGGGAGCAGTTTAAGCATCGCTACGGCCCCGAGCGCCAGCTGAGAGCCTGGGCCGACTACCAGCGCGCCTGCCAACAGGGGCGGCGCTCCTGCCTGCCGAATGCGGCGATGGGGGATGAGGGGCGATCGCTAAAGACGCTATCCACTTAGGCCACTTCTGAAAAATAGTTTCCCAAATGGTGGGCAGTGCCCACCCAGCCCTGTCAAAGTGGGGCCAGATTTAGGGGGCGATTCTTTGGATTGGCCGCTGAGCCTTGGACTCAAAGTCCAAGGCTCAAAGCCGAAATCCTCTGAAGAGGATTGGGAGCCGAGTTACCCAGTCTGCTTGAGCAGACTTTTGCTATGAGCCAGGGAGTTTACTCCCTGGCGGTTTTGGCCGGAGTCCCTTAGCCTACATGCGTTTCGAGAATAGTTTGGCGACCTTGACAGGGCTGTCGCCACAACACACCGCCGGGGTTAGCTTTGGTGTGTCACCCATAGCGATGACGCACCCGACGAACCCTGTAGGGGCGTAGCATGCTACGCCCCTACAGGGTTCCTGACTATGAATAGGGGTTTACCAAATCGGATTTCGTATAAAAGAGGGATCTAATCCAAACTTAGGTTGGCGGCATTCCTCGACAGCGACCGGCTCAAAACGATGGCCGAGGAACCTGGAGTTTCTCGGCCATCTTGTCAGGGTTTGCCCGGTGGGAGGGCTAAATCTAGCTCACGGGTACCGCTACAGATTCGGCGGCTGCTGTGGCCTGATCGGTTGCTTTTTTAGTCTCTAGGTAGGTCGCCAGCTGCTCTTCGATGTTTTGCCGCACAACTTGGCGGAAGTCGATGAAGTGCTCAGCCTGGGAGCACACCGACACGTAGTTGGCCGCCACCGCCGGGTAGCGCCAGAGAATGGAGGCCAGGTTGAGCCAGAACCGCAGCCGGGTCTTGCGCACCACGCCCTGACGCCACAGGATGATGAAAAAGGCGCGGATCGTAATCCAGTTGATATCTGGTGCCCCAGCAGAGGTGGTGCGGTTTTTGTAGTTGCGCTTTTGGGCCTCGCCCAGCATCAAGAAGTGGCGATAGGTGCGGTTGAGCACCGTCAGCGGGTCGTAGAGATCCCAAAACACCTGGATATATTCTTCGGTGATCTCTTCGATGGGCCGGGTGGGCACAAAATTCATCAGGGTGGTCTGGTTGATGTCGGCGCTCTTGCCCAGCAGGCGGCCTTCTTTTTCGAGCCGGTGCCACAGGGCCGTGTCTGGCAGCGCCTGCAGCATGCTCACCAGGGCGGTAGGAATGGCGGTCTGTTCTGCAAATTCATAGATGCGCTGGCCAGCCCCAGACTTTTCGCCGTCGAAGCCGACGATCAGGCCGGCCATTACCCGCAGCCCCGCCTGGGCGATGGAGATCACCGACTCCGACAGAGGGTCGCGCATGTTCTGGAATTTTTTGGTCATGCTCAGGCTTTCGTCGTCTGGGGTTTCAATGCCCAAGAAGACGGTGCCAAAGTTGCAGTCGACCATCATCTGCATTAGCTCGGGGTCTTGAGCTAGGTCTACTGAGGCCTCGGTGGCAAAGGAGAAGGGATAGTTGCGCTCCTCCATCCAGGGTTTCATCGCCTTGAGCAGCAGTTTGACGTTGCGCTTGTTGCCGATGAAGTTGTCGTCGACCATGAAGATGCTGCGCCGCCAGCCCAGATCGTAGAGGCACTGCAGCTCGGCCAGCAGCTGATCGGGGTCTTTGGTGCGGGGCTTGCGGCCGTAGAGCACGATAATGTCGCAAAATTCGCACTGGAAGGGGCAGCCGCGAGAAAACTGCACCGACATCTCGGCGTAGGCGTCCATCTCCAGCAGGTCGTAGCGGGGTACGGGGGTGTCGGTGATGGCGGGCTTTTCACCGCCGGAGCGGAAGGTGCCGCTGCGATCGCCCCGTTCTACCGCCTCCACAAACATGGGCAGGGTAATTTCGCCTTCGTCTAGCACTAAGAAATCTGCCCCAGCATCTTCAGACTCGTGGGGCATGGAGGTGGGGTAGGGGCCGCCCACGGCGACGAGCTTGCCGTAGCGCTTGGCGGTTTGCACAGAGTCATAAAAGTCTTCCCGGTGGACAATCATCGCCGAGATAATAACGATATCGGCCCAGCGCCACTCGTCGTCGCGCACCTCGCGCACATTGCGGTCTACCAGCTTGTAGTTCCAGGTTTGGGGTAAGATGGCCGCTACGGTCACTAGCCCCAGGGGGGGAAGCTGCGCCTTCAGACCAACCAGCTCCAGAGTTTTATCAAAAGACCAAAAGCTTTTCGGAAAGCGTGGATAGACCAGAAGAATATTCATAGAGACCGTATGGTAATTTTCGCCATGCTACGAGAGTTGTCTGAAATAATCAAACGCAAAGCTTGCGCAGTCTACTCAAGTATGGCAACAAGGTATCTAAAACAGTCTGACAACTTACCCTTTGGTGCTGCCCTATCTTAGGGAGGGCTAACGGGCGCGGCGATGTAGGTAATCAGGATTTGCAAGGGTAAGCTCCCATCGTGGCTCGAAGCCACAATGGGAGCAGAGACGGCCCCAGGACAATTCTGGCAAAAAAATACTCAAGAGTTTTGCTGCATCCTAAGGGCGCTCTGCGCCCCTGCGGGGGTATTTTCTTTCCTGGAGACGGGCCTAGGACAATATCTAAGCCTGCTCAGGCACAAACTCTAGGGAAACGCCGTTCATGCAGTAGCGCTGGCTGGTAGGGGCGGGGCCGTCGGGGAAGACGTGGCCCAGATGGCCGCCGCAGGTGCCGCAGTGCACTTCAACGCGGGTCACAAAGAAGGAGCGATCGGTGGTGGTGCCAATGGCCCCCTCAATGGGCGCGTAGAAACTGGGCCAGCCGGTGCCGCTGTTGAACTTGGTGTCGGAGGTAAACAGGGCGGTGCCGCAGCCCGAGCAGTTGAAGGTGCCGGGTTCGTAGATCTTGTCGAGGGGGCTAGAACCGGCCCGCTCGGTGCCGTGCTGGCGCAGCACGCGAAACTGCTCGGGGGTGAGCTGTTCGCGCCAATCGGCTTCGGTTTTGGTGACGGTAAATTGCTCGTTGGTGGTGGCCATAGGGTCTAGTTCTGTAGAAAGGGCGGTAGAGAGGGTTTCAGATTTTATGGTGTTGATCAGCCAGGCGGTGCCGACAACGGCAGTCCCGGCTTCTAACAGCTTGCGTCGCTTCATGGCGGGGTCAAACCATCGATGGGTATAGGTTATGAAAAAGTTGGGGATGGGGGCGGGCGCTACTCATCGCTAGAATCTCTGCTTGATTCAACTTAACGTATCTGCCCTGGGTAAGGCTGATAGCCCCCTGAGAATTGGCTGCGATTCCCCTGAACCACCGTTCTTTAGTAGGCTATGACTACTATCGATTACTCCTTAGGAATCGCCGCAGAGCGCCTATGCCAGCCGCCATATCTGCCCCGTCTACTCGCCGCGATCGCGCCTGGCCCTTTTGGCCCGTGGTGCCCCTCTACCCCTACGGACAGCGGCCCACCCAGCGGGTGGAGGTGGTTAAAGACCAGGTTTGGGCCTTTGATCAGTTCCAGGGCATTTTCTACGTGGTGGTGCCCATTCGCATGACGGTGGTGCGGCTAGAGCCGGAGGGGCTGCTGGTTTACTCCCCGGTAGCCCCCACCGCTGAATGCATTGCCCTGGTGCGCGAGCTAGAAGATCGCCACGGCCCGGTGAAATACATTGTCATGTCCACCGTGACGGGCATTGAGCACAAGGTATTTGTCGGCCCCTTTGCCCGCCGCTTTCCCCAGGCTCAGGTGTATGTGACGCCCAACCAGTGGAGCTTTCCGCTTAACCTGCCGCTGCCCTGGCTGGGGCTACCGCGCGATCGCACCCACATTCTCCCCGCCGACAGCGCCCAGGCCCCCTTTGCCGACCAGGTTGACTACGCTGTGCTGACCCCCATCGACCTGGGGCTGGGGCCTTTTGGCGAAACCGCCTGCTTTCACCGGGCTAGCCGCACGCTGCTGGTCACCGATGCGATCGTGGCGATTCCGGCAGAACCACCTGCGATCGTGCAGATCGACCCGTTTCCGCTGCTGTTTCACGCCAGAGACAGTGCCGCCGATGCGATCGTCGATACCCCGGCCAACCGGCGCAAGGGCTGGCAGCGGATCGCGCTGTTTGCTTTCTACTTTCGCCCCAGCACCCTGGATGTAGCCACAACCGGGGAAATGTTTCAAGCAGCAAAGCAGGCCCCGGTGCGATCGCGCCAGCACTACTTTGGCCTCTACCCCTTTCGCTGGCGGCCCGACTGGCCCCAGTCCTTTGCAGCGCTGCACAACGGCGGGCAGCTCCAGGTGGCCCCCATTCTCAAGACCCTGATCTTTAATCGGGGGCCAGAGGAGGTCTTAGCCTGGGCCAAGGCTGTCGCCACCTGGCCGTTTGAGCGCATTGTTCCGGCCCACCTAGAGGCTCCCATTGTCGCCACCCCAGAGCAGTTTTTAAGGGCGTTTGATTTTTTGCGGGCTGACCTAGCCCTAGAGCATAGTAAAGCCCTGCCAGAGGCCGATTTTGAATTGTTGCAGCAGATCGAAGGGCTGTTGCTGAGCCGGGGCATTTCTCGGCCCCGCCAGACCATTGCTTTGGCAGAAGACGGAAAAAAAGCAGAGGCCAAAAAGCCCCTGCCCTAGCTCAAAAAGGTTTACTAAAGACTCGCTCAGCTGGCCTTCAGCCTATTCGGTCAACGCTTCCATCTTGGCGGAAATTTTTTCTTTGATTTCCTCCATGTTGGGCATAAATTCTTTCTTCTTCTCAAAGCCCAGCTTGATCTTCTCAGCAATCTCATCGGGGGTGAGGTCTGTTTAAGAGCCAGGGGCATCGGGGGCATACATCGCTTTGCTCTCCATGCCGATTTTAATCTTCTCAGCAATTTCTTCAGGAGTGGGCATAAACATCTCCTTCTTATTCATGAAGACTTCTTTCTTTTGCTCTGGGGTCAGAGCGGCAAACAGCGCACCCTTGGGCACAGTCTTCATGGTGGCGGCCAGATCCATTTTTTGCTGCGGGGTCAGCGCCATGGTTTTAAATGCCTTGCGCAGGCTGAGACCATCTTGTATGGCCGTTTCAAATTTCACGCGCTGCTCGGGGAAGAGAATGCTTTCAATCTCGGGCACGTATTTTGACTGAAGCTCTTCGATCAGGATCTCTTTGCCCTCGGTCAAATCAATGCCGTTAAAAAATGGCAGCGAGAAAGGAAAAGGGCCCGCGCTGGCTGGTCTAGCCACCAGCATCAGCGAAACTAGCGTACACAGGACAACAGCCAAAAACTTGCGTAACATGCTTGAATAATCTCCGTATATCAACACAATTGTTTAACTCAATACTAAGACAAGACTTAAGGAAAACCTAGCAAAAACCACCTACCTAGGCAGGGCTATCTAACCCTCGCCACTAGAAATTTTAAAGTGTTCTGAGAAGGCTATAACCGCCATAAACGATATCACAATCACCGGTAAAACTAGGCTCCACCAAGTTTCAGAAATTAACACAAAGTAGGTGGCACCTAAACCTCCGAGGCCAAAACCAAGGATGATTGGCACAATCCGCCCCATACGCTCCACAGACTCCGCCGCTGCGAGGGCTGCCTTCTCATCGCCAGCGGGGGCAAACCTCGAGACCACCACCTGCACCAAATCAATAGTGAGCTGAGTTGTGTTGCCGGTCATTACCGTGGTGGGAATATAGCTTTTAAATACCCCTTTAGCCTCTTTCATCAGGGCATTTTGAATCGCCATAGCGATCACACCCGCAATGCCAATAGGCAAAATATATTCTTCTTGGATATTAAAGATTAGCGCTGGGGAAAGGTTGACTCCGACGAGAAGGAAAATTGTTAGGGCGATCGCCTCGGCGGTGAGCAATAACGATATTACTCCTTGCCATAGTTGCCGTACGGCTTGGTTTTTGGGGTGATCACCTTGATGGTCTCGTAGAGGTGGGTATCTGTTATCAGCGATAGCGTCTCAGCTTCATCGTCGGCGATCGCTAAGGCAATCTGGGGAACCTGGGCGAGGTCGGTAAATTCTGCGGCGCTGCCCCAGTGGGTGAGCAGGGCAATATGGGTGGCATCAATACCCGTCAGCAGTACCGCTGTGCGGGGGGCCGGGTAGAGTTGGGGTAAATCAGCCAGGGTGCTGTGTGTGGGCAGCGGCAACCAGGTCAGCCTGATGTTCAGCGGTGTCGGTGGCCATGTTACTAATTTGCACCAGGGCGGTGGCACCGGGTATGGCAGACACCATGCCTGGCGGCGAAATTACCTGCTCTACAGCCAAGGCCATCGTCAGAAATGGCTCCCCTAAATCAACAGTTTGCTTGCCTTTGCCACCTTTATCTTTGCCACCTTTATCTTTGCCGCCAGCGTACTGCTCGTAATATTTTGTGTAGTCTTCGCCGTCGCTGGCTAGAGAGGTCTGAAAATTGTCGTAACTGGTCTGATCTTGCCACTGGCTGAACTCCAAGACCCTAGAGCCGTCAGTGCTTGAGAAAACAGCCCAGCCGTAAAACCAAGGGATGGCTTTATAAAACGATTCGGTGGTTTTGTAAAACGATTTGACGGCGTCGGCCTGGGTTGCAGGGTCGGTTTCGTACAGAGAAACGATGGCGATCGCCCCGGCATCGGCATCAAAAACCATGGGTTCAGTCACCTTATCGGCCCATGCCGGATAGCTCAACAGCGGCAAACACAGCCAGCAGAGCAAGCACACCCCCAGAATTTTGCCTAAGCTTTTGACCATAGATTTCTAGCACCTCAAGACGGTAGTCACAGATCAGCCCAGCGCTTGACAACCGCCTTACGGCCCCATCCTAGCGGCAGGGACAGCGGCATTTTGTCACTTCGAATACTCTTTCTTTTCTCGCCTGAAGGCGTACAGATTTGAGCACAGCCCACCTAGGGTAGATTCTTGGGAGTTGTCAGGGCTATTTTTCTCAGCATTGGCCCGTCTTGTGCTCTCGACTACAGAATCTCCCTATCCTTTGACCTGTAATGGTTTGGGAGAATGTATACAGTGCACCGTATGCATTTAATTTTACATCTAGGACGGTTTTGGTCAAGTCAGCGGTTTTCAGAGGAAAGCGTAGAGTTGCTTAAGTTCTGCTATGCGCAGCGGCGATAGGTTTTCATTTGTATCCGAGTGAACAAAAAAAATTCATCGCTGGTCGTAATCCTTTGTTAGGTCGTGAAAACCGAACATTTACAAAAACCACATTTGGAGGGTACATGGCACAGGCAGACTACGACAGTACTGTTGAGCAAGCGGTGGCAGTTGCTACTGACGGTTTAAAGTCACAGTTACTCTATGGCTTGTATGATAAGCCTCCTGTCGGGGAGGCAATATTCGTTGCCATACAGCACGTCATGGCTGCATTTGTCGGCATTATTACCCCTGGCCTGTTGATTTGCGCAGCCCTCGGCACTACCCCTGAGACCACTGGCATCATCGTCAGTATGTCGCTGTTTTCCAGCGGCATCTGTACCTTTATTCAGTGCCGAAAGTTTGGCCCGGTTGGATCTGGCTTGCTGAGTTTGCAGGGCACTAGCTTTGCGTTTCTAGGCCCGGTGATCGGGGTTGGTACAGCCGCGATCGCCTCTGGCAGCACCCCTGAGCAGGCTCTGGCGCTGATTTTTGGCGTTTGCTTTTTTGGCTCTGCGATCGAGATTATGCTCAGCCGGTTTCTGCATTTGCTCCAGGAAATTATCACTCCTGTGGTAACCGGGTCGGTAGTGATGATTATCGGTCTAAGTTTGATCAAGACCGGCATGTTCAGTTTTGCTGGTGGTGCTCCTGCGCTTCAAAGCGAGACATTTGGCAGCACTCAAAATTTGGCTTTGGGTGGCTTGGTGCTGGCGATCGTGGTTTTTCTTACCCTGTCTCAAAATCGTTTTCTGCGGATGGGGGCGATCGCCATCGGTCTGATAGTTGGCTACATTATTTCCATTGTGCTGGGCTTAGTTGACTTCAGCTCGCTCAGCAGCCTGCCTCTAATTCGCTTTCCGCTGCCCTTGCGCTACGGCTTAGATTTCAACTTCGCCGCATTTGCTCCGTTCGTTATTCTCTACGTCATCACGGCGATTGAAACGGTTGGTGACTTGACGGCAACCTCCGCCGTTTCTGGTGAGCCGGTATCAGGCCCTCTCTACTTCAAGCGCATCAAAGGTGGGGTACTGGGCGATGGCGTCAACTCTGCTATTGCTGCCCTATTAAACACCTTCCCCAACACCACCTTTAGCCAAAATAACGGCGTTATTCAAATGACTGGGGTAGGCAGCCGCTACGTGGGCTTCTACGTCGCTGGCATTTTTGCCATCCTCGGTCTAGTGCCAATTGTGGGCGGCATCTTCCAGGTTATTCCTCAGTCTGTACTCGGTGGGGCTACCTTGGTAATGTTTGGTTCCATCGCTGTGGCGGGCCTTAACATTGTTGCGTCTTCGGGCCTAGACCGCCGTTCAACCGTCATTGTTGCCGTGACATTAGCTCTGGGGTTGGGCGTAGTGTATGCCCCTGAGATTTTTGCCGATCAGCCACCGCTAATCAAGAATGTATTTTCTTCGGGGATTTCTACCGGTGGTCTAACTGCGATTCTGCTCAATACGTTTCTGCCTGGTCGGCCCAAAGTCAAGGCTGAGATTCCTGCGGCTGAGATGACCTAAGCTTGGTACTCAGGGGCATTCCTCTTCTAGAGTCAGAAAGGCGATCAAAATGAATACCGCAGGTCTTCGTTCTTAAACAGTTTGAAGACCTGCGGTATTTTTAATTTTTCTGCAGATAGGGTGAGATAGAAGACTTTACTGCAGCGCTAGTTTTTGTGTTGAATTTGCCCCTTTAATCTAAAGGCTGAAGTGGAAAAGGGCGATCGCCCCCTAGGAAGTAACGAATTAGGAGTTGATTAGGGCAATTATTTTAGCAAAGTGTTGTCTAGGCTATAATGTCGCCCTTAATACACTGATAAATTCTTATTGTCGAGATTTTTTAGTGTGAGGAGTTTGATATGTTGAAGAAGTCTGGTCAGGGTGTTTTTAAGCATCCTTTGATTCTGCTGAATCGGAAATTTTGCTTTGTAGTGGCAGCGTCGCTCTTGTCTGCGGCTGCTCCAGCAGTTGCCTCAGATACGCTGCGCTCTCAAACCCTGGGCGAGCCTGTAGTCAGTGGGTTTTTGGCTGAGGTTGAGGTAGAACCGCTGATTACATTAGTAGGGGCATCGCCAGCAGCTGAGCCTGTCCCACTCCCTCCGCTGGCGGAGGCGGTTGCCCCCTTGCTAAACCATCCAATCGCTGAACCTGCCCTGGTTAGTCAGGTTATTGCAGAGACTTCAGCAGAGGGCTCCGCTGAAGCAGTTTCCACGATGCGGTTTAGCGATCTAGAAGCGGCCCTAGACACTGGGGCTGTCGTTCAGCCCGAGACAGTCGATGGCCTGGCCCAGGTGACCCGAGTTACCGATTTCTCTGATGTGTCGCCCTCCGACTGGGCCTTTCAGGCGCTCAGCAATCTGGTGGAAACCTACGGCTGCATTCAGGGGTATCCCGACAGCACCTTCCGGGGGCAGCGCAGCCTAACTCGCTTTGAGTTTGCCGCTGGTCTCAACGCCTGTCTAGATGTGATTGTTGGCACCCTGGGGACAATTCCTGAAGACGATATTGCCACTCTGCTGCGCCTGCAAGCAGACTTTGCCGCTGAGCTAGCCACCCTCGGTGGCCGAGTTGACCAGCTAGAGGCCGAAACCGCCCAGCTGCGCGCCCAGCAGTTTTCTACAGTAACCAAGCTGCGGGGCCAGGCGTTTTTTAATATCGGCGGCGGCTTCTCTGGGGGTGATGTACTCCGAGAGACGGGCAGTAGGGCTGTTCCCATAGCCACAGTTGTGGGTAACCCCGCCGTCAGTGTAGCCAGCTTGGTCTGGTTGAATTTCGACACCTCTTTTAGCGGAGCCGACCGGCTCAAGCTTCAGTTGGTCAGCGGCGGTGGTGTCGGCACTGCCAATTTCTTCGGCTCGGCGGGGCTATTCAATACCTTTGGCACGCCTTTTGTATCTCAAAGCGGGGTGCCGAGGGGGCAAGACTTTAACGTTTTTATCCGCGAGCTGAGCTACGCCTTCCCCGTGGGCGAAAACCTCACCGTCGACATTGGCCCCCGCATTAACTGGTATAGCTACTTTGACAACAACCGCTACACCTTCTTTTTAACTGGGGCCAACAGCTTTAACTCCAGCGGCGGCACCCAGGTCAACACCGTGGATCGAGGTACGGGCGCGATCGCCGTCTGGGACGTGGCCGACTGGCTCGATGTGCGGGTGGGCTATCTGGCTGAAAACACCGAGTTTATCGGTGGGTCCAAGGCACCTAGTGACCCCAGCGTAGGCCTGTTTGGGGGCACCAGCACCCTTACCGGTCAGATTGGGTTAAGGCCCTTTGACAACTTCAACCTGCGGCTCTTGTACACCCGCTCTAACCTCATGCCCAACCCCGTGACTGGACAAATCGGCGGCACTTTTGGTGAGCCGATCTATGGTCTAGCCGACGACGGTGCTGGCGGCAGACTTACCAACGCCCCCGCCGACACTTTCCTCGTTAACTTCGACTGGACTCCGCTGAACTGGCTGGGGGTATTTGGCCGCTACAGCTACGGCAGTGTCGGACTGACCTCGGCAGCTACCCAAGCTGGCATTGGCAGCATTGATGCCCAATCGCTTCAGTTTGGGGTGGCCTTTCCTAACCTGTTTAAAGAGGGTGCCCAGGGTACCATCTCTTATCTGGTGCCCTTCAGCGTGATCAACGGGCGCGAGTTCTTGGTATCTGGCGGTGGCGACGGGGGGAGACAGCAAGAACTCGAGTTTGTCTACCGATATCCACTAAACAGAAACATTGCGCTGATGCCCTCCGTCTACTGGATTATGCAACCCAACAACTTCAGCAGCAACCCTGACATATTTATCTTTAATATGCAGGCGCAGCTGCTCTTCTAAGCCTCACCCAAGTCCAGCGGTGGAGTTCTGTCTGTAGGAAAACTACAGATCTCGATCTCGACTTGGTAAAGGTGACGCTTTTCCTTCAAACAGTTTCCTTCAAACAGACAAGGAACTATTCCCCCCAAGTCCTACCCTCGACCGGGTAGGACTTTTTTTAGTTGTCAGTAGTCTCTGGCATTTTTCGGGCGATCGCCATCAGCTGGTCTTTATGGGCCAACTCGACCCCGTGGCGGTTCCAGCTATTCCAGATAGTCAGTGGCAATCTCAATGTCGAGGGAAACATCGTCAATAGTGATATAGAACTGGTTGGGGCGGCAGCACACCTGGCAGTCTTCAATGTAGGTCTGGGTCAGCCCCGCCGAGAGATCGATAAACGTGGTGCTGGTCTCGCCGCAGACGGCGCAGGTGTACTCAGCGGTAGATTGCATAGTAGCGCTCAACACAGACAGGAACATTCAAATACTCAGCCCGTCCTCATTTCTAGAGGGTAAGCTTTGGGGAATAGCGCAACATTAGCCCCTCATAGCAGCGGCAAGACTGATAGGGACTTATACCCTACCACTCCATATTTGTCTGGCACCTGCGCTATTGCATGAGCGCCCACCTATTTCTAATCAAGTTCCCGGAGATTGTAATGAAAGCAACGCCCTTAGTCGCTCTGGCCCTATCGCTAATGCCTGTAGCAGCCCTAGTACAAGCGCCAATCGCCCAGGCCCAGCTGTTTGTATCGTCCCCGATTCAGGCGATCGCCCCCAACACCGAAACCCTGTACCTCAACACCAACGTCACCGTAGAGCAGACCCTTCAGGTGGGAGCCGCCACTAACCTCAACGGGCGCAGCATTCCCGCCGGAGCCATCGTCCGAGGTCGGTTTGAACCAGCCAAGGGCGGCGTGCGCTACGTGGCCACCGCCGTTGAAGTGGGCAATCAGGTTTACGCCGTCAACGCCACCTCTGAGCTGCTGCGCGATATTAAAGACCCCAGAGAAACTAACACCGGGGCGATTTTGACCGATGCTGGCATCGGGGCCGCAGGCGGAGCTGCCGTAGGTGGTATTTTGACCGGTCGGGTGTCTGTGGGCAGCATCCTCGGCGGCGCGGCGGCCGGGGCAATTATCGGCAACACGACCGCCCAGCGGGTGGTGGTGCTAGAGCCGAATCAAACCCTTACCCTCACCTCTCAGTAGGCTCTAACCCTTGGGACGGCGGCATTTAGCATCAATGTCGGCCAGCTCTGCCTCGATCACCCGGGTGCTGATGGCAATTTCGTAGAGCGAAACCAGCAGCGACCCCACCAGCAGCAGCAGGCTCAGGCCAAAGAGCACCTCCGCCAGCCGCTGCTGTTCGAGAAATAGCCCCAGCATTGACAGGGTGCAGACAGCTCGAAACTCCTAGGGCCTGCATCAGGCGAATCAGGGCAATGCGCTGGCGCAGGTTAGCGATCTGCCGCTGCACCATGCTTTGAAACACCATGCTTTGAAAGTAGTCGCGCTCAGAGCTGTGGAGCTGGCGAATCAGCTGGGCCAGCACCAAAAACCGATTGGTGTAGGCCAGCAGCAGCAAAGAGATCGCCGGGAAAAGCAAAGCCGGAGTCGTGAGTTCCATAAAAAAAAAGAGGATAGCCACAGGGACATCCTCTCTCAATTAAGCCAGATAGAGTAAATCGAGGGCTTTGCCTAAGCAGTGGCAGCCACTTCGCGATCAGCGGCAATCAGGCGCTCGTAGGTGGCGCGCATTTTTAGACCCACCAGCACCTGGAACAGGCCGCTACCGTTGGTCGAGCCGGGGTATTCACGGTGCTTGAGCAGTAACTCGGTCATTTCGCCGTAGTACTTAGTGGAGGTATTGCTGAGGTGGCTCTCGATGTAGATTAACTCTTCGAGGCGATCAAACTGGCCGTCTACCTCTAGCACTGACACCTCGTGACCGTAGTAGGCGTCAGGCCCGTAGTGCATGCGAATGCCGGGATACGAGCAGGTCAGTTTGCGCCCGCAGGGAATCCAGTCGATGGTAGAACCTTCGTCAAACAGGTAAACGGGGTCGAAGCCCTCTATGCCCTCGCGCTGCATGAGGCGCACCCGCAGCACCTTCTTCTCTTCGTCGTTGGGGATTAACTGGGTGGGCAAAATTTGAATCACCACATCGGCATATTGCTTTTGGATGTCGATGTAGGCTTCAAAGTCGGGGCGGCGAGAATTAATGGAGGCCAGCACATCGTCGTAGGTGTGACCGCGCTCGGCCATATCGCGCTGAATTTTCCAGGCGATTTTGACATCGTCGCTAATGTCGAGGTAGACGCTGAAGTCGATCAGGTCGCGCACACGCTCGTCGTAGAGGGGGTGCAGCCCTTCGATCACTACAATGCGGTTGGGGTAAACCTGCTCTGGGGGGTCAAGCTCGCCGGTTTCGTGGTTGTAGATCGGTTTATCAATGCTCTGGCCGGCTTTGAGCGCTTTGATCTGTTCGTACATCAGGTCAAAGTTGTTGGCCTTGGGGTCGAGGGCAGTAACTCCGGCGGCTTTGCGCTGCTTGCGATCCAGGCTGTGATAGTCGTCTAGGCAGATGACAGTCATAAACTCGGCACCGAACAAATCGCTCAGTCGTCTCAGAAAGGTAGATTTGCCGCATCCAGAGTCGCCGGCCACACCGATTAGAACTACTTTGCCTGGCTTGGTGATCATAAGTTCCCCCTAAACAACTTTTCATAAACGAAACCCAGCGCTACAGCGCAGTGGGTAAAGGCTATATCCAGAAATCACTCTGGTCTGGCTCTCGCCCCAACATCCCGGAACAACCGCTCGCGAGTTGAATAACTTGCGAAGGTCGCGCCAGTGCAGCTTAACCAGTGCAGCCTGAAATGCTCTAGCTTGAGGGAACACCTGAAGCCTTCCCTGGCTGCTGCGTGCCATCATCTGCCAGGTTGCAGCTAAATCAGCTACAGCCCAAGCGTCAAATCATTTTACGCCTTTCTTAGGCGGCTAAACAGCCGATGGCCCAAAAACCAATGGCACAGAGCGCTCTAAGAAGATAAGTATTTCTACCGCAATTAGTCTCATCCTATCAGAAGCTAGTATCCTTCACAACAGTTTTTGCGTGGGGATCAGTTAAGTATTGCCTAGCTGCGATCGCCCCCAGAGCCTGGTCTGCCTGCTTCTCTTTCCCTTGATCTTCAGAGCTTCACAAGACCGCGCCGGCAAAGGCGATCGCGCCAGCAGAGCCAAGCGGCCAGAGTCAGGAGGCCAGAGTCAGGAGGCCAGAGTCAGGAGGGCAGAGCCAAAAGGCTTTAGATTAACTTAATGCTCGATGCTGCAAAGAACACAGTCTTTTCCGCAAGATATGAATACAGTGCAATCATTCACTGGGGCATAGCCAGGTTGGGTGAGGCGTTGGCGGCAGGCTGCTCAGTTTGCCAGATCTTCAAACCCAAATTACACCGTTTTGCAGTGATACCCTAAGCTAAAAGTGTGTCTAGTGCTGCCACCTTGAAATTAGCCCCAGGGCTGTCTAAGGCTAATGCACTGGCCTCATGCGGCGGGTCATGACGGTGGGTTCCGTGGCACTGTGTTTCCGTCGCACTCAGTTGGGTCTAGAGAGTCAAAAGATTTTAGATATGTACAATCCAAGTGTGAGCGGCGGCAACGCCAGTACTGCGGCCGGAAGTCGTTTATTTTTATACGAAGTGCAGGGCCTGCGCCAAAACGCAGAAGCCGATAAATCGAGCACCCCCATTCGCAAGAGTGGCAGCGTGTTCATTACGGTGCCCTACACCCGTATGAATCAAGAAATGCAGCGAATTGCCCGCCTGGGCGGCAAAATCGTTAGCATTCAGCCCATTGAGGCCGTCGGTACGGCTAGCAATGCCGTACCGACCCCCATTACGGCCCCTGTGGCTGCGCCCGCCGAAGCTGTTGCCCCAGCCCAGACCGCGCCCACCACCACTAAGAAAAAGCCCATGACTCAAGCCGCAGCCAAGGCCGCTTCGAGCGTGCCCGTCAACCTCTACAAGCCCAACAGCCCCTACATCGGTAAGGTGCTGTCGAATGAGCCCCTGGTTCAAGAGGGTGGGTCAGGGGATGTGCAACACATCACCTTTGATCTGTCCGAGGGCAATCTCCACTACGTGGAGGGCCAGAGCATTGGCATTATTCCTGCCGGTACCGACGACAAGGGTAAGCCCCACAAGCTGCGCCTGTACTCCATTGCCTCAACTCGCCACGGCGATCGCTTAGACGACAAAACCGTGTCGCTGTGCGTGCGTCAGCTTGAGTACAAGCATCCCGAGAGCGGCGAGACGGTCTACGGCACCTGCTCCACCTACCTGTGCAACATCGAGCCAGGGGATGATGTAAAAATCACCGGGCCGGTGGGCAAAGAAATGCTGCTGCCCGACGACCCTGAGGCCACCATCATCATGCTGGCCACCGGCACCGGTATTGCCCCCTTCCGGGCCTACCTGTGGCGCATGTTTATGGAAGCTGAGCGCCAGGCAAACCCCGACTATCAGTTTAAGGGTCTGGCCTGGTTAATCTTTGGGGTGCCCTACACCCCCAACGTTCTCTACAAAGAGGAGTTTGAGCAGATTGGAGAGCAGTACCCTGAGAACTTCAAGCTCACCTACGCCATCAGCCGTGAGCAGGAGAATGCCGAAGGGGGCCGCATGTATATTCAGCACCGGGTGGCTGAGCACGCCGATGAGCTGTGGGATCTCATGCAAAAGCCCAATACCCACACCTATATGTGCGGGCTGAAGGGCATGGAAGACGGCATTGATGAAGGGATGGCCGTCGCCGCCAGCAAGCACGGGGTCGACTGGGTTGAGTTCCGCAAGCAGATGAAGAAAGCCCATCGCTGGCACGTTGAGACCTACTAAGGTGCTACCTGACTAGGCTCTCCACCACCGCCCCGTCTCCTTTGGAGATGGGGCGGTAGTGATCAAGGTAGGCAAAAAGCATACAATCTGCGCACTATGGAGCACCCCAGCACAATTCAACGGGTCGGCATCATTGGCGGTGGCCAACTGGCCTGGATGATGGGGCCAGCGGCCAAAAAACTGGGGCTAAAGCTGGTGGTGCAAACCCCTAGCGAGAGTGACCCAGCGGTGGCGATCGCCCACTCTACCCTACTAGCCGATGTCGCCGATGCCGCTGCCACCCAGTCTCTAGCCGCCCAGTGCGATGTCATCACCTTCGAGAACGAATTTATCGACTGCGAGGGGCTACAAACCCTGGCCGATGGGGGCACAATCTTTCGGCCTGGGCTAGATGTCTTGGCGCTGGTGCTCGACAAGCGCCACCAGCGCGAGTTTTTTGGCCGCATTGGCCTGCCCAACCCCCGCTACGGCTTTCTCAACGGCGACGAAACCGAGGCCGAGCTCACCGCCAAGGGCCAAAGCATCGGCTTCCCATTAGTGATGAAAACTCGCCGCCTGGGCTACGACGGCTACGGCACCTCGGTGGTTAGCGATGCAATCCAGCTCACCGCTACCTGGGGCAAATTTAAGCAGGCCCCGGTGCTGCTAGAGGAGTTTGTGCCCTTTAAGCAGGAACTGGCGGTCATGGTAGCCCGGTCGGCCCAGGGCGATATTGCGGTTTACCCCACGGTGGAAACCCAGCAGGTCGATCAAATTTGCCGCCGCGTCTTGGCCCCGGCCAGGGTTAGCCCTGCTGTCGCGGCAACGATGGAGAGCATTGCCCGTGCCCTGGTAGAGCAGCTCCAGCTGGTCGGCATCGTCGGCATCGAGTGCTTTCTCACCCACGATGATCGGGTGCTGATCAACGAAATTGCCCCCCGCCCCCACAACTCGGGCCACTATAGCCTCGATGCCTGTGAGACCTCACAGTTTGAGCAGCAGCTGCGGGCAGTGGGCGATCGCCCCCTCACCCCCACCCGCCTGATCTGCCCCCAGGCCATCATGGTCAACCTGCTCGGCCTAGACGCATCTGAAGAGTCGCATCACCAAAAGCTGGTGGCCCTCAGGCAGCTGCCCCAGGCCACCCTCTACTGGTACACCAAAGGCATTCGCCCCGGCCGCAAGCTGGGGCATATTACCCAGCGCCTCGACGGCGAAGCAGACCCCATAGCAGCGGCGGCTGCGATCGAAACTATCTGGTATGGCAGCGCTGGGGCCACCGAGAAGACGAAGCTCACCTAGCAGCACCCGCCCCCGTCATAGTGCCAGGTAGACCCGGTCACCAGCACATTGGGGTAGCGGCCCAGGTTTTTAGCTGTCTTGTCACACACCGCTGAGGGCACCCCCCGGCTCAGGTAGTGGCCAGCCCCGTCGTCAAAGGAAGCTTCTGGCCCGGTATACACCGCCGTTTTGCCCGTAAAAATGCAGGCCCCATCGGCGGGAATCGGCACCTTAAACGACACCGTATCTAAGCTTTCTAGCAGTAGATGCTCGTCTAGACCGTACTGGGCCGAGTCGAGCACCCGATAGGGGCGGCGGGCGCGCACCTCGATCTGGCCAAAGCCAGCGCCGATCAAATGCTGGGTGTACTCATCGTAGGTGAGCGCCCCCGACAGGCACAGCGCCCGCAGGCGATCATCCTGCTGCAAATGGGCAGGAATCGGGCGAGTTGCGATCGGGTCACTCATAATCAGCCGCCCACCTGGCTTTAGCACCCGGTAGGCCTCCCCCAGCGCCCGCATTAAATCGTCTGGCTCAAAAATGTTAAACAGACAGTTTTGGGCCACCACATCCACCGACTCATCGGCCAGGGGTAGGGCAAAGGCGTCACCCGCCAGCAGCGTCACAAAGTCAGCCTCAAACCAGTCGTTTAGAGCCGCCGCCTCGATCAGATTTTGAGCCGCCGCCTGGCGCATTTCATCCACCGGGTCAATGGCTACCACCGACCCCTGACGGCGCGAAAAATAGCTGAACTGCAACGCCTCCAGGCCGCCGCCGACCCCCACGTAGGCCACCGTAGGCTGCCCGGTCAGCTCTGCCGAGTGTACGGTGGTGCCGCAGCCGTAGTTCATCGCCTGCATACGCTCTGGAATCACCAGCCCCGGCATCACCAGAGGGCTGCTCTGCACACAGCACAAGCCCACCTCTGGAGTAGTCGCCACTTCAGCATAAAACTGGGCCGTAGAGTCTAGATAGCTCATGGGAGAATCACCGTAAAGAAAATAAATAGTAAGGTCACCTGCCCGGATGCAAGGCAAAACAGCCCTGGCCTGAACGCCTCAACAGACCTCTTTATCTTTACAGAAAGATAAAGAAGTCTGTTGAGAAACACCCTTAGTGGTGCAGAAAAGTCCTGAAAGGGTTGCTGTGTGAGGAGTCTCAAGTGAGACAGGGTGGATGAGGAGGGGTATTTCATGAGAGGCTTGAATTCCCCAACTCAAGGCCAGTGTCATGGAAACACCCCTCCTGCATCGTCAACTGCAAGACCAATTGAGTCAATGGGTGCAGCCCAAAGACCAACGGCATCTGCAAGGGTTTGCTGAAATTGTGGCGGCGGTATTATAGTCCGGCGAGGCCTGTCTAGGGCGGTGGATTCCCTATCTCTCGCATCGTGACTGCGGTGCCCGTGCCCATATGGGACGGCTGAGCTACTTTCTGCATAATCCGCAGATTACAGCGGAACGCTATTACGAACCGATACTACGTCACCTGCTGTCGGCCTTCGCCGGAGAGGCCATCCTACTGACGCTGGACACCAGCATGCTGTGGGATCAATTTTGTCTGATTGAGGTGTGCTTGGCCTGGGGTGGCCGCTCGTTTACCCTGGCCCAAGTGGTACTAGAGCATGGCAGTGCCATGGTGGGCTTTGAGCAGTATCGACCTGTCTTGGAGCGTGCTCAACAGGTACTGCCCCCAGGCGTACAGGTGACCTTGCTGGCTGACCGGGGTTTTGTTCGCGAAGCGTCTCCGAAGGAGAAACATGGGGGCTTGATGCGCTGGTCGAACAAACAGCAGTGGGACTGGGCGATTCGGGTGAAGTCAGACCTGTTGGTTACTACTGCCGACGGTCGAACTCAATCGGTAGAGAGCCTCTTTCCGCCCCCAGAACAAGCCTATCTGGTGGGGCCAGTGCGGGTGTTAGGTGATATTGATGCCCACCTGGCAACGGCTAATGTGCCGGCTGCACCCGGCACCTGGGCTGTGTTATCTCGTCAAGCGGTCTCGTTGCAGACCTTTGCGCTCTACGGCCAGCGCTTTGGAGGGATTGTTCGCGAATCGTCTCCGGAGGAGAAACCTCATTTTAAGGATTACAAGTCAGCGGCCTTGAATGTCCTTGACTCAGGCTTACGCGATGCGGCCGTCTTAACCCGCTTGTTTATGCTGCTGGATTGCGCTTATCTGATTGCCCTGGTGTTGGGCATGATGCTGGTTAAGGCTGGACAACGGACTCGTCTAGATTGGCATGGTGACCGGGGCTTGAGTTTTCTGCAACTGGGTCTGCGAGAGCTGGCTCGGCTCTGCTATGAGCGACTGCCCTTGCCCATCCTCCAAGTGTTGCCTAAGTGCAATCCACCGCCCGCCTGCGCCTCTCAGCGCAAACGAGACGCCTTAGACTGCTGCATTGAGTTCTCCAAGGTCGTTTCGTTCTCATTCTGAGACTGCCATAGAGTTTTCTGCACCACTAAGGGGCGTGACCAGGTAATCGAGCGGGCGTTGCTGCGCGAGCTGGAGCAAGACCTGTGGCTAAATTGGCAGCTTTAGATCTATTCGGGCGATAATATAGTACAAGAGAACCAAATCAAATAGTTGTGTGGTTATGAATGAATTTCAAATTGTGACGCCTGACGAAACTGCTGCGACCCAGTTTATGACAGCAGTTCAAGCAGAAGATATCAGCATCGAGGACTGGAGCGGGAGCCGTCCTGGTGAGGAGTATGACAACTATGTCTGTAGTTTTGGGCTTACCTAGCTAAGCCCCAAGAAGCTGAACCGAGTAGCAGACTTTCTTGGCGTTGCCCTGATTTACGTTGAACAGAATATTTGACCTCATGCGGTCAAAGCCTCTCTGTGGAAGCCCCTTGAGCAATAGCGTATACCTGTGGACTAGGACAACCAAGGCGTAGGCTCTAAAACATTGTGTAAAGAAATTTAAGCAAGACGTTGTGTGCGCATCCTCAGTAGTGGGGCTTGGCTAAACTGCGGTAAGTGCCCACCACTGAGGAGTCTGCGTGAGCCTGAAGGATCTAACGATTCAGGACGAGTATCGCAGCAGCGAGTGCAACATCGTCAAAGATTTCTACATTCCGTGCCTGGAGCAGGCCACGGTGTATAACCGGGCAGTTGGCTATTTCTCTAGCTCTTCGATGGCTTGTGTGGCCCAAGGGCTGACGGCATTTGTGCGATCGGGGGGGCAAATGCGTCTGATTACGTCGCCCCAGCTATCGGAGGAAGATGTGAAGGCGATTGAGCAGGGGCTAAAGAACCGGGAGCAGGCGGTCGAGGCGGCTTTGCTACGGGATCTGGAGGTTGAGCTACCCCAGGTAATTCAAGATCGGCTGGCGGTATTGGTGTGGTTGCTGAGTAAGGGGCTGCTGGAAATTAAGCTGGCGATTCCCAAGACGCTGCGACAGCGGGGCATTTACCACGAAAAATTGGGCATCTTTGTGGATGGGGATGGTCATGTGGTCGCCTTTGCTGGGTCGGCCAATGAAAGCGCCAGCGCATTGATCGATAACTTTGAATGTCTGGATGTCTATTGCTCTTGGGATGAGGGAGTGAGCCAGCGGGCGTTGCAAAAAGCAAAAAACTTTCAGGATTTGTGGAACGACCAGACGAAGCATGTAGAGGTGATGGCCTTCCCTGAGGCGGTGGCGCGATCGCTGCTAAAGCTATGCCCGCCCCAGCCGCCGGTTCAGGAACCTAGAGTTTCTGCAATGGATGAGCGCTACGAGCCAGATACACCACTACCGGAAGTGCCGAGGCCGGGGGTGCCGATCACACCCTTTTGGCTCAACCTGAGAGACTACCAACACCAGGCGATCGCAAACTGGTTTGCCAATCAGGGGCGGGGCACGCTGAAGATGGCTACAGGCAGCGGTAAGACGATTACGGCGCTGGCGATCGCAGCGGAACTCTACCGCAAGTGTGCGGCCCAAAACAAACCTTTGAAAGCCCTGCTGATTGTCTGCCCCTATCGCCATCTGGTCACCCAGTGGGCGGAGGAATGCCGCAAATTTAACCTCGACCCCGTGCTGGCCTTTGACCGGGCACAGACTTGGCAGAGTGAACTTCAGGCTCAGCTGCTAGCGGTGCTGGGCGAACGACAGCCCTTTGTCACCATCATCACTACCAACGCGACCCTGCGGCAAGACTCTTTGCAATCTCAGCTGTCGTTTCTGCCCCAGCTAGCGATGATCGTTGGCGATGAAGCCCACAACCTGGGGGCCGAAAATCTGGCGAGTTGCTTACCGGACGCGATCAAGCTGCGGCTGGCCCTGTCGGCCACCCCAGAGCGCCACTTTGATGAGGCTGGTACAGAGCGCATCTTTGACTATTTTGGGCCAGTGCTAGAGCCAGAATTTACCCTGCGAGACGCAATTCAGACGGGGGCGCTGGTGCAGTATACCTACACCCCGATCTTGATCGAGCTGACCCCTGAGGAGGTTGATCGCTACGCCGAGCTGACGGTAGCCATTGGGCGAGCCATGGGCATTGGCGGCAGGGACGACAACACCGCCCTAGAGCGACTGTTGTTTGAGCGGGCCAGGCTAATTTGCACCGCCGAAAATAAGCTCACCCAGCTGAGAACGCTGATGGCCAACCGGCTCAACACCGACCACACGTTGTTTTACTGTGGCGATGGTTCGGTAGAAGATGAAACCACCGATGAAAGCCGCCGCCAGCTCGAAGCCGTGACGGAACTGCTCAACTATCGCCTGGGCTACAAGGTCGAGCCCTACATTGCCGAGACCACCCTAGGCGAGCGGGATGACCTGCGCTACGCCTTCGAGAAAGGGCATCTCAAAGGGCTGGTCGCGATTCGCTGCCTAGACGAAGGGGTTGATATCCCGGCTATTCAAACCGCTGTAATTTTAGCCAGCAGCAGCAACCCGCGCCAGTTTATCCAGCGGCGGGGGCGCATTTTGCGGCGATCGCCGGGCAAAAACCAGGCCGAACTGTTTGACATGCTGGTGGTGCCGCCGGATCTGGGCGGGGAATATTGGCAGATAGAGCGGCGGGTGCTGCGCGGCGAGCTGACCCGATTTGTAGAATTTGCCGATCTGGCGCTGAATGCTGGAGAAGCGCGTAAAATTCTGTATCCCCTGCAAGCACGGTATGACTTGTTAGATTTGTGATTATGGTCGTGCTCGATACCCGGTGAGCCATGGGTTAAAACCCACGGGGGTCGTGGGCGCGATACCCCGATGAGCCGAGGGTTAAAACCCACGGCTCAAAGCGGAAGTCCACTAAAGTGGACTCAACCCGTTTTTCCAGTCCTCTTTGGAGGACTTTTACTATGAGCCAGGGAATTCTATTCCCTGGTGGTCTCGGCCACAAACCGACCCCTCCCCTGGCGGTCTCGGCCATAACCCCACCATCCCACCACCCCACCATGACGCCTCCCCCAAACCCCAGCCAGGAAGACATTGAAGAACCGATCACTACGGCTCCCCCGGAGGTGGAGCGGATCATCCGGGAGGTGATTCGGCTGGAGAAGGCGAATTTGTCGAGCGATCGCCCCCGCATTCGAGCCGACGTGCTCAAGATCATCAAGGACGTGGTGAAATGAAGCTGCTATCGCTGAAGCTGTTTAACTTTCGGCAGTTTTGGGGCGAGGTCGCCCTCGATCTAGCCCACCAGGGCGGTCGCAGCGTCACCGTCATCCACGGCAACAATGGGGCGGGCAAAACCACGCTGCTGAATGGGTTTACCTGGGTGCTCTACAACCAGCGCAGCCCTGCCTTTGCCCCTGGCCCGCTGGTCAACAACCGCGCCCTGGGAGAAGTGCCGGTGGGCAGCCTCGTGGAGTGCTGGGCCGAGGTGCTGTTTGAGCACAACGGCAAAGAATATCAGGCGCGGCGCTCCTGCGTGGCCCAAAAAGACTCCGCTGGAAAAATTCTGGAAGAACCCAGCGTATTGCAGCTCAAAATCAACGGCAAGCTGGTTCCAGAAAAAGACGATATTGAAGATGCCATTGGCAGCGTGCTGCCCAGTAGCCTGCACCGCTACTTCTTTTTTGATGGGGAGCGCATTGAGCAGATTGTCAAAACCGAAAACCGGGCCGACATGGCCACCGCCATTAAGACTCTCTTGAGCGTGGAAATGCTGGAGCGGGGCATCAACCACCTCGACTACGCCCGCAAACAGCTAGAGAAAGAACTCCGGGACATTGGCGACACCGAAACCAAGCGGCTGGTGTCTGAGAAAACCGGACTAGAAGAGGAAAAGACCCAAAAAGAAACCCGCCGCGAGGCGATCGTGCAGGATCTGCTGGATCAGGAAGACCTGAAGCAGCGGTACAACGCCCAGCTAATGGATTTAGCCAGCGTTAAGGAAATCCAGGAGCGGCGCAAAGCTCTGCAAGATGAAATGGAAAACCAAGAGCAACTGCTCGGGCGCAGCGAAGACCGCCTGCGGCGCACCATTTCGTCGCGGGGCTATATGGTGTTTTTGGGCGATACCATTACTCAATTTAAGGATCTAGCCGCCGACCTGCGGCGCAAGGGCGAGCTACCTGCGGGCATTAAGCGCCAGTTTGTGCAAGATCTGCTCGACCAAGCAGCCTGCATTTGCGGTGCCCAGCTCACCGCTGGCACCACCAACCGCCGGGAAGTGGAGACCTGGCTGGGCAAGGGGGGCTTGCAGGATGTGGAAGAGGCCGTGATTAAAATGAGCGGCGAAGTGGAAAGCCTGGAGCGGCAGATCCCTGAGTTTTGGGCCGAAATTGACCAGGAGCAGGCCAGCATTGAAAACCTGCGCCAGCGCATTGCCCGCCTGCAAGACCAAATCAGCGGCATTCGCGACCAGCTTAAGGGCAATGAAGATGTGAATGTGCAGGGCATTGAGCGGCGGCTCGAAGAAACCGAGCAGGCCATCACCGCCCGCCACCGCGAAGATGCGGTGCTGAAGGATGAGATTAAGCGGCGGTCAGATGCGATCGCGGAGGTCGATAAGCAAATTAAGGCGCACAAGGCTAAAGATAAAGAACAGGCCCGCGTGAAGCGGCAAATCGAAGCGGCCCAAGATGCGGTGGCCCGCCTAAATGAGGTGAAGCACCGGGTCGATCTCAAGTTTCGGGCGGTGCTGGAGCTGAAGGTGCGGGAGATTTTTCGCAAGATTTCGTTTACGCCCTACCTGCCGAAGCTGACGGAGAACTATGAGCTGCGGCTGATCGACCCAAACCTGGATGGTGAGGCGACCGTGGCGGCCTCGACGGGGCAAAACCAGATTCTCAGTCTGGCCTTTATTGGCAGCGTGATCGAGCGGGTGCGCTACTGGAGCAAGAAGCACTCGACGATTGGGCTAGACGGGGGCGGCTTTCCGATTGTGATGGATTCACCCTTTGGCAGTCTGGACTCGGGGAACCGCAGCAACATTGCCGAGGCAATTACCACCCTGGCGGATCAGCTGGTGGTGCTGGTGAGCAAGACCCAGTGGCTCAATGAGGTGGAGCGGGAGATGGAACCGGCGGTGGGGGCGGAGTATGTGCTGGTCTACCACACCGCTAAGGCGGATGCGGAGCTGGAAGAGATGGAGCGCTATGGGCGCAGCTACCCGCTGGTGAAGCGCAGCCCGAATGAGTTTACCTGGACGGAGGTGGTGAGGGTGGAGCGGTGGTGAGGGGTGGTGAGGGG
>QBMN01000049.1 GCA_003241845.1 Shackletoniella antarctica | reverse complement strand
ACCGTGACCACCGCCCTAGCCACCCCCACCACCCAAACCTGGCAATGGCAGGGGTTCTCCATTCGCTACCAGCGTATCGGCACCACGGGCACCCCCGTGCTCTGCATCCACGGCTTTGGGGCCTCTAGCGACCACTGGCGCAAGAATTTGCCTGCCTTTGGCGAGCAGTATCAGGCCTATGCGATCGACCTGCTGGGCTTTGGCCTCTCCGACAAACCCGCCCCCAACGCTCCCCTGGCCTACACCTTCGAGACCTGGGGCCAGCAAATCCTCGATTTTTGCCGCGAGGTGATCGGTCAGCCCGCCTACCTGGTGGCCAACTCCATCGGCTGCATTGTCGCCCTTCAGGCTGCGGTAGATGGGGCGGCGGTGGATGGGGCCTCTGGGGATGGAGCCTCTGGGGATGGAGATGGGTGGGTCAAGGGCGTGGTCATGCTCAACTGCTCGATCCGCCTGCTGCACGAGCGTCGCCGGGCCGAGATTCCCTGGCACCAGCGGCTCAGCACCCCCATCGTGCAAAACCTGCTGGGCTACGCCCCCGCCGGGCGCTTTTTCTTCTCCCGCATTGCCCAGCGAAAGGTGATTCGCAATTTGCTGGGGCAGGCCTACCATCGCCCAGAAGCCGTCACCGATGAGTTGGTCGAGGCCATTCTCGCTCCTGCCCTCACCCCTGGGGCTGCCGACGTGTTTTTGGCCTTTGTGCGCTACTCCCAAGGCCCCCTGCCCGAAGACCTGCTGCCGTTGGCCCCCTGCCCGGTGTGGATTGTCTGGGGCCAAGACGACCCCTGGGAGCCGGTGGCCCTGGGCCGCAAGCTGGCCGACTTTCCGGCGGTAAGGGCGATGGAAGAATTGCCCGGTGTGGGCCACTGCCCCCAGGACGAAGCCCCTGAGCTAGTGAATCGGTTAGTGCTAGGGTGGCTGGGAGAGGCCGAATCTGCCTGAGAGTGTTCCAGCTAAATACTTATCCAGAGTTTTATGGAAACAGGCCCAACGGGCCGAGTTTACGACCTCAAAGAGGACGTTTACTTAGATGGAATACTCTGAGCCTGATGTCGTCTAGGCGACCATGCTGACGTCAAACCCGGCAGTGGCCGCAGATTCTGGGCCAGTTCTCAGCGCGGCCTCATTTCTAAAGTGTCTCTAAAGGTTGCCGGCGATCGCAGTCAGCTTCTTTACCATAAGGACAATTCCAGCAAAATACTCCCAAGGGATTGTCGCCCTCTCTAGACGCCGCAGCCCTGCCCCCGCAATGGAACAAGAAAGGAATCCTACGATGGCCGACTATCAACCCGCCGACTCTGCCTTTGCCCTCGATCGCGACTGCAAAACCCTCGCCCGCCACGTGCTTGAGCAGCTGCACAGCTTTGGCCCCGAGGCCCAAGACCTCAGCGCCCTAATGAGCCGCATTGCCCTGGCCGGTAAGCTCGTTGCCCGCCACCTCAGCCGCGCCGGGCTAATGGAGTCGGCCCTGGGCTTTACCGGCGAAACCAACGTCCAGGGCGAAGCCGTCAAGAAGATGGATATCTACGCCAACGATGTGTTTATCTCCGTGTTTAAGCAGAGCGGCCTGGTGTGCCGCCTCGCCTCCGAAGAGATGGAGAAGCCCTACTACATTCCCGAAAACTGCCCCGTTGGCCGCTACACCCTGCTCTACGACCCCATTGACGGCTCCTCCAACGTTGACATCAACCTCAACGTCGGCTCGATTTTCTCCATTCGCCGTCAGCAGGGCGACGACCTCGACCAGACCGGGGCCGACCTGCTGCAAGACGGCCACCAGCAGCTGGCGGCGGGCTACATTCTCTACGGCCCCAGCACCATTCTGGTCTACTCCATTGGTAAGGGGGTGCATGCCTTTGTGCTCGACCCCAGCCTGGGCGAGTTTATTCTAGCCACTGAAAATATCCAAACCCCCGCCCACGGCCCCACCTACAGCGTCAACGAGGGCAACTTCTGGCAGTGGGAAGACTCCATCCGCGATTTCACCCGCTACGTGCATCGCCACGACGGCTACTCGGCCCGCTACACCGGGGCGCTGGTGGCCGATTTCCACCGCATCCTCACCCAGGGCGGCGTGTTTCTCTACCCCGGCACCACCAAAAAGCCCGAGGGCAAGCTGCGGCTGCTGTACGAAACTGCGCCCCTGGCCTTCTTAATTGAGCAGGCAGGCGGGCGGGCTAGCACCGGCACCGAAGAGATTATGTCGGTAGTGCCCGGCGAAATTCACCAGCGCACCCCCTTTGTGGTGGGCAGCAAAGACGATGTCGCCCTGGCAGAGTCGTTCATTCAAGACCACAGCCGCCGTCAGGGCACTCTGCTAACCAATGAGAGCTAGGCCGTGGGTGCGGCGATCGCCCTGGCTGTTAAACCAGACTTAAGCTGGTTGAGCAAAACTATGGTGTGCCCGGCGGCATGTGCCCGGCGGTCAGATTTGGTTACTTTCAATACCCTTTCAGGCTGGTTAATTAAGACGGTCTATAGTCTCACCTGATTTGTAAAATCTGCTGTCAATATAGATTGCGATTTCTGCTATACCAAGTCCAGCTCGGGATCTGTAGTTTTCCCCCAGGCAGAACGCTACGTCTGGACTTAGATGAGATTTACTCATAGTCCTGTCATCCCAGTCCTGTCATCCCAGTCCTGTCATCCCAGTCCTGTCATCCCAAGACTGCCCTCGTCGTCGCTGTTTTAGCATCAATCTTGTCAGAGCTGATTCACTAACGTTTATTTCCCCCGCTTATGGTGTCCTTGCTTGACAATCCTCTGCGTAGCGGTCTTCAGCAAGACCGCATCCCTGAGCCTCAAATTCTGGTGATTTTTGGCGCCTCGGGCGACCTTACCCAGCGCAAAATTGTGCCCGCTATCTATCAAATGCGGCGCGAGCGGCGGCTGCCTCCAGAGCTGACCATCGTTGGCGTGGCCCGGCGCGAGTGGAGCCACGAATTTTTTCGTGAGCACCTGCGCGAAGGGGTAGAAGAATTTGGCAACGGTCTAGGCCATGAGGCGATCTGGAATGACTTTGCCCGAGGGTTGTTTTACTGCCCCGGCGACATTGACAACCCAGCCTCTTACCAAGCCCTCAAAGCCCTCTTAGCCGACATCGACGAGACGCGGGGCACCAAGGGCAACCGGGTGTTTTATCTCTCGGTGGCACCGCGCTTTTTTGGCGAGGCCACCCAGCAGCTGGGCGCAGCGGGCATGCTCGAAGACCCCGACAAGCAGCGACTGATCATCGAAAAGCCCTTCGGCAAAGACCTATCTTCGGCTCGGGTGCTCAACCGGGTGGTGCAGGATGTGTGCAACGAGCGCCAGATCTACCGCATCGACCACTACCTGGGCAAAGAAACCGTTCAAAACCTGATGGTGTTTCGCTTTGCCAACGCCATTTTTGAGCCGCTGTGGAACCGTCAGTTTGTCGACCATGTGCAGATCACCGTGGCTGAAACCGTGGGTCTAGAGGGCCGGGCGGGCTACTACGAAACCGCTGGTGCCCTGCGCGACATGGTGCAAAACCACCTGATGCAGCTGTTTTGCCTCACGGCCATGGAAGCGCCCAACACCTTGGATGCCGACGCCATTCGCAACGAAAAAACTAAGGTGCTACAGGCCACTCGTCTAGCCGACACCGAAGATATCAGCCAGTGCGCCGTGCGGGGGCAGTACTCCCCTGGGTGGATGAAGGGTAAGTCGGTACCCGGCTACCGAGAAGAGGAGGGGGCCAGCCCCGAGTCAACCATGCAAACCTTTAGCGCCATTAAGCTCGAAATCGACAACTGGCGCTGGAAAGGGGTGCCCTTCTACATGCGTACCGGCAAGCGCATGCCCAAGAAGGTGAGTGAGATCTCCATCCATTTCAACGAAGTGCCCCACCTGATGTTTCAATCGGCGGCTCAGCAGATGAATCACAACGTGCTGGCTCTGCGCATTCAGCCCGACGAGGGCATCTCCATGCGCTTTGAGGTCAAGACGCCGGGCAACTCTCTGCGGACGCGATCAGTAGATATGGACTTTCGCTACGATGCCGCCTTTGGCCAGGCCAACACCGACGCCTACGCCCGCCTAATCGTCGACTGCATGCTGGCCGACCAAACCCTATTTACGCGGGGTGACGAGGTCGAGGCTTCGTGGCGACTGCTGACCCCGCTGCTCGAAGCCTGGGACGCCCCCGCCGACCCCAAGGCGATCCCCATGTATGAGGCCGGCACCTGGGGGCCAGTGGAAGCCGAGTTTTTGCTCAATAAAGATGGCCGTCGTTGGCGACGCCTGTAGCCCATCCACCCACCTACTCATTCACCCACCTACTCCCTACTCCCTACTCCCTACCCCCAAAGCCCTATGACAACTACTCCTATCGTTGCGCTGCAAAGGCCCAAGGATATCTCCCTCGACGAGATTGAGGCAGAGCTGCACAGTATTTGGCACCAGCAAGACTCAGGGGCCGCCACCCCCCTGGCGACCCGCGCCACCACCTTCAGCATGGTGATCTACGAGCCTGAAGAAGTACAGCAGGTTTTGGCAGCCCTGGGCTATTACACCGGCTTTATCGACAGTAGCCACGGCACTCAGACCCGCGAGGCCATTCGCGAGGCCCAGATCGCCTACGACCTGAGGGTGACAGGCCGCATTGACCCACCCACCCTGACTCGGATACGTCAGGAGTATGCCAAGCTGCCTGACAGCAAAAGACAGTATCCGAACCTCGACCAGCGAGGCTTTAGCCTCAGCGAGTCGATTTCGGCCCATAACCCCTGCCGGATCATTAGCCTTTGCCCCACCTTTGGTGAAGACACCGGGGTGACGGCCCAGGTGTCGGTATACTGCCCGGTGCAGAAGAAAACCTCGGGTAATCTGGTGTGCTGTGAGTACATCAATCTGCGGGGCACTAAGGCCGCCCTAGAGCGGGTGAGCGACCTGATTGCCTCCCTGACCCTGCCAGAATTACCCAAGTTTGTGTGGTGGAAGGCCACCCCCAGCCCCGAGCAGCTAATTTTTCAGAAACTGGCCAAGTCAAGCAACTGCATTATTGTTGATTCGAGCTATTTCAGCGATGCCGAGGCCGAGTTGCAGACCATGCAGGAACTAATGGAGGCAAGCACCTACATTGCCGACCTCAACTGGCACCGTTTAGCCCCCTGGCAAGAGCTGACCGCCGCCGCCTTTGACCCCCCTGAACGGCGCGAGTCGCTGATCAGCGTAGATCGCATTAGCATTGACTATGAGCAGGGCAATGCGGCCCAGGCACTGCTGTACCTGGGCTGGTTTGCCAGTCGTCTGGGCTGGCAGCCGATTGATTATGTAGAAGAAGGCGGCATCTACAACATCAAGAAAATCCATTTCAAAGGCCCTAACGATTTGGCGATTGAGGCAGAACTGGCGGGCATTCCGGTGGCCGACCTGGGCGAGGTGGTCGGCGATCTGACCGGGCTGCGGCTAAACTCCACCGATCTCAATGCCAACTGCTGCACTATTTTGTGCTCTGAAACCATGGGCTGCATGCGCATGGAAGCCGGGGGCGGTGCCCAGGCCTGTCAGGTGGAGCAGGTGACGGCCCTGACCGACCAAAGAGCCGATTTTATGCTGGGGCAGCAGCTGCAGCGCTGGGGCGAAGACATGCTCTACGAAGAGAGCCTGGCCATGGTGGCGCAGATTATGAATCTGCTGTGAGACGGTCTCCAGGAAAGAAAAGACCACCAGGTAGGGGCGCAGAGCCTGCGTCCTTAGAAGGCAACAAAATCCTTGGGTATTTTCGTTGCCAGAATTGTCCTAAGAGCTGGTGCTTGAGCAGGTTGGCCGGTTAGAAGCTGGCCAGTTAGCAGGCTGGCGGCGGCAGAAATGGGGCAAATCCTCTACAGTGGCATCCATTGAGTTGTTGCTGTGCTGCTGATGTCGTCACCACCTGCTGTTACAGAAACGCTGACGGTAGGTCAGGTTGAGCTTGTGCTGCTGCCCCAGCGGGCGATTTACGTTGAGTCGCTGAAGCTGCTGCTGGTATCGGATGTGCACCTGGGCAAGGCAGAGACCTTTCAGCACCACGGGCTACCGGTGCCCAGCCAGGTTAACGACGCCACCCTCCAGCGGCTGGAGGGGCTGTGCGCTCAGTACAGCCCCGAACATTTATGGATTTTAGGCGACCTGTTCCACGGGCGCGAGGGCATGGCCGATGGGGTAATCGATGCCTGGCTGAGGTTTTTGCACCGCACCCAGGTGAGTGCCCACCTGATTCTTGGCAACCACGATCGCCGTCTGCAAGACACCCTCAACCAGCTCTCGGTAGATTGCTTGGTTGACGCAGTGGAGGTGGAGGGCGTGCTGTTTAGCCATGAGCCAGATGTAGACGGTGAGCGGCTCAATATCTGTGGCCACATTCACCCCTGCTTTAGGCTGACCATGGGGTGCGATCGCCTGCGGTTGCCCTGTTTCCACTGGCAGCCCCGGCAGCAGCGGCTGACGCTGCCCGCCTTCGGGGAGTTTACCGGCGGCTACGACATTGCCCTGGCGGCGGGGGAGACCGCCTACGTGGTAGCAGAGGAGGCGGTAGTGGGGTTTGGGCGATAGGCCAGTTTTGGAGCTTAGATTTTGGCAGGCAGGGCGGTTGTAGCCAGGGACATGTAGGGGTGGGAATTGGAGGGGTAAATTGATCTCAAATCCCCCGCCTAAAACCTCCCTTGGATTGGCCTACTGTGACAATCTAAAATCCCCCCTCTTAAATCTAAAATCCCTTGGGGCCAAACGCTATGCTAGATCTCTGGGTTTCCTGAGGGGGCAAAGCTATGACCAAGTCCAAAGTATGGATGGCAGTGGCGCTCTGTAGTGTTGTTGTCGCGCTGGCAGCGATTTTCTACGGACAGCGCAACGGTACCACCGGGGGGGTGCCCCCTAGCGCAGGAGAGCAGACCGAGGCGCAGCCGGTAGACCCCACTGCGCCTGTCCCAGGGACAGCTCCAGCCCCAGGGACAGGCGCAGCTCCGACCCCGAGTCCGCCAGAGCCTGGGGTCGGGGGCACGGGCCAAGCGGTGAACCCGCCCCAGGCAGCGCAGCTAATTGCCAGCCAGCCGGGGTCGCAGATCAACTTGCGATTGCAGCCCACCACCGCCTCCGAAACCAGGGGCTATGGGGTCATGGGCGACCCGGTACAGCTGCTGCGATCGGCAGAGGCCAGCGACGGCACCTGGTATTTTGTCAAATTTGACGAATCTGGAGCCGAGGGCTGGATTCGCGGCGACTTTATTAACACTGCCGGGCGGGCCACCCCCCTGCCAAATCGGGCCAGCCAGAGCAGCACCTGCGAAGGGTTGATGGAAGCCATGACCTTCACCGCCTTCTACGACGCCAACGGCTTTCACCTGGTGCGCTTTGTCAATCTCGAAACCCGCAACACCTTTGACGGCACCCTCAGCCGCCAGGGCAGCAGCAACCAGGGGCAGCCCCAGTACCAGGGCACCATGAGCCCACCCACTGGCGGCAGCTACCCGGTAGAGCTGACCGACCTGTCGGGAGGGACTCCTCGGAGTGGGTCGGAGGTAGCGGTAGATTACGAGGGGATTGAGGGTACAGGGACTTGTCGGTAAAGGGGTGGGGAGTAGCTTACTCGGGCTCGGCGCGCTGATAAGATTGGAGCGTGCAGCCACAAAGCAGGAAACCCCATGGCCAGAGAATTAAACCCTGGAGAGCAGCAGGAGCTAGACAACCTGCGGCAGATTATTGAACAGGCGATCGCCGACGGGGTGCTCACCGCCACTGAGCGCGATGCCATTACCGCCGCCATGAAGGCCGATGGCCAAGTCACCTATGAAGAACTCGCTCTAGTGCGTCAGATGGTCAGCGACAAAGTGGCTGCTGGTGAGCTCAAGGTTGAGGCATCTTAAGGAACGCAGATCTCTGAATGTGGCATTCTTGTAGGCCAGGCAAGATGCCTAACCGTGGACAGCCAGGACGGCTATCCCACGTTCATTTAGTTCGCGATCCTAAGGGCGGCAGATTTCCAGATCCGTCCCTCACGCCCTCACGCTGCGGCCTAGGTAGGGCCGACCAGCGATGGGCTAGGAGACGTTGATATCTGGCCTGGTAGGTCTCTGCAACTCGCCCAGGCTCTCAGCCAGGTAAATCAGTCGACATCAGCTCCCCCTGCGTTTCCTGAGTGCGGTTTTTATGGTTCCATCGTCCCCTATACCCACCGATACCTTGCCCACCGCTGTGGCTGTGGTGCATGAATGGTTAGTCAATCGGGCAGGATCAGAGAAGGTTGTCGAAAAAATGCTGGCGGTGTGCCCTCAGGCCGACATCTTTAGCCTGGTCGAGTTTTTAGATCCCGAAGCGGCAGTCATGATTCCGCCGGGAAAGCGGGTGCAGACCTCCTTTATCCAGAAGCTGCCCTGGGCCCGCCAGCACTTTCGTCAGTACCTGCCGCTGATGCCCCTGGCGGTGGAACAGTTTGACCTGTCGGCCTACGACCTGGTGATCTCTAGCAACCACGCCGTGGCCAAGGGCGTGCTCACCCGGCCCCACCAGCTGCACATCAGCTACGTCTATACGCCCATTCGCTACGCCTGGGATTTGCAGCACCAATATCTAGAACAGGCAGGCCTGACTCAGGGGGCAAAGAGCGCCATCACCCGACTGATTTTGCACTACATCCGTCTGTGGGACTTGGCTGCGGCCCATCGGGTTGACTGTTTTGTGGCCGACTCGCACTACATTGCCCGGCGGATTTGGAAAACCTATCGCCGCCCCGCCACGGTCATCTATCCGCCGGTGGCGATCGACCGGTTTCGGTGGAATCAACCCCGCGAAGACTTTTATCTGACGGTGTCGCGGTGCGTGCCCTACAAGCGAGTTGACCTCACCGTTGAGGCCTTTAACCGGCTGGGCCTGCCCCTGGTGGTGATGGGCGATGGGCCAGCCCTGGCTGCTTTGCAGCGGGCTGCCAAGGCCAACATTACCTTTATCAGGAACCCGTCGGACGCCATGGTGTCTGACTATATGGCGCGCTGTCGAGGATTTATATTCCCTGCGGAGGAAGATTTTGGCATCACGGTGGTAGAAGCTCAGGCGGCGGGTGCGCCGGTGATTGCCTACGGTCGGGGAGGCTGTGCCGAGACCGTACAGCCTGGCAAGACGGGGATCTTGTTTGGTCGGCAAACCGTTGACGATCTAGTGCAGGCAGTGGAGCACTTTGACAGTCAGCGATCGCTGTTTGTACCCGAAACCATTCGCCAGTGGGCAGAAACGTTTTCTGAGCCAAGGTTTTGCCAAGAATTAACCGCCTATTTAAGCCAGAAGTGGCTGAAATTTCAGCAGGGCGATGAATTAGAGTAGTGTCGGTGTTGAAGGAGTATTGGGGAAATTTATGTTTCCTCTAGAGCGCACAATTCAGCCGGTCTTATTGTCGTTGAGGATGTCAACCCGATCGCTGCCGATGGTTGGCCTGCTCGGGGCAGCGGATTTGATCGCCCTATCGCTGGCGGGCACCATGGGCGTCTATCTGCGGCTGGCCCTGGGGGGAGAGTATGAAGCCGGTCTCTACGGGCAGCTGTGGCCAATTTTGACGGTGTTTTTGCTGGCCTACGCAGCGGCAGGGCTGTACCCAGCGGTGGGGCTCAGCCCGGTGGATGAGCTGCGTCGTATTTGCCTATCTACCACGTTTACCTATCTGGTGCTGGGAGCCGGGCTATTTTTGACCCGTGAGAGCGAAACCTATTCGCGCGGGGTGTTTTTAATCACCTGGGCACTGTCTTTGCTGCTGGTGCTGCTAGGGCGATTTTTGGTCAGACAGGTGTTTGCCCGCTGCCCGTGGTGGGGCTATCAGGTGCTGATTTTGGGAGGCGGGCGCACGGGGGAACTGGTGATTCAAACGCTCAAAAATCAGCCTGGTTTTGGCCTCAAGCCAGTGGCCGTACTTGATGACGATCGCCACCCTGGCGATGCGATTTGCGGCGTACCGGTGCTGGGGTCGCTGGCGATCGCTCCCCGTCTAGCGCGCAAGCACGACATCAACTACGCCATTGTGGCCATGCCAGGGGTCGAGCGAGAGCGGCTGCTCAAAATTCTAGAGCGCTATGGCCGCACCTTTCCCCACCTGATGATGATTCCTGACCTGTTTGGGGTGGCCAGTCTCTGGGTAAGCTCAAAAGACCTAGGGGGAATTTTAGGGTTGGAAATTCGTCAGCAGCTTTTATTGCCGGGGCCACGTCTGATCAAAGCGCTGCTCGATATTGCGCTTACTCTGGTGGTGGGCGTTGCCACGCTGCCGCTGGTGGTCACCATTGCCATGCTGGTAAAGCTGGACGGCAATGGGCCAGTTTTCTACGGCCAGCCGCGCCTGGGGCAAAACAGCGTGCCTTTTACAGCCTGGAAGTTTCGGTCGATGGTGCCCAAGGCCGACCAGGTGCTAGAGCGCTACTTTGAGGTTCATCCAGACCTGCGATCGCAGTGGGAGCGTGACCACAAACTCCGCTACGACCCGCGCATTACCCGAGTTGGTCGCTTTTTGCGGCGCACCAGCCTAGATGAGCTACCCCAGCTGTGGAACGTGCTGCGGGGTGAGATGAGCCTAGTAGGGCCGCGCCCCATTGTCAAAGAAGAGATCTTTCGCTACGCCGACAAGTACACCCTGTACGCTAAAGTCTTACCCGGCCTGACGGGGCTATGGCAGGTCTCTGGGCGTAACAATGTGTCCTACGAGGAGCGGGTTAACCTCGATGCCTACTATGTGAGAAACTGGTCGGTCTGGCTAGATATATATATTTTGTTTCGAACAGTTTGGGTGGTACTGATTGGCGATGGAGCCTACTAGGGTAAATAAGCTCAGGGTGAGGTGGTTAACTCTAGAGCAGCTGATTTTAGCCAGTCTGGTGACGCTGCCTTACGTTATCTATGCAGCGATTCTAACCCTGGCCAGTTTCTTAGTGGTCAGCCTGCGCCGCTGGTATGGCGAGATCTGGCGGCTGCTCTATACCCAGGGCTGGGTGTGGCTAGCCCTGGGGTTTGGCATTGGAGTCATGCGGTCTATGGCACCGGGTGAATCGGCCCTACAGGTGCTAAATTTTGTGCCGTTTTTTGTGTTCTACGCGGCGATCGCCATTGCCATAACAAAATTTAAGCACCCCCTCAAAACTCTCCATCGCTGGAGTTTAGCCCTGCTGGTAACGGCCATCCCCATTAACCTGGCCGCCCTGGCCGAGTTTTACCTGCGCGCGCCCGATAGCTTTGCTCGGTGGGCCAATCACCCCTGGCTTCAGTGGCTGTACCTACAGACCAACTATGGCCATCGAGCCAGCGCTGTATTTGGTCATCCCAATGCCTTGGCCAACTACATGGTGATTGTATTTGGCCTGGGGCTGGGTCTCTGTGCCTATTACCTAAACCACCCTGAGCTCAGGCATAAGGGCCTCTGGATCTGTGCCGCCACCGCCCTGGCCCTGGTTGGCATCTATTGCTCAGGATCTCGCAACGGGCTGCTGATTGCCAGTCTACAGCTATTGCTGTTTGGGGGTCTGCTACGACCCTATCGCTATATTTTTTGGGCGGGCCTGGGAGCCATGGCTTTAGTTGCCGCCAGTTCCCTAGTTTGGGGCATTGGCGGACGCACCCTGGGGGAAGCCTTTGCTACGGTTTCCCTACGGTTTAGCGTGTGGCATCTGGCCCTAGAAATGATTCCCCGGCACCCCTGGTTTGGCAGCGGGCTGGGCACCTTCAAGCAGCTCTATGACCCAGCCGATTTTCCCGTGGCAGGCGATTTTCTCCCCCATGCCCACAATCTGTGGCTGATGCTAGCCGCTGAAGCTGGGGTGCCCGTTGCCCTAGGGTTTACTGTCGTGGCCGGCGGCGTAGTTGGCCGCAGCACCTATGCCCTGCTGCGCTACCCCCTGCCCAGCTATGGCACGGCGCTAATGGCAGGCTGTCTGACCGGCTTTGGGGGCACGGTGGCCTTTGCCCTTTTTGACCTGGCCTTCTACGATGCCCGCGTCAACATTTTGGGCTGGCTGATGCTGGGCATCATCCAAGGCATCGGCTGCTGGGCCGCCAGCCTAGCCTCTAAAGCAAACCCCTAGATAATCTTGGCTGCCCGCAAGCCAAAATAAAGACCGACAGCCGTGCCCACCATCACCGACAAAAACGCCACGTAGGCAATCACGCCACCCATAGATTTTCTCTCCACAACAGCTACAGCTATATATTGAACCACGCCGACCGCTCCCCCAACCCGCTAAAGTTTTAAACAGTCTCCACTCCCTGACTATGCCCATGCAATCCGTCATTCCTGTGCCGCTGCCCCACCAGCCCTATGAGGTGGTAGTCGCTAGCGCTGGCTTAGATCACCTGGGCGCTTGGCTAGCGAAGGGTGAAACTCCTCTGGTGAAGCCGGGGCAGAAACTGCTGCTGGTGTCGAACCCGGCTATTTTTAAGCGGTATGGCGATCGCGCTCGCGCCTCCCTCACCCAGGCGGGCTACACCGTCGAAACCTGTCTGCTGCCCGCCGGGGAGCGCTACAAAACCCTCAGCTCGATCCAAAAAATCTACGATGCTGCCCTGGGCTTTCACCTTGAGCGCAAGTCGGCCCTGGTCGCCCTAGGCGGCGGGGTGGTGGGTGATATGACCGGCTTTGCCGCCGCCACCTGGCTGCGGGGGGTAAGCGTAGTGCAGGTGCCCACTTCGCTGCTGGCCATGGTCGATGCGTCTATCGGCGGCAAAACCGGCGTCAACCACCCCCAGGGCAAAAACCTGATTGGGGCTTTCCACCAGCCCCGCCTGGTGATGATCGACCCTACCGTACTCAAGACCCTGCCCACTAGAGAATTTCGCGCGGGTATGGCCGAGGTGATTAAGTACGGGGTAATTTGGGATCGAGACCTATTTGAAACCCTAGAAGCCGCCCCCCGCATCGACCAGTACCGCTACCTGGGTGACGAACTGCTGAACACCATTTTGACGCGATCGTGCCAGGCCAAGGCTGATGTCGTGTCTCAGGACGAAAAAGAGGCGGGGCTGCGGGCCATTCTCAACTACGGCCACACCATTGGCCACGCGGTCGAAAGCTTGATGCGGTACCGGGGGGTAAACCACGGTGAGGCGGTGGCGATCGGCATGGTGGCGGCGGGTAAGATCGCCACCTCCCTCAACTACTGGACGAAGCCTGAAGAAACCCGCCAGCTTAAACTGATTGAGAAAGCTAGATTGCCCACCGCAATTCCTCCTCAGCTGGCGGCTGACGACATTCTCACCCTGCTCCAGGGCGACAAAAAGGTGGAGGATGGCCAGGTGCGCTTTGTCATGCCCAAGGGGTTGGGGGCAGCAGTGGTGACTGGCGACATCACCCGCGCCCAAATCCTGGCGGCGTTGGCGGCATAGGAGACGCACAAGCAAATAAGATACCGATTGCTATCTACTCCCGGTTACTGGCCAATCATTGGCGCAGTGCATGGCGAATGCCACTTAGCCATCGCCATATCTTCAGAATAGAGAATTCCCCAGCAAAAAGCCCCCTGTAGAGCTACAGGGGGCTGCTTAGATCACGCGACTCAAACTACTAAGGCGACTTCTGGAAATAGTTTCCCAATGGTGGGCAGTGCCCACCCTACAGCGGCTACAGTCGCTGAATTAAAGCTGGTATCTTCTTTCCTGGAAATCTCCTAAGGCGATCTACGTCGATCTACTTGATAGCAACCTTGCCGCCAGCTTCTTCGATCTGCTTCTTGGCATCTTCAGCGTCGTCCTTGGTGACGGCTTCTTTGATCGCCTTAGGAGCAGATTCCACCAGTTCCTTGGCTTCCTTCAGACCCAGACCGGTCAAAACGCGCACCACTTTGAGAATGGCGATCTTCTTGTCAGCGGGCACGTCTTCGAGCACGACGTCAAATTCGGTCTTCTCTTCCTCAGGCTCAGCCGCAGCCGCAGCGGGAGCAGCACCGGGGGCCATCATAAAGCCGCCGCCAGCAGACGCAGAAGCGTCAACGCCGAAGGCTTCTTCAATTTGTGTGACCAGTTCAGAAGCCTCAAGCAGAGACAGAGACTTCAACTGTTCGAGAATTTCATCAGTTTTTGCAGACATGATTACCGGTTAACTCCTGGTAAAAAAACAATCAAACACAAACAAAACTGTCGTCAACGAACCTAGGCCGCGTCTTTTTCGGAAACGGCCTTGATGGCACGGGCAAGGGATGCAGGTACCTCTTTGACACCCACCGCCAGTTTGGTCGGTACGGCATTGATGCCCACGGCAATCCGAGTCGGCATCGCCTTGATAGCACCGGCCAGACGAGCCATAAGCTGCTCTTTGGTGGGCAGTTCGGTAATGGCCTTGACCTGCGCTTCGGTTAAGGCTTGACCTTCCATAACACCGCCCCGCAGGACGGTTTTCTTGGTGTCTTTTTGGAACGCCTGGTATTCCTTAATCGCCCCGCCAAAGTCTTCCTTAACCAGCACAAAAGCTGAGGAATCTTTGAGAAACTCGGTGATCGGCTGCCAGTTTTCATTGCCATCCACGGCGATTCGCATCAGCGTGTTTTTGGCAATCTTGCACTCGGCACCCTTGGGCCGCAGCCGGTTACGCAGGTCGCTAATTTCAGCCACCGTTAGACCTTTGTAGTCAATCACAAAGGCCAGCTGCGCGTCATCAAGCAGAGCCTGAATCTCGGCCACCAGTTCTTTCTTATCTGCTAGGGTTCTCCCCATATTGATCTCACCTCCTTTTAGTTGGGGTAGGGAAACTTAATTACCCAATCCAGGTTTTGACTATGCGATCGCCCCCATGACAATCGCCAAAAACAACCAAAAACAAACCCCGACAACAATGCCGGGGTAGACCCACAACCAGAAATGCTCAGCCGAGGGCTGCAGCACAGTGATCGTAACGTCAACCTCGGCAGGGTTTATGTAGCGCTTAGCTAGCACCTGCTGTCTTCGGTCGCCTATGCAGTTGTGGGGAGGATTAGTTCGTCTGGGTCTCCTGGTTGGTCTGGGTAAACTTGAGCTGCCTAACTAGGCCTCTTGGAGAACATCACCTAACTTGAGGTCGCGCAGGGCGCTGACGTCAAGGCGGATGGATGGCCCCATGGTAGAGGTAATAGCCACGGTGCGCCAGTAGCGCCCCTTAGCGCCAGAAGGCCGGTTGCGGTCAACACAGTCTTGCAGCGCCTTTAGGTTAACCAATAGGTCTTCAGCACTAAAGTCTGCCTTGCCAAAGATAACATGGACGATGCCAGTTTTGTCGGCCCGGAACTCAAGCTTACCCGCTTTGAACTCGGTAATGGCCTTGGCCAGGTCAAAGGTCACGGTACCGCCCTTAGGGGAGGGCATTAGGCCACGGGGGCCAAGTTGACGACCGAGCTTGGCCACCTGGGGCATGACGTCAGGAGTGGCGATCAAGACATCAAAGTCCATCATGCCTTTCTGAATTTCATCAATCAGTTCTTCAGAACCGGCCAGGTCAGCTCCGGCGGCGGTGGCCTCGGCAACCTTCTCACCCTTGGCGATGACGGCAACTCGAATCGTTTGGCCAGTGCCCTTGGGCAAAATTACCGTGGTACGCAGCTGCTGGTCGGTGTATTTGGGGTCAATGCCCAGACGGATGTGGGCCTCGGCAGACTCAATAAACTTGGCGGTGGCAGTTTCTTTGAGCAGCTCTAGAGCTTCCAGCGGCTCGTAGAGGCGGTCTTCTACTTTGGCCTGGGCTTCCCTCAGGCGCTTAGATACTTTAGCCATGGTGATCTCCTTGGGGTCAAACGAAGCTCAGCTTCTTCCCCGTAATGTGAACAGTTAACTTGTACGCAATCAAACGTGGTCTACAAATGAAGACCGGAGCTAATCAGAGACGGTGACACCCATGTTGCGAGCGGTGCCCTCAACAATATTCATGGCCGCATCGATATCATTGGCGTTGAGGTCGGGCATTTTGGTTTCAGCGATCTCTTTAAGCTGAGCTCGGGTGATAGAGCCAACTTTTATAGTACGAGGTTCGCCAGAACCGCGCTCAATACCCGCCGCTTTCTTAATCAGCACCGAAGCAGGTGGGGTTTTGAGGATGAAGGTAAAGCTGCGATCTTCAAAGACCGAAATCTCAACCGGCACCACCAGGCCAACTTTTTCTTGGGTGCGGGCGTTGTACTCTTTGCAGAACGCCATGATGTTTACCCCGTGCTGACCCAGTGCCGGGCCAATCGGGGGTGCTGGGTTGGCCTTCCCTGCCGAAATCGCCAGCTTAATCATCGCTACAACTTTCTTAGCCATTAATTAACTCTCTTTTTGCACTTGGTTAAATTCCAGCTCTACGGGAGTGTCGCGCCCAAAGATAGACAGCAGAGCTTTGAGCTTGCTGCGCTCGGGGCTGACTTCCACCACCTCGCCTTCAAAGTCTTTGAAGGGCCCTGAGAGCACGGTGATTTTATCCCCAGGGGCCATGTCGATCTTGACCACGGGCTTTTGCTCTTCGGTACGCTTGAAGATGCGCTTAACTTCACTCATGCCGAGGGGCATCGGCTTAACGTGGCCGCGACCGCGACCGTAGGCTCGACGCTGCTCGGCGCCGACAAAGTTGATCACGTGGGGGGTGTTTTTGACCACCGACCAGACTTCGTCATCCATGTACATGCGCACTAGCACGTAGCCTGGAAAAACTTTCTCGTCAATGCTCTGACGACTGCCGTCTTTGCGCAGCTTAATCGCCGGAGTTTGGGGAATCTCAACCTGAAAGATGCGGTTGAGCACATCCAGGGTGCTGATCCGCTGCTCAAGGTTGAGCTTGACCCGCTTTTCGCAGCCAGAGGCAACCTGCACGGCATACCAGCGAGCTTTCTTCTGGTAAAACTTGGCGGCTTCGCCGTCGGCTATTTCAGCCTTGTCAGCCGAGATATCTTCTAGGGAGTCGTTGTCTAGATTGGTATCTAGAGCCTCGTCCTCGTAGTTGAAGTCTTCTGATGTAAGCGCCATTAGAATACCTGCCCCGAAACCCACCCAAACAGCCGATCAACGAGATATATCAGCGTTGCGGATAGGCTAACCATGAGAATGACCGCAGCGGACTCGCTGATCAGCTGCTGCCGACTGGGCCAAACCACTTTACCCAGCTCTTCTTTTGCGCCCTGAAGAAAAGAGCCAATGCTAAAGCCTTCCTCAGCGGTGGCTTGGGCGCTTGCTCCCTTACTTTTAGACTCAATTGCTGCGTCTTTTTTAACCACTTGGCCTGGCTCCTGTTGGCGCTTTTCCGAATGAACTAACTGGAGGGACTGAGCCACCCGGTCTAGATGACCTGAATAAACTCAGGCTCGACGACAGGGTGCCCTAGCTTAACTCTCGAGTGCCGGGCAGCGGCAACATCTGTTGACCTAAGGCATCTGCGAGGCAGATGGTGGAGTCAGATATTGCCGCTGCCACAACTCAGCGCGCCCTGGAGGACTCGAACCCCCGACATCGGGTTTTGGAGACCCGCGTTCTACCAACTGAACTAAGGACGCATGGAGCTAGGCGCTCAGCACCATAAACCCAGCTCAATCAATTCTAGTTGATTGGGCGATCAAAACGCTGCTTCAGACGAGTTGCTTTGCCCACGCGATCGCGCAGGTAGTAGAGCTTGGCTCGACGAGCCTTACCCCGACGCAGCACGGTGATGCCGGCCACCTTGGGCGCGTGCAGCAGGAAGACCCGCTCAACACCTACCCCTTGGAAAATCTTTCGCACCGTAATGGAGCGATTGATACCGCCGTTGCGCATGGCGATGACGGTGCCCTCGTAGGGCTGAATCCGCTCTTTACCACCCTCCTGAATACGCACGCCAACCCGGATGGTGTCGCCGACGTAGATAGTGGGGAGGTCAGTCTTTAAATGCTCCGCTTCAATTGAGCGGATGATTTCCTCTGCGTTCATAGGGCCTGCAAATGTGCACGGTCTACGATTATAGACTATGGAGGGGTTTCGTCAAAGCGAAAGTTGTGTTTTTCTATAGCCGATTTTTTGGAGAATCTTTTGTGGGGCCAGGCTGGGCATTATGCCGCGGCCCTGGGCATAGTGGGTATAGAGAATTTCCCCGTTTACCTACCCGCTCAACTAGCCCCCGCTGCCCCGGTTATGTCTACTCTGCCTACTATTCCGTTGCCTGGGGGGAGATGGCCCTCTTTTGATCAGGAGACGGCCCTGGCCCTAGAGGCGATCGCCACCCCGCTGTGGATTGTCGATCAGCAGCAGCGCTGGTGCTTTCTCAACCGCGCCTGTGGCCCCCTACTGGGGGACGATCTGGCAGCTCTGGTAGGGCGGCGAGGCGGCGATGTGTTACCTGCGGGCTTGGCAGATGGGTTGATGGCAGCGGGTCAGCGGGCGATCGCCAGCGGCCAAGCCCAGAGTAACCCGGTCGTGCTCACGGATACCACCGGGGAACTGCGTAGCCTGATTGCCACCACCCAGCAGTTTTTGGCCACCGACAGCGCCCCGCTGCTGATGGTGACCCTGCAAGATGTGACGCCACTGCAAGCGGTCGAGCAGAGGCTACAGCGTCAGTCGGAGCGGGAGCGGCTGCTGGGGGCGATCGCCCAGCACCTGTTGCAATCGCTCAATTCTGAAGACCTGCTGCAAACCACGGTCAACGAGGTGCGGCGCTTCTTGCGTATTGATCGGGTGCTGTTTTACAGCTTTGACCCCGACTACAACGGCGTGGTGGCCGAGTCGGCCAGCGGTAGTCTGGCGACAGATCGAGATCTGGCTCAACGCGATCTGAGCTTTATTCCGGCGGATCTGATGCGCTACCGCCAGGGGGAAATGGAGGTGATTGACGACATTGCGACGGCGCGCCTGCCCCCGGCCTACCGAGATAAGTTTGACCAGGCCCAGGTAAAGGCCTGCCTGATTATGCCGATCGTGCAGGGGGATGCTCTCTACGGCCTGGTGTGCGCCCTCAACTGCAGCGGCCCCCGCCCCTGGGCCGCCTGGGAGATTGAAACGCTGCGGGAGGTATCTACCCAGGTGGGCGGGGCGATCAAGCAGGCGCGCCTCTACAACCAGGTGCAGCAGCTCAACACCGATCTGGAGCAGCAGGTGGCCCAGCGCACCGAGGAGCTGCAAACCGCCCTGGAGTTTGAGGCGACGCTCAAGCGGATTACCGACCGGGTGCGCGACAGTCTAGATGTGAACCAAATCATGCTGACGGCGGTTAAGGAGCTGACTGAGGCCCTGGAGGTGAAGGGATCAAACACGTCGCTCTACGACCTGGAGCAGGGCACCTCGACGATTTACTACGAGTACAACAGCTCTAGCCCGTCGTACCAGGGGCGGGTGGCCCAGATGGAGGCCTTCCCGGAGGTGTATCACCAGCTGCTGGACGGGCAGTTCTTTCAGTTTTGCTCGGTGGAGCCGAACCCGGTGCGCGGCTACGTGGCGATGCTGGCCTGCCCGGTGGTGGATGACCGGGGCGTGCTGGGCGACCTGTGGCTGATCAATGATCGCGACTACGGCTTTAACGACATTGAGATTCGTCTGGTGCAGCAGGTGGCGAACCAATGTGCGATCGCCATTCGCCAGGCCCGTCTCTACCAGGCGGCCCAGTCTCAGGTGGCGGAGCTAGAGCGGTTGAATACGCTCAAAGATGACTTTCTCAGCACGGTTTCCCACGAGCTGCGCACCCCTGTGACCAGCATGCGGGTGGCCCTACAGCTGCTGGGGGTCACCCTCAACCAGGAGTTTGACCTCAGCGCTGATCTTCAAAAGCCCAGGGCCGAACAGTCGCGCATTAGTCGCTACTTCGGCATCTTGCAGGAGGAGTGCGAGCGCGAAATCAGCCTGATCAACGATTTGCTCGACCTGCAGCGGCTCGACGTGGGCAACCACCCCATGCAGCTTGAGCCGATCTTGCTCGACACCTGGCTAACGGGGTGGATTGACAGCTTTGTCACCCGGGCCAAAAGCCGCGATCAAACGCTGAAGCTGGTGGCAGCCCCAGGGCTGCCCGTAGTTCACACCGACTCAGCCAGCCTAGAGCGCGTGGTGGCAGAGCTGCTCAACAACGCCTGCAAATATACCCCTCCGGGCGAGCACATTACGCTAGATATCTCGGCTTACCCCACCCCGGCGGGTGAGCAGGTGTGGCTGACGCTGACCAACACTGGGGTGAGCATTCCCATGGAGGAGAGAGCCCGCATTTTTGATAAGTTTTACCGGGTGCCCAGCGCTGACCCCTGGAAGCAGGGGGGCACCGGCCTGGGTCTGGCCCTGGTGAAAAAGCTGGTGATGCACCTGGGCGGTGACATTGAGGTGACCGGGGACGACGGCCAAACCTGTTTTATCGTTACCCTGCCCACCCAGTTGTCTCTGGCCCAATAGCCCCTGGCCCGATAGGATAGGGACAGGTCTTCTCATGCTAGGGCGACACCATGGACAGCGCGGTGAATCAAGCGACCGTCGTCTACTCGGGGCAGTTTGGCGACTACACCATTACCCAGGGCGATCGCCGGGGAGTAGTGCTCTACCGGGCTGGGCTAGGGGTAGCGGCGATCGCCTTTGGGCTAGGCAGTGCGATCGCGCTTTGCTTTCCCCAAAACCAGCTCCTGGTGCAGGCCATCAGTCTGCTCTACACGGTGTTTTGGCTGGGGCTGGGGCTAAGCCTAGCCACCATTCACATTTATCTGGTGCCGCTGCATCGCCTGTTGCAGGTGTTTTGGCTGGTGGGTGGGGTGGCTACATTGGCTCTCTCCCACGGCATCGACGGGCCGATGGCGCAGACGGTGATAGAACAGCCCCAGGTACTGTGGGGGGCGGGCTTTACCTTTGTCGCGCTGACCGGCATTTTTTTCAAAGAGGCCTTCTGCTTTGACCGCCTAGAGACTAAGCTGCTGACGCCCCTGGTGCCGCTGCTGCTGTTGGGGCACCTGTTTGGCTGGCTACCTCTGGAGGCAAAACAGGTTTTGCTGGGGGCCTGGGCGCTGCTGTTTTTGGTATTTGCTCTGCGCAAGGCGGTGCAGGCGATTGTGCCCGACATTGGCGATAAGTCGGTGTTTGAATACCTCAAAGGGCAGCGCACCGCAGCGGGGTAGGCTGCTCTTGCGGTACGGACTATAGGCCAGCGGTTGGCGAGATGATCTAGCATCAAGACAGATTTCACCGTCTGGTTTTTGGCCCTCCACCGCTGCTCCCCCATGCCTCCTCTCCCCGGTTCTAAGACGCCCTTTTGGCGGCGCGCCCCCAAGCTGATTTTGCGCCCGCTGGAGTATTTTGAAGACAACTACCGCCGTTACGGGGCGGTGTTTAAGGTGGGGGAAGGGCCACCGCCGTCGATCTATGTGGCCGACCCGGCGGTGATTCAGGGCATTTTTCAGGCCGACAGTGCTCACTTTCACATTCCCCCCCAGGGCATGGGCAGCGGGCTGACCTTTCTGCTGGGCGACAACTCGCTGCTGCTGATCGATGGGGAGCGTCACCGCCGCCACCGAAAATTGCTGATGCCGCCCTTTCATGGCGATCGCATGCGGGCCTACGGTGATACCATTTGCACCCTGAGCGAGCAGGTGATGGCGGGCTGGCAGCCGGGCAACGCCTTTGACCTGCGGGCGGCAATGCAGGAGATCACCCTGCGGGTGATTCTCAAGGCGGTGTTTGGTCTGGGCGAGGGCGATCGCTACGAGCGTCTGCGGCAGCTGCTGAGCACTCTGCTAGAGGGGTTGGGCACCCCCCTGAGCGCCTTTTTTATCTTCTTTCCGGGGCTGCAAAAAGACTGGGGGCCGCTCAGCCCCTGGGGCCGGTTTGTGCGCATTAAAGCCGAGATTGACGCGCTGATCTATGCCGAGATAGAGGAGCGGCGATCGCAGCCCCAGCCGGGTCGCACCGACATTCTCTCGCTGATGATGGCCGCCCGCGATGACCAGGGCCAGCCCCTCAGCGACGGTGAACTCCACGACGAGCTGATGACCCTGCTGATCGCGGGCCATGAGACCACCGCCTCGGCCCTGACCTGGGCGCTGTACTGGGTGCACTGGCTGCCCGAGGTAGGCCGTCAACTCCGCCAGGAGCTAGATCACCTGGGGCCAGACCCCGACCCGCTCGCCTTTGCCAGCCTGCCCTACCTCAACGCCCTCTGTCAGGAGACCCTGCGGATTTACCCGGTGGCACCCACCACGGGCATTCGCATTCTCAGCCAGCCGCTGGCGGTGGCGGGCTACGAGTTCCCCGCCGGGGCGGCGCTGTTTCTCAATATCTACCTGGTGCACCACCGAGACGATCTGTACCCTGACCCCGATACCTTTCGACCCGAGCGGTTTTTAGAGCGGCAGTACTCGCCCTACGAGTACTTTCCCTTTGGCGGCGGGCACCGCAGCTGCATTGGCTCGGCCTTTGCCCTGATGGAAATGAAGCTGGTGCTGGCCACGGTGCTGCGCCAGTGGAATTTGCAATTGCCTGCTAGCAACCAAAAGCCTCTACGCCCCGTGCGGCGCGGGCTCACCCTGGCCCCGCCGGGCAATCTTCGCCTGGTGCCCCTGGCCCAGCGGGTGGCCCAGCCCCAGGCGCTACTGCTGGGCTAGGGCATCCACCGGGGCCACGCCCCCCTGGTCGAGAATTTGGGGAATTAGATCTTCGCGGCGCACCGCCATTAGGTGAACGCCCTGGCACAACTGGCGGGCCGCCTGCACCTGCTCGGCGGCGATCTGTACCCCCTCTTGCAGCGGGTCAGCGGCGGCGGCCAGGCGATCAACAATCGCCTGGGGAATGTGGGCACCAGGCACGTTGCGGTTGATAAAATTTGCGTTTTTGGCCGACTTGAGCAAGAAGATACCGGCCAGAACGGGGCGGCTGTAGTCTGCGGCCACCTGATCCATAAACTTGGCCAGACGGTCGAAGTCGGTGATCAGCTGGCTCTGAAAAAACTGCGCCCCGGCCTTGACCTTGGCCTCAAACCGTCGCTGTAGCCCCAACCAGCTGGGCGACTGGGGGTCAATGGCCGCCCCGGCAAACAGATCGAGCGCCCCGTCGGCGAGGGGCTTGTCGTGGCTATCGACCCCACCGTTGAGCTGGCCCAGCAGCTTGAGCAGCCGCACCGACTCTAGATCAAACACTGCCCGCGCCTCGGGGTGGTCGCCCGCCTTGACCGGGTCGCCCGTCAGGGCCAGGATGTTGCGGACTCCCAGGGCATGGACCCCCATCAGGTCGGCCTGGAGGGCGATGCGGTTACGATCGCGGCAGGCCACCTGACACACCGCTTCTATGCCCTGCTGTTGCAGCAGCAGCGCCGCCGCCCACGACGACATGCGCATCACCGCTCGGCTGCCGTCGGTAATGTTGACGGCGTGCACCCGCCCCTTGAGCAGCTGCCCCATGGCCAGCATGTGCTCGGGGCTGCCCCCCTTGGGCGGCATCACCTCTGCGGTGACTAAAAACTCACCGGCCTTCGCCGCCGTGCGCAGCCGATAACCCAACGGTGCAGAAGCCAAAAAAATCCTCCTTAGGCATCCCAAAACTAGGGATTTAGCATTAGTACAGGTAATCAAAGACTAGGGGTAGCCCAGTATATCTCGGTCGCTACAGGGGCATGGCGTAGCCCATAGCGACTTTCACCCGATCTAGGGTCTGGTTGGCCAGGGCGCGGGCCTTTTCGCCCCCGGCCTTGAGTACGCTCTCTAGATAAGTGCGATCGCCCATCAGCTCATTAAATCGGCTTTGAATTGGCCCTAGCGCCTCTACCGCTGTCTCGGCCAGCAGGGGCTTAAACTGACCCCAGCCCATCTCTCTGCACTCTGCCGCCACCGCTGCTTTGGTCTGCCCCGACAGCAGCATGTAGAGGGTCAGCAGGTTGTTGCACTCGGGCCGGGCCGGGTCGTCAAACCACAGCCCCCGCTCGGGGTCGGTTTTAGCCCGCTTAAACTTTTTGAGAATCACCTCTGGCGGGTCGGTGAGGTCAATGCGGCTTTGATCAGAGGGGTCTGACTTCGACATTTTCCTAGAACCGTCGGTCAGGCTCATCACCCTGGCCCCCTCGGCGCGAATCATTGGCTCGGGCACCTTTAGCACCGGGTGCTCTTCGCTACCAAACTGAAAGTTGAGCCGGGCGGCAATGTCGCGGGTCAGCTCCAGGTGCTGCTTTTGGTCTTCGCCCACGGGCACCAGGTCGGGTTCGTAGAGCAAAATGTCTGCCGATTGCAGCACCGGGTAGTCGAGTAGGCCAATGCTGACGTTTTCGCCCTGCTTAACCGCCTTTTCTTTGAACTGGATCATCCGCTCTAGCCAGTTGAGCGGGGTGATGCAGTTAAACAGCCAGGCCAGCTCAGCGTGGGCCGACACGTGGGACTGCACAAAAATAGTGGCCTTCTCGGGGTCAATGCCGCAGGCAATGTAGGTAGCCGCCACCTTATAGGTATCTTCGGCCAGGCGCTTAGGGTCGTGGGGCACGGTGATCGCGTGCAGGTCGGCCATAAAGAGAAAGGCGTCGTATTCTGCTTGCAGGTCAACCCAGTTGCGAATCGCCCCCAGATAGTTGCCCAGGTGCAGGTTGCCCGTCGGTTGAATGCCGGAAAGAATGCGCTGTTTAGCCATAGGTCGAAGAGAATATGCCGATAGGAGAAGGACGCCAGTGCAGAGCCGACTGGGCCGCCCCCTATGAATCTACCCCAATCTCTGCCCGTCGCAGTAGGCAGAAATCAGCCCGGTTGAAGACTTTGCTTGCCGAGATCGGTTTAATTGTTTAGATTTGTAACAGTTAATCATAAATATTTTCTCCCATGAGCCAGTCCCTTGACCTGTCGAGCCGTTTGCAATCAGCCATCAACCTGGCCCAGCAGGTACAGCAGCACCCCGAAGCCAAACAATCATTTCAGGAGGTGTTGGCAGAACTCAAGGCCGAAAGCCCCCTGGCGGCTGATCTGCTAGAGCAGCTTTGGCGCGAGTACATTGGCACCAAGCGCTCTTCGGTCTTTTGGGAGCAGCTGTCTGAGGTGGAGAAAAACCTGTCTGACCGCATGACCGAAAGCCACATTCAGCTCAAGCAAAACTACCTGCGGCTGGTGCAGGAGCAATAGACCCAGAATTTATCCCCACCATTTTTACCCTTGGGTTTTTGCCTTTGGGAAATAGTGCTGACGCGTTTTCAGCCTTCGGGCTAGGTAGCCTGGGTTTGTAAGCCAGCACACTACCGTCTGCTATACCGCCAAGAACTCTTGAATGACGTCGTTGGTGAGTTCGCTGGTGGGGCCGTTGGCGACAATGGTGCCACGCTGCATGGCGTAGTAGTAGTCGGCCTGGCGGACAAAGTGCAGGTGTTGCTCTACCAGCAGCACCGAAATGCCGGTGGTGCGAACAATCTTCTTCACCGCCGCCTCGATATCGAGGATAATCGATGGCTGAATGCCCTCAGTGGGCTCGTCGAGCACCAGCAGCTTGGGCTGGCCCATGATGGCGCGGGCGATCGCCAGCTGCTGCTGCTGACCACCGCTGAGGTCGCCCCCCATGCGATCGAGCATGGTCTTGAGCACGGGAAACAGCTCGTAGATTTCTTCGGGCACTTCTTTTTGCACCTGCCCCCGGCTGCCCAGAGCCTCTTGACCAATGATTAAATTTTCTCGCACCGTCAACCGGGGAATCACTTCACGGCCCTGGGGCACGTAGCCAATACCCATGCGCGCCCGGCGATCGGGGGGCAGGCTATTCACCACCTGGCCCTCAAAGCGAATTTCGCCGGTGCGAGGCCGCAGCACCCCCATAATATTTTTCAGCATGGTGGTCTTGCCCACGCCGTTGCGGCCTATCAGGCAGACCATTTGTCCCTTGGGGATGGTCATCGCTACATCGCGCAAAATATGGCTTTCGCCATAGTAGAAGTTTAGCCCCGAGATATCGAGCATGGGCGCGGTGGCGGGGTCTTGCAGAACGGGGG
>QBMN01000048.1 GCA_003241845.1 Shackletoniella antarctica | reverse complement strand
CCTTAGCCCCGCAGATGCTTAGCAATGGGGCCGATGTCAGCGCCGAAAACTTGGCCCAGCCCTCCCCCCAGCCCAATGGCGATCAACCTATAAACTCCACGCCTGTCGCCCCTAGTCAGCGGTTTGATTTAGACCCCTCTGACCCCACCAACGCCGAGTCCGGGCTGGTCGACCCCGCCGTCACCTCCGCCAGTGCAATTACCATTGTTGCGGTCGCCGTGATTGGGCTAGGGCTGGCCACCGGCAGTTTCTGGCTGACCCTGGCCGGGTCTCTAGTGGCGACCCTCGTGTCGCTGCGGCTGATGTGGCCCTTCTTTCAAGAGGTGCTGGGCGAGCTTTCGCCCCGGCAGCAGTCGCTGCTGATTGCCATTCCTGGGGTGCTGGTGGGGGCGATCGGCCTGATGAATATCACCGGCCTCAATCGCGCGATTCTCACCTGGGGGTTGACCCTGCGGTGGGATATTCTTGGTGCCCTAGGCGATTTTATGGGGGCGATCGGGCAGATCTTTATCGCCTTTTTGGCCCTGTTTGTGGCCTGGCGGCAATACGTCATCTCCCGCGACCTGACCAAACAGCAAAATTTAATCACCCAGCAGCAGACCATCGACACCTTCTTTCAGGGCATTTCAGACCTGGTGCTCGACGACGACGGCCTGCTCGAAGACTGGCCCCAGGAGCGCATCATCGCCGAAGCCCGCACCGCCGCCATTCTCAGCAGCGTCGATGCCGGGGGCAAAGCTAAGGTGATTCGCTTTCTCTCACGCTCTAAGCTACTCACCCCGCTGCGCCGCGACAACCGCCTGGGCCGCCCCATTCTCGACGGGCGCGGCGGCTACGAAGAAGATCTGGTCGAAGGCACCCGCGTCATCGATGTCGGGGCCATGCTAGCCGCCTCTAACCTATCGGGCACCGATCTGCGCTGGGCCGACCTCAGCGAGGCCAACCTGATCCGCGCTGACCTGCGCCGGGGAGACCTAGTGCGCACCAATTTTGCCCGCGCCATTCTGTACCAGGCTAACCTGGCCGGGGCCGACCTGATGGAAGCCCGGCTGTTCTACGGCGATGTCGCCACCGCCACCCCCCGCACCCGCACCGGCATTCCCGACTACATCACCGGGGCCAACACCGGGGCTGTGGTCGAAGGGGCCAGCTTCAGCGGCGTGTACCGCCTGGCAGAAGAACAGCGCCGCTACATCTGCGCCTGGGGCGGTGAAGCCACCCGCGCCACCGTGCCAGGCGGCTGCGGGGAGGTGCCGAATTTGCTAGGACGCTAGGGCATCATCCCAAATCCGAATCGCACACCCCAGATTCCCAAAAGGCCAAACCGTAGGGGCGCATTGCATGCGCCCTGCTGAACCGGGGGTATCCAGGCAGGATTTGGTATCAGGTGTCTGGTACAGGATATAGCCGTAAATCGTTTACCGGACACCCTGTACCCCAGAACCCCACGGCCCACAACCCTAAACCTCCCCTATTTTTCAAACTCCGGGACTGCCCCCAGCTTGCGCACCGCCACCGCCACCGCCATGCCCAGGTAGTCGCCCGCATCGCCAAACCACGAACCAGACAGGGGAATGGCTTGGCCAGGGTGACGGGCGATCGCCACCGCAATCAAGTCAAACCCCTCGGTCAGGCGGTTGGTGGGGTCATAGACCAGCCACCCCGCCCCCGGCAAATACACCTGTAGCCAGGCGTGGGTAGCGCCCGACCCAGTCATGCCCACATCGCCACCATCCAGCGCCGAGTCGTAGAGGTAGCCCGACACAAACCGACAGGCCATCCCCAGCCGCCTGAGGGTTTCCATCATTAGCCAGGCGTAGTCACGACAGGTGCCCGACTTTAGCCGCAGCGTCACCCCCGGTGGCTGGGTGCCCTCTTCCTCCCGCGCCCGATAGGTCACAGTATCGCGAATGGTGTTCATGATGCGGTTCAGCACCTCGCTGGTGCGATCCCTATCTCCCGCCACAAAACCCTTGGCCCAGGCTGCCACCGAGCCATCCCGGTCTTCGGCATGGGGCCGCAGATACACCGCCAAGTCTGTCCACTCATCGGGGGTGTACTGCACCGGCACCTCCTCCGCCCTGGTGTCTAAAGGGAAGTTATCAATGCCGTGGGTGCCAAAATGCTCCCCCCGAAACCGACAGGTCACCGTTAGTTCCTGCGCCGGTTCTTTGACATCAATTACCGCCACATTGTTCGACAGGGTATCGCTAACCCAGTGCACTTTCGCAGGCACATTGACATCTAACGAATACCCCAGCAGTCGCCCGCTGTAGTTGCCCCGAGGCAAAAACATCGCTCGGTGGGGGCCAAAGGTTACCGGCTTGGCATAGCGATAGGTAGTGACGTGCTCAACTTCGTAAATAACCGACATGGAGGCAGACCTAAAGCAGATACGTCATTCCTATAAGCTAGATAGGGTTACCACGCCGCCAGGCACATTGCGAATAACAGGCCCATAACCCTCCATCAAGCCCATACCCACCAGGCAGTCGGCATCGGCCTCGTTAACCTCAATGGCGCGCTCTTGGCCATCCCAGATGATCGACGCCTCATAGACATTGAACAGGCGGACGCTACCATCCCCCAACATTCCTTGCTGTTGCATATACCAAGTTAATTGCAGCTCCAAAGTTAACGCAGGTGAAAGCGTCAAAAATCCGGTACATCCGGTATCAATAACCGCATGAATAGTTTTAGCTAGGTTGTTATTACCGATAACAACAAGCTCAACAATTGCTTCACGCTCAGAATTCACCTGCCCAACAATCATTAAGCTACACCAGGGGAATGGGCCCCAAAACGATGGACAGCCTGATATCCAACCCGGAGACCAAAAATTTGGGCATCAGGATAGCGTTTCAGCAGCAGCTTGGCCGCAGCGAGGCTGTCATCGGCAACTTCATAGGCACCTGTCTCAATGTCAATTGCTACAATCCTGCCGTGGTTGCCTGCCTCAACTTCAGACTTAATCTGAGAGTCATAGATTTTGTTACCCCGGTTGGCAAACTCTTCTTTACTATATCGAGGCTCTCTGTTTGCCATAGCAGATTCTACCAAGAGAGAACGGTGCGATCTTAAGAAGCACCTGCTTTTTATTTTATCCCTACATTCTAGAGGCCGCCTAGGAAAGCCCAGCGGTGATGCTGTTGATAGCTGCGGTAATTTGCATGAGTGGCTGCGGCTCAATAATATAGGGCGGCATAGTGTAAATCAGGCGGCCAAAGGGGCGTAGCCACACCCCCTGGGATACAAACTCGGGCTGCACCGCCGCCAGATCCACAGGGTTGTGCAGTTCGACCACCCCGATCGCCCCCAGTACCCGCACATCTTTCACCGCTGGCAGGTCGCGGCAGGGGGCTAGCTCCTGTTTAAGCTGGGCTTCTATCGCAAATACCCTGGCGGCCCAGTCGTAGCTCTCTAGCAGGGTCAAATTCTCCAATGCCACCGCGCAGGCCAGCGGGTTGCCCATAAAGGTGGGGCCGTGCATAAACACCCCGGCTTCGCCCTGGGCAAAGGTTTCGCTAATGTGAGTCGTGGTCAGCGTCGCCGCCAGCGACATGAAGCCCCCGGTCAGCGCCTTGCCAACGCAGAGAATGTCCGGAGCAATGCCGGCGTAGTCGCAGGCAAACAGCTTGCCCGTGCGGCCAAAGCCCGTGGCGATTTCATCGAGAATCAGGAGAATGTTGTAGCGATCGCACAATTCCCGCGCCCGCCCCACGTACTCGGGGCTGTAAAACCGCATGCCCCCCGCCCCCTGCACCACCGGCTCAAAAATGGCGGCGGCAATTTCTCCCTGGTGGCGTTCTAGAATCGCCTCAAAGCTGGCGATATCCCCCTCCTCCCACGCTCCCTCAAAGGGGATCTGGGGCGCATCGGCAAAATACTGCTCCACCAGGCTGTGGCGAAACAGGTGGTGCATGCCGTTCACCGGGTCGCACACCGCCATGGCCGCAAAGGTGTCGCCGTGGTAGCCGTTGCGCAGGGTGAGAAAGTGCTGCTTTTGCGGCTCGCCCCGGTTGTGCCAGTACTGAATCGCCAGCTTCATCGCCACTTCCACCGCCACCGAGCCAGAGTCGCAAAAAAATACCTGCTGCAAAGGTTCTGGCGTCATCTGCACCAGCTTTTGGGCCAGCTGCACCGCTGGCTGGTGGGTCAGCCCGCCAAACATCACATGGCTCATGCGGCCCATCTGTGACCGGGCGGCCCGGTTCAGCCGGGGATGGTTGTAGCCGTGAATGCATGTCCACCACGACGACATGCCATCGACCAACCGCTCCCCGGTCTCCAGTTCCAGGTAAACCCCCTGGGCCGATCGCACTGGAAAGACTGGCCCAGGATTCGGCATCGCGGCGTAGGGATGCCACACATGACGGCGATCGAGCGCCAACAGCTGATCAGTGGATAGTGTATCCATAGCAAATAAACCCAGTAAAGCCGTCCCCTCCTGGGAGGGGTGCCCGGAGGGCGGGGTGGGTTCAGGGCATGGGCTGGCTCACCCCTACCCTCCCCAGGAGGGGACTGTTTTTTTCTCAAGAAAGTCGCTGATGTAATCCAAATAGGTCTCTGGGTCTTCCAGCATGGGGAAGTGCCCGGTGTTTTTCACTAGAGCATAGTCAATCTTAGGGTTTAGCTCCGCCGCCGTACGCCCTAGTGCTGCGGGGGTAATTTTGTCAAACTCCCCTGACACCAGCAGCGTCGGCACGCTGATCTTGGCAAACTCCAACGGCATCACCTCCGTCGCCGCTTTACTCACCGAGGTAAAGATCGTGCCCAGGGCCGTGGCGTAGTCAGCATTTAAAAAATCTTCCAGAAACGCGATCTTCTCTGCGGCAGGAATGGGGCGACTGAGGAACCGAGCCATAAAGAAGCGCGGTGCCAGCGGCAACTGCCCCAGCCACTTGGGCCGAAAGGCCACTACATAGCCACCAAACTTGTAAAACGCATCAAAGGCGGCTTTGTCGTACTCAAAAATACCGTTGCAGGTAAGAATAGCCTGCTCCACCAGCAGCGGATACTGATTCAAGAAGTACACCGCCACCGATGCCCCCATGGAGTGGGCGTTGATCGAGACCTTTTGCAGCCCCAGCGCATCGAGCAGCACCGCCAAATCATCGGCGTAGGTATCTAGCTCATAGCCCCGCGCCGCCGCCGCATCCTGTTGGTCAGGGGAAATTATGGATCGCCCAAAGCCACGCATGTCGTAGAGCAAGCAGTCGTAGCGATCGCTCAATGCCGCCGCCGTACTCTGCCAGTAGCGAGCCGATCCCGCCCAGCCGTGGATAAACACCAGGACTGGCTTAGTAGAACTCGGATCGCGCGGCGTGGTTGTCCCCACCCACTCGTAGTAGTGATCAGTGTCGTTAACCCGAACGTAGGCCATGGCTAGGCAGACTCAGGCTTAGGCATCGACGAGGGGTGTACCAGCAGGTCGGCGGTCGACCGCTGCTCTACCATTTCACGGGTAATGGTGCAGCGCTTCAGGTCTTTGCGTGAGGGCAGCTCATACATGATGTCGAGCATCAGCTCTTCGATAATGCCGCGCAGGGCACGCGCGCCGGTCTTGCGGCGGTAGGCCTCTCGGGCGATCGCCCGCAGCGCATCAGTCTTAAACTCTAGCTGCACATTGTCCATCACCATCAGCTTTTGGAACTGCTTCACCAGCGCGTTCTTCGGCTCGGTCAAGATCGCCATCAGCGACTCTTCATCCAGCGGCTCTAGTATAGAGGTCGCCGGAATCCGGCCAATAAATTCTGGAATCAGGCCAAACTTCACCAGATCGTCGGGTTCTAGGTTACGCAGCACGTCGGCGGTGCGCTTCTCGCGCGAAAACTGGCCCTCGCCGGGCTGCACAAAGCCAATAGATTTCTTGCCGATGCGCTGCTCAACGATCTTCTCTAGACCAACGAACGCACCGCCACAGATAAAGAGAATATTGCTGGTGTCGATCTGAATGCAGTCCTGATAGGGATGTTTGCGGCCCCCCTGGGGCGGCACATTGGCGACGGTGCCCTCCAGCATTTTTAGCAGCGCCTGCTGCACCCCTTCCCCAGACACATCGCGGGTGATCGAAGGGTTTTCGCTCTTGCGGGCAATCTTATCGATCTCGTCGATGTAGATGATGCCGCGCTGGGCCTCTTCCACATCTAGGTCAGCTACCTGGAGCAGCCGCAGCAGAATGTTCTCAACGTCTTCGCCCACATAGCCCGCCTCGGTAAGGGTGGTGGCGTCGGCTACGGCGAAGGGCACTTCGAGAATGCGGGCCAGGGTTTGGGCTAACAGCGTCTTACCGCAGCCCGTGGGGCCAATCAGCAAAATATTGGTTTTTTGCAGCTCAACCACATCTTCAGGCGCTTCACCCTCGGTACCCTGTAAGTAACTGAGGCGCTTGTAGTGGTTGTAAACCGCTACCGAAAGCACCTTCTTGGCCTCGTTTTGGCCAATCACGTGATCGTCCAGGTAGTTCTTGATTTCTCGAGGCTTGGGTATCTGGCCGAGAGCAATGGCGGGAGCAGTCTTAGGCCGATCTGCTGGGCCGTCTCGGCGAGGCACGGGCTGGGCGATCGCCGTGCCCGAGTCAAACAGCTCTTCGTCCAAAATTTCGTTGCACAGGTCAACGCACTCGTCACAAATGTAGACCCCCGGCCCCGCAATCAGCTTGCGCACCTGCTCCTGAGATTTGCCGCAAAACGAGCACTTTAGATGGGAGTCGTACTTAGACATGGAATGCCCCTAGTTAAGTGCAGTCATAGAAACGGCTGCCGAGATCGACTGCCTCTCTATAACGTCATCAATGATGCCGTAGTTTTTTGCCTCGGCGGCAGACATGTAAAAGTCGCGCTCAGTGTCAGCCTCAATGCGCTCTATGGGCTGCCCAGTGTGGTGAGCGATAATCTCATTCAGCCGGCTCTTGTGGTAAAGAATCTCCCGCGCCTGAATCTCAATATCTGTGGCCTGCCCCTGGGCGCCCCCCAAAGGCTGGTGAATCATAATTCGCGAGCTGGGCAGCGACAGGCGCTTGCCCTTGGCCCCGGCACAGAGCAAAAACGCGCCCATGCTAGCCGCCAGGCCAAAGCAAATGGTCACCACATCGGGGCGAATCTGCTGCATGGTGTCGTAAATCGCCATGCCCGCCGTTACAGAACCGCCCGGAGAGTTGATGTAGAGCTGCACATCTTTTTCCGGGTCTTCGGCGTCGAGGTAGAGCAGCTGGGCCACAATCGAGTCGGCCACCTCATCCATGACCGGCGTGCCCAAAAACACAATCCGCTCCCGCAGCAGGCGAGAGTAAATGTCAAAGGCGCGCTCTCCCCGGCCCGACTGCTCTACGACAACGGGCAACATGCTGCGAACCTGGTCGGTGTGGCTCAAGCTCAAGATCGGGCTACTCAAATGGTTCGATGCAATCATAGTAGGTTTGCGCGAGATTTCAAGGGTTTAAGGATATTGCTTTACGCTAACCCTGCGGTCGGGGCTGGTTAAGCTGTGCGCTGACAAGCAACCATCGGTTAGCCTATCCGTCATTATGCCCCAAAAATTTAGGTTCACGGGGCAGGCCAGCAGCTGGCTGCCCAAATCAATTTCCTAAATTAATTGTGGTGCCGATGCTAGCTCTCCTTAGCTGCCGCCTGCTTGTCCTAGGCCTCGGGTTCCTCATCAGCATCGTCTGCGGCCGTAGCTACAACCTCGACGGTTGCCTCAGCGGCATTAACCTCAGCCACCTCAGCCTCTGCCTTTTGCAGGGTGCCTTCCGCTACCAGCTCAACGGTGTTGTTTTCCTCTAGCCAAGTCAAGATTTTTTCTTGAAGGAGCTCTTCAGTTAGCACCTGGGTGAGGCGATCAGGGTCAATCTGGCTGGGGTCTTCAACCTCGGCCATGGCCTCCTTAATTTTCTCTTGCAGCGCCTCTTCCTCGATTTTGATGCCCTCTTGCTTGGCCACTTCGCCCAGGGCCAGGGTACGGCGTAGGCGGTCAAGGGCCTCGGGGCGGGCGCGCTGGCGCATGCCTTCTACCAGCTCGCGGGTCAACATTTTGTTGACATCAATGCCCTGGCGGCTGAGCTGCATGATGGTCTGGGTGAGCAAAAACTCCACCTCTTTTTGCACCAGGGTATTGGGAATTTCGGCCTCCAGGTGCTCCACGAGAGCTTCGATTAGGGCGGCGTCTTTGTTGGCCTTGGTTTTCTCGTCGGCCTCTTCTTGGTAGCGCTCGGTCAGCGAGGTGCGCAGTGCTTCAATGGTTTCAAATTCGCTGATTTCTTGGGCGAAATCGTCATCCAGGTCAGGCAGTTCTTTTTCTTTAATTTCTTTCAGGGTGATAGAAAACACCGCTGGTTTGCCCGCTAGCTCAGCTTGAGGATAGTCTTCGGGGAAAGGAACCTCGACCTCCTTAGCCTCATCCAGAGCCATGCCGACAATGCCTTCCACAAAGCCGGGAATAAACCGCCCTTCCTCAAGCTCCACCTGAAAATCGGTGCCCGAGCCACCCTGAAATTCTTCGAATTCGCCGTCTTCGCCCTGCACTTTGCCCACAAAGTCGATCACCGCTACATCGCCGGCCTGGGCGGGGCGATCTTCAATGGGCACCAGGGTGGCCAGGTTATTTTGGTACTGGCTGAGGGTGCTGGCGACCCGCTCGGGGTCGGGCAAGATTTCTTCGGCCTGCACCGACAGCCCCTTGTAGGTCTCAAGGGTGACGCGGGGAGGCACGTCTACGGAGGCGTTGATCGTGATGGGCTGACCCGGCTGGTACTGACCGATTAGCTCTTCAAAGGAGCTTTTAAGCTGGTAGTTGCCGATCGCATCGATTTCTTCCTGCTTGATCGCCTTGTCTACGGCGTTCTGCACCAGTTCTTCAATTACGGCTGCTTTAAATTGAGGCTGCCCCACGCGCTGCAAAAAGACCTGCTTGGGCACCTTGCCCTTACGAAAGCCCGGCACATTGACCGTCCGCATCATCTTCCTCAGCACCTGATCGTAGGTTTTTTGAGACAGATCGGCGGGAATCTCAATTTCTAGTCCTACCTGGCTATCGGGCAGTACTTCCTGGGTAACTTTCATGGGGTCTTTTGCTAACTAGACGGCGACTGCGCGCTCCAAACCAGTGAAGAATCTTTGGCGCAATTAATAAGCATACTCTATCGCTATGTCTCCATGGCGCCATGGCCTTAAGGACATTTTTTAGAATTACCTCTACAGACCCTGAGGCTAGCGGCTGTAGGTGTAGGCTAGCTCAGATTATTCACGACTATGAAAATGTACAGGTTGTCATTCCCGTGGAAACGGGAATCCATCCGAAGCAGCTCATCTCGCATTGATTCCCGCCTTCGCGGGAATGACGGGCATTTCCCTCCGGTCATGAATAATGCAGGCTAGGGGAAACAGGAAGGCCGCTCAATATTTTGTTTTTCCTTATATTTTCAGCTTGGGGCCACTAGGGGGCCAGGCCAAGATGTTACGATCAGGCGATCAAAATATGTTTTGAGAATTAGCGAGGTAGCGCTGTGTCGAACGGGCTGAGAGTTGCGGTGTTGGGGGCCACGGGGGCGGTAGGGGCAGAGCTGCTGACGCTGCTCGATCAGCGATCGTTTCCCCTCAAAGACCTAACTCTGCTGGCTTCTCCCCGCTCGGCGGGCACCACGCTGACCTTTAAAGGTGAAGACATTCCCGTGCAGGTGCTCGGCGAAGATTCTTTTAAGGGCATTGACCTGGTGATGGCGTCGGCGGGCGGCTCGGTGTCGCTAGAGTGGCTCCCCAGGGCCGTGGCGGCGGGGGCGGTGTGCATCGACAACTCCAGCGCCTATCGAATGGAGCCAACTGTGCCCCTGGTGGTGCCAGAGGTAAACCCTGAAGCTGCGAAAGCGCATCAAGGCATCATCGCCAACCCCAACTGCACCACCATTCTCATGGCCCTGGCGGTGTGGCCTCTACACCAGGTGCAGCCCGTGGAGCGCCTAGTGGTGGCGACCTATCAGTCGGCCAGCGGCGCTGGTGCCCGCGCCATGGAGGAGGTCAAACAGCAGGCCCGCGCCATTTTAGCGGGGGAAGAGCCGGTGGCTGAGGCATTTCCCTATCCCCTTGCGTTTAACCTATTCCTCCACAACTCGCCCCTCAACGATCAGGGCTACTGCCAAGAAGAAATGAAAATGGTGAATGAAACCCGCAAGATTTTTGGGGCCGAGGGCCTGAGAATCTCGGCCACCTGTGTGAGGGTTCCCGTACTGCGCGCCCACTCTGAAGCGATTAACATTGAGTTTAGAGCACCATTCTCGCCCCAGGTGGCTAAGGCATTGCTGTCTAAGGCTCCGGGGGTCAAGGTGGTCGAAGATTGGAGCCGCAATTACTTCCCCATGCCGATCGAGGCCAGCGGCCAAGACGACGTGCTGGTGGGGCGTATTCGTCAAGACATCTCTAACCCCAACGCCCTAGAGCTATGGCTCAGCGGCGACCAAATTCGCAAGGGGGCAGCCCTCAACGCGGTGCAGATCGCAGAACTGCTGCTAGTACCCCAGGCATTAGGGGCAAGTTATTAGAATAGGTATCAGGCCCGCGGAGGAATGGATGGGCAGGCAGGACTAAAACTTGGGCATAAACCTCATCCAGGTCCAGAGATGGAGTCTTGCCTACGGAAAAACTACAGATCTCGAGCTGAACCTGGTATACCTTAGGTTTCTGCCCTACAACTCCCCCACAATCATCCCTCGGTCTGACCCGCCAGAGATGAACTTGGTATAATCTCAGGGTTGAAGTTTGTTAGGATCTAAGGGAACCGGGTGACGTATTTTGGCAGAGTGCTAACGGCAATGGTGACGCCATTCTCTGAAGATGGCTCCGTTGACTATGCCGTGGCTGAGCGCCTAGCCGACCATTTGGTCAACAACGGCAGCGATGGGCTGGTGGTGTGCGGCACCACGGGCGAGTCGCCCACCCTTAGCTGGCAAGAGGAATACCAGCTGTATAAGACAGTGCGCGAAGCCGTGGCTGGCCGTGCTAAGGTAGTCGCGGGCACTGGGTCTAACTCGACCTCTGAAGCCATTGATGCAACCCGCCATGCCTGTGACCTGGGGCTAGATGGGTCGCTGCAGGTGGTGCCCTACTACAACAAGCCCTCCCAACAGGGGCTTTATCAGCACTTCAGCCAGATTGCGGCGGCGGTGCCTGACCTGCCCATCATGCTGTACAACATCCCAGGGCGCACCGGCTGTGCCCTGGCGGTTGAGACCACTGCCCGCCTGGCAAAAATATCGAATATAGTAGCTATTAAGGAGGCTAGTGGAAGTTTAGACCAGGCCAGTCAGGTGCGTTATCACACCCCTGCTGAGTTTGGCATCTATTCTGGGGATGATTCGTTAACCCTGCCGGTGCTCGCCGTGGGCGGCTGTGGGGTTGTGAGCGTGGCCAGCCATCTGGTCGGCCCTCAGATTCAGGCTATGGTGCAGGCCTACGAAGCCGGAAAAACCCGGCTGGCCACTGAGATACATTTAAGATTGCTGCCTTTGTTTAAGGTGTTGTTTATTGACACCAACCCGGTGCCGGTTAAGGTGGCTCTGGCACAGCAGGGATGGCCGGTGGGCAAGGTGCGATCGCCTCTGTGTATGGCCGATGAGAGCGTCGGTGCGGCGATCTCAGATGTGCTTCAAAAGCTCTCCAGCAGCGGTGATTTAGCAAAGCGTGTCTAGGCCCTACGGTAAAAAAGGCCTGACAAAAACGGCAGAAAGGTCGCCACTTAATTGCAGCCCCAGCCAGCACAGCGCGAAAGCTATCTGACCCCGGCTTGCCGAACCACTCTAGATTTCTAACCAGCCTAGTTTTCTAGCAAATTTGGTTTTTTAGCCAGCCTAGTTTTCTAACAACTGAATAATCCGTCTGTTCTTTATCACTGTGTGAACATTATCTATGGCTCTATCTGCATCGTCTACGGCCCCGGCCTGTGAATCCGCTGAGCTTGCGGAATTTTCCGGGGCTGCTACTGTTCCCATAGCCGTTACAGGCTCTATAGCCGCTACAAGCGACGAGTGATGCTTTGGTCGGCCTGAGCAAGAGGATTCTAGGGCCTTAATTGGACTATCTCGCCTGTTGCGTATCGTTGCTCTGGCGCGACCTAGGTATTTAGCACCACTGGATTTAGCATCACTGACTCTTTTTCAAGCTTTCAATTCTTTCAACCCATTGTTTACTGACGAGACTGTTTATGACTTCAAAGACTTCCACTTCTGCCAACAACGCCCTAAAAATCATTCCCCTGGGTGGTCTCCACGAGATTGGCAAAAATACCTGCGTATTCGAGATTAACGACGAGATCATGCTGCTCGACGCTGGGCTGGCCTTCCCCACCGACGGCATGCACGGGGTCAACATTGTGCTGCCCGATGTCACCTACCTGCGGGAAAACCGCCACAAAATCAAGGGCATGATTGTCACCCACGGTCACGAAGACCACATTGGCGGCATTGCATTTCACCTGAAGCAGTTTGATATTCCGGTGATCTACGGCCCCCGCCTAGCCATGGCGCTGCTCGAGGGCAAGCTGAATGAGGCTGGCATGAGCGATCGCACCGAGCTGCGCCCCGTGCGCCCCCGTGAAACCGTGCGGGTGGGCAACTCCTTCTTGGTCGAATACATTCGCAACACCCACTCCATTGCTGACAGCTGCTCGGTGATTATTCACACCCCCGTGGGCATCGTGATTCACACCGGCGACTTTAAGTTTGACCACACCCCGGTGGACGGCGAAACCTTTGACATTCAAAAGCTGGCGGAGGCTGGCGAGAAGGGCGTGCTGTGTCTGGTAAGCGACTCCACCAACTCTGAGGTGCCGGGCCACACCGCCTCCGAGCGTTCTGTCTTCCCCAACCTTGACCGTGAGTTTAGCAAAGCCGACAAGCGCCTGATTGTCACCACCTTCTCGTCGTCGGTGCACCGGGTCAATATGATCTTAGAACTGGCTCAAAAGCACAACCGCAAGGTCTTCGTGGTGGGCCGCTCGATGCTCAACGTGATCGCCCACGCCCGCGACTTGGGCTACATCAAGTGCCCTGAGAGCCTGTTTTTGCCCCTCAAGTCGCTGAGCCACACCGCCGATGAGAATGTGCTGATTCTCACCACCGGCTCCCAGGGCGAGCCGCTGGCGGCCCTCACCCGGATCGCCGAAGACTCTCACCGACAGATCAAGGTCAAGCAGGGCGACACCATTGTCTTCTCGGCCAACCCCATTCCCGGCAACACCATTGCCGTGGTCAACACCATCGACAAGCTAATGATGCGCGGGGCCAAGGTGATCTACGGCAAAGACAAGGGCATTCACGTTTCCGGCCACGGCGCTCAGGAAGACCAGAAGCTGATGCTGGCCCTGACCCGGCCTAAGTACTTCCTGCCGGTACACGGTGAGCACCGCATGCTGGTGAAGCACTCCGAAACCGCCCAGAGTATGGGCGTACCCGCCGAGAACATGGTGATTATCAACAACGGCGACATTGTTGAAGTCAACCCCTCCGGCATTCGCATTGCGGGCCAGGTGCCCTCGGGCATTGAGCTGGTGGATGCTTCCCGCGTTGGGGTGGTGGGCCGCGATGTGCTCAAGGAGCGCCAGCAGCTGGCCGAAGACGGCGTGGTCACCATTGCCGCCACCGTGGGCAACAACGGCAAGCTGGTGGCCGACCCCACTGTGCAAATTCGCGGGGTGGCCCAGTCGATCTCTCAAGAGCGCTTCCAGGGCCAGGTAAAGCAAATTATCTCCCAGGTGCTCGCCAACAAGGGGGCCGAGCTGGTGGTGTCTAACGGCAACGGCAAGGCAGCCCTTGATCTAGATGCGCTCAAGGTCGCTCTCGACCAAGATCTGCGCCGTCTGGTGCGGCGCGAGCTAGACAAGCGCGACCCCATGCTGATTTTGCTGATTCAGGGGGCCGGTGTCGAAGGCACAATCCAGTCGCAGCCCCAGGCCGAGCCGAGGCCCAAGGCTCAGGTGAAGCCCAGGGCCGAGTCTAAGCCCAGGGCTGAGTCTAAGCCCAGGGCTGAGTCTAAGCCCAGGGCCGAGTCTAAGCCCAAAGCTGAACCGCAGCCCCAGGCTGAACCCGTCGCTCAGGCGGCGGTGACTGAACGGCGCACCCGTACCCGAGCCACGGCGGCTTCGGTTTCCTAGGCCATTGTTCTAAGGCCGTGTTGTAGCGGTAGTCAGGGAGAGGAGATTGCGATCGCAATCTCCTCTCTTTTTTTTGATGCAGGCTGGCCCAGACCATATAACCCGCCATTACGGGTGCGATTTTGGCTCACCTGTGGTAGAAAGATACGCAATATCATGTTGCTGCTCCGGCTTGACGCTATAATGCTGTCAACAGGAGCTGATGTACCTGAGTAAAGGTGCATAGCAAGTGTCTTAAGCAGCTACACATCCTTAGCGCTAAGGCTTCTGTCAGAATTTTTGTTCAGCTTGTGCGGTTTATCCCAAGCAGATCTAGCGCAAACGAGATCCAATCCGAACAAGAATTCCCAGAGTCGCCCAGCGAGTTAGGTAATCTGTGCTTGCCCTTAGGACACAGGAGCTGATCGCGGTGTCGCGATTGGTACTATTGCAAAGCCTTTGCAAACGAGTTTTCCGACAGCCCGAGTGCTGATCTGGCCGGTGAATGGCCACATCGCCCAGGCCAGGAAAAGCAGATTTTTATTCACCCTGGTGAGCGTCGTATGAGGAATTTGGATGCCGAAGCAGATTGTTATTGCTGAGCAGAATCGGATCGCGGCGGTTTTTTCTGAAGATCAGATTCAAGAGCTAATTGTGGCTACCGGTAGCCACCAGGTTAGCGACATTTATTTAGGTACGGTCGAAAACGTGCTGCCCGGCATCGACGCGGCCTTTGTCAATATTGGTGACAGCGAGCGCAACGGCTTTATGCACGTCACCGACCTCGGCCCCCTGAAGCTCAAGCGCAGCGCTGGGTCGATTACCGAGCTGGTTGTGCCCCAGCAGAAGGTGCTGGTGCAGATCATGAAAGAGCCGACAGGCAACAAGGGGCCACGGCTGACGGGCAACGTTAGCCTGCCGGGGCGCTACCTGGTGCTGATGCCCTCGGGGCGAGGGGTCAATCTGTCTCGGCGGATTCGTAGCGAGAGCGATCGCAACCGTCTGAGGGCCTTGGCCATTTTGATCAAGCCCGCAGGCATGGGCCTACTGGTGCGCACCGAAGCTGAGGGCATCAGCGAAAACGCCATTATTGAAGACCTCGAAACCCTGCAAAAACAGTGGGAAAGCATTCAGCAGCAGGCGATGAACACCCGCGCCCCCGCCCTGCTTAACCGCGACGACGACTTCATTCAGCGAGTGCTGCGCGACGCCTTCAATGCTGATGTCAACCGCATTGTGACCGACTCGGCCACCGGCATGAAGCGAGTCAAGCAGCACCTAGCCAACTGGAGCGACGGTCAGGTGCCCGCTGGGGTGTTGATTGACCACCACCGCGATCGCACCTCTATTCTCGAATACTTCCGGGTCAACGCCGCCATTCGTGAAGCCCTCAAGCCCAGGGTAGACCTGCCCTCCGGCGGCTACATCATCATTGAGCGCACTGAGGCCCTGACGGTGGTTGACGTCAACTCCGGCTCCTTTACCCGCTCCGCCACCGCCCGCGAAACCGTGCTTTGGACCAACTGTGAAGCCGCCCTCGAAATTGCTCGCCAGCTGCGGCTGCGCAACATTGCCGGCGTGATCGTGGTCGACTTCATCGATATGGATACCCGGCGCGACAAGCTGCAAGTGCTAGAGCACTTCACCAAAGCGCTGCGCTCCGACAAAGCCCGGCCCCAAATTTCGCAGCTGTCTGAACTGGGGTTAGTAGAGCTGACCCGCAAACGCCAGGGCCAAAATATCTACGAGCTGTTTGGTCGCCCCTGCCCCACCTGCGGCGGTTTGGGGAATTTGGTACATCTGCCTGGCGAGGCGCACACAGACAGTGGCAACGAGGCCCCCCGCACCGTTATTTCTAGCAGCAGTGCAACTCCTCAGCTCGCCCCTCAGCTGGCTCCTTCCCTGGCCGATGGCGATGGTCTAGACGGTAGCCCCGACCTGCAAGAGCTGGATTTGATGAACCATCCCAGCTATCAGGACAAATCTGGTCGCGGCAATAACCGCCGCCGCCGCCGCCGCGACCCCCTACCCGCGCGCAGCAATGGCAAAGAGGCTCCGGTTGCCAGAGACAGTGGGCCAGAGACAGCCGAAACGAAAGAGCCGGTCGAATCTACCCTCCCCGTGCTGGCCAGTAAGGCCGAAGACGATAAGACCCGAGGGCGGGGGAGTTCCGCAGGCCGAAGCGATGCCCAGGGCGATGTGTCTCGGGGGCGCAAATCATCGGCGACGCCCCAGACCATTACGGTAGAAATGACCGCTGATGAGCAGCGTATCTACGCCATGATGGGCATCTCACCTATGCTTTTGTCTACCCAAGCGGTGTCCGACCCCCGAAATGCGGTGGTGTCGGTAGTTCTGCCTGGTCAGGCTCCACCGGAGATTATTTCAGTCACCCCCGCAGAAGTGCCGCCTGAGGCGCCGGTGGCGGCAGCGGCGATCGCCGTTGCAGAGCCTGAAGATTTTCCCAAGGTCAGCCGCACCGTGCGCACCCGCGCTGCCCGCGCTAAAGCTGAGGAGGCCGAAGCCGCAACCGAGGTCATTGCCTCCACTGAGGCTGTTGCTGCGCCAGCGCCAGTGAAGGCACTCCCAACCATCGCTGAGCCAGCTGAGCCATCGGCTGAAGCGGAGGCTGAGACCACAACCACCCGCCGTCGCCGCCGTCGCTCCTCCGCCAATGGCGACAGCGACGAATAGCCTAAAGCTGATCAAAATCAGCTCTGACTCTAATCTGGCAACCAGAACTGCGGGGATAGACGAGGTGGGGCGTGGCTGTCTGTTTGGCCCTGTGGTGGCGGCAGCGGTGGTGCTGTCGCCCCAGGCTTGCCAGCAGCTTGAGGCCCTAGGCGTCACCGACAGCAAACGTCTGAGCGCCGCCCGCCGCGAGAGCCTGGTCATTCCTATTCAAACCCTGGCCGCCGACTATGCTCTAGGGCTGGGGACAGTACACGACATTGAGCGGCTCAACATTTTGCACGCCAGCCTGTTGGCTATGCATCGAGCGGTGCGTCGGCTAGCGATCGACCCCGACCTCTGCTTAATCGACGGCAATCAGCCCATCGCCAGTTTAGAAATACCCCAGCGGACGGTGGTGCAGGGCGATCGCATTCACACTGAGATTGCCGCCGCCAGCATTTTGGCTAAGGTGTGGCGCGACCGCCTGATCGCACGCCTCGACCGCCGCTACCCCGGCTACCACCTGGCTCGCAACAAGGGCTATGGCAGCGCTGCCCACCGCCAGGCTCTGCAAACCCTGGGGCCGACCCCCCAGCACCGCCGCAGTTTCAAAGGGTGCAGCGGCTGAGTTGATATAGCTATAAGGGACGGGCGCCTAAATAAAGTACCGGAGGCATTGATCACTGATGACTAGATAAAATAGGCGGACGAAGATATTCCCACAGTCGTAGGTTGTTTGCTATGCTGTAGCACTGAACGCGGATGTGGCGGAATTGGTAGACGCGCTAGATTTAGGTTCTAGTGTCTTCGGACGTGAAGGTTCAAGTCCTTTCATCCGCATAAAACCTACAAACCCTAGGGTATTTGGTTGATAGCTAATGTCCCTGGGGTTTATGTTTGCAGAGTAATTTTTGGCAGAGCAGACCTGCTTGGCCATCCAGAGGCCTACGGATGCTTTCGCCAGCCGTGGCCCTAGGGGCCAGAGAAAATTGCCTCTTCTAAATCTTGGCGGCTGAGGGAGTATTTAAATACTCGCTGCACATCTTTGCCATCGGCACCAGCATTGATATAGCGCACCACAATGCAGTCGGCCTCCAGCACAATTTCGGCCTCCCAGCGAGGCTGCACAATGCGCCAGCACTGCAACTCACCGCTGTCTTGGGTACAGCCCTGGTGCAATAGCCAGGCTTCGATGTCGGGCAAGGGATAGTTATAGAGAGGCGTAGTCGCAGAGGGAAGAGCCATAGGAATTGTAAGAGTCAGGGGACAAGTAAAGTAAAACGCGTTGCCATGCCAAGCCCAGGCCGGAATCTGGAGTTATCCCCCAGGCAGAACCCCACTTCTAGGCGTGAATGAGGTTTATGACTAACTCTCTACAGTCAGGTGGAGGCCGCAGCGGGGCGAGAGGTGGGGCGCGGTGGCAGGTCTGGTGCGGTTAGGACAGGGGCATCACGCATGATCTCTGGTGAGGCAGGCTCTAGATTTGGAATCGCAGCTGGCGCGATCGCCTCTTCAGCATACTCCTGCCCCAGCTCTGAACCTACGGTGTACTCACCTCGGGTGAGACTGACCGTAGCCACCAAGGCCAGGCAGGCCACAAAGGTCAGCCCCAAAATAAACAGGGCAAAAATTTCCCCCGCCGACAGGGGGCGATCAGTGGGGTCAAGATACATGTTGGCGGGCTCGCGCCGCTGGGGCGTAGTCGGGCGGCTGAGCGATTCTAACGGCTGCATCACCGAGATTCGAGAGTAGCCCACCTGCTGATCGTAGGTCCAGCGGCGATCGGGGCTGCTGAGAATAGCGTAGGCATCGTTCAATTGCTGAAACTTCTCGGTGGCCTCGGGCGCAGGCAGGTCTGTGGTGTCGGGGTGGTAGAGCTTGCTCAGATCGCGAAAGGCGCGCCGAATCTGCTGGGGGCTAGCGGTGGGCTTAACCCCCAGTTGGGCATAGTGGGTTTTGGGTCTGGGGTTGACGTCAGGCATAACATCCCACGGGCAAAACAATCGGCGATCGGGTACGGGCCACAGCTACCTTACCCTGGGGCCAGTTCCCAATCTTCAGCCGATCGGGTCAGACGAATCTGAGCCAGGGTGAATACCACCGGAATCACCCGGCTGTGGTTGGTGGCCACCGCTCGCCAGCCCAGGTCGGCCAGAAACCAACCCCACAGCGCTGGCCCCAGCACCGAGAAAACAGCTTTGGTCGCGCCGTAGCGGGCTGCACTGGTCGCTACCCCCCGAGAGGCCATCCGCAGAGCAAACCGCTGGTGAATTTGAGCCACCCCCGTGCCCCCACCTTTGACCATCGCCTGGCGGGCCACCTCGTAGCGGGCGATCTGAAACGCCATTTGCCGAGCAATTTGTTGCAGCAGCCAGGGCTGAAGCAGGGCACTCACCGCCACCACGCCACTGCCCTTGGCCAACAGCGCCAGGGGGTTGGCCTGGAGGGTCGGGGGCAGGGCCTCGAACTGGGCTGAACCGGCTAGGGCCTGGGTGAGGGATTGCTGCAGGCGATCGCGCTCCGCCTGGGGCAATTTCTTCAAATTACTGCGCAGCAGGTGCAGAAAGACCTCCGCCTCTAGGTCATCAGTAGACCAGGCGGCGGCGTAGGGCACCTTGAGGTAGCGACACACCTGAATCAGCGCCTGGCGGTAGGTGACCTGCTGGCTCTGGCCGTTGATCACCGTCAGCCCATCCGCCGCCAAAAACCGAAAGCGCTGCTCTAGGCGGTCAAGCCACTGCTGCCGAGGGCCGCTCTGCACCACCAGCGGGTCAGCCTTTTGCCAATAATCTAGCGGGTTAAACCGGGGCCGAAACAGCATCTCTGTCAGGGTCTGAAGTTCTTCGTCTGTTGCTAGCTCCAGGGCAGACCGCAGCTCATCCACTGGGCATCACCATTTTAAAAACTGTCTTACATTTTTACACAATTCCCCAAGATAGGATGTTGGGCAACGGCTACAGGCGAAAACTCTACAGGCAAAAACTTAAGGGGCGACGGGTATGGAAGATGTGGTGGTGATTGGGGCCGGGCTGAGCGGGCTCACGGCAGCTCGACAGCTCCATCAGTCAGGCTATCGGGTACTGGTGGTCGACAAGTCTCGCGGGCTAGGGGGGCGATTGGCCACTCGTCGTCTGACTCGTCCTCTGGGCACCACTGCCATAGACCACGGCTGTCGATATCTAGAGCCGTTTAACGACGCTTCCCTTAGCCCCATGTCGCTGCTGTTGGCCGCTGGAGTTCTGCAACTCTGGCAGCCAGAGACCTTTAGCCTAGAGGCTGATGGCGCATTAAGGGTAGCGGCCCCAGGCACGCTCTATGCCGCGCCCCAGGGCATCAGTGCTGTAGCCAAGGCTCTGGCCCCAGGGCTGACTATCCAACGCCACTGGCGGGCTACGACCCTAACGCCCCTGTCCCAGGGCTGGCGCATTGCCGGAGAACCGCTAGGCGCAGGCAGCCAGGACGCATCTGATCTGGCTCAACCCAGTCCCATTAAAGCTCGGGCCGTGGTGGTCGCGATCCCTGCCCCCCAGGCGGCGGCCCTGATCGCTGCCGCAGCTCAGCAACATGAGGGCCTGAGCGAGATGGTGCAGCAGCTAGAGACCGTAGAATTTGAGGCGGTTATTACCGCGATGGCAGGCTACAGCCCCCATCAATCCACTAGTCTTGCTGCTCAAAACGTTCCGGGCGGTTGGATGGTAACTGGCGACAATCACCCCATCCTGCGCTGGCTAGCTCTAGACAGCAGCAAACGCACCGATTCTAAAGAGCCGGTGGTTGTGGTGCACAGCAGCGCAGCGTTTGCCGCTAGCAATATTGATCGCTCAGACCTAGAGGAAGTTGGGCAAGCGCTGCTGAAGACCGCGGCGGAGCACCTTGGCCCATGGCTGAAGACCCCGGAGTCGATGCAAGTCCATCGCTGGCGCTATGGTTTTGTCAGCAAACCGTTAAATTCCCTCTTGCTGGCTTCTCCAGCCCTGCCGAATTTGGTGGGCTGTGGCGACTGGTGCAGAGGAGGAAATGCAGAGGGGGCGATCGCCTCTGGCCATCAGGCCGCCAAGCTGATCGCCCAGGCTTTGGAGTAGCTGAACTCCTCTAGCTTGGGCGCTCGGGCTAGGCTAGGCGTTGTTGCTGTTGGAGTAGTCGCTGTTCTCTTTATTCTCTTCGGTATTGTCGTCATCGGTAGCGCCGGTGTTGTTGCGGCGGAAGAAGCGCTGATTACCCGCCCGCTTTTTGCGGAATTTGCGGGCATAGGCCTGATTTCGCAGGGCTTTTTCTTTCTTAGGATTGCGACGCTTAGACATTCAATAACCTCAAACAACAGGGCAGATGTGATCAGCAAACGAAGATTGGCAGTTGAAACCAGGGAATACCCTAACCTGAGGAAAGCGCTCTCTGACGGCATCTCGGCAGCAGACGACGCACTCACCCCAATAGACACTCTGCCCGCAATGGCGTTCGCAGTTCACGATAGGCCATTAACTAGAGGTTCACTTTAACACACAGGGATGCTGCTATCAGGGGGCTGGTTTTAAGCCAGGGGATCAGGTGCTGATCCCCTGCCTCCTAGAATTGGCTAGAACTCAACACCTTCTCGGCGATGCCGTCGGGATTTGCCTCGGGGGTATCGGCCTCAGAGGGAGGCACCACCTGCCAGAACTTAGGCAGATACTCACCCCAGTTGGCAAGGATTTTCTCGGCCTTGGGGCTATCGGTGTGGGCCAGATGAGCCTCAACCAGTGCCTTTAGCTGAGCTTCCCCAGCTGGGGTAATCACCCGCTGCACCTTGACGATTTCGGGGTTGACCCGCACGGGGAAGCGCCCGTCTTCGTCGAGGAAGTAGCCTAGACCACCGGTCATACCGGCACCAACGTTGCGGCCCACGGTTCCCAGCACCACAATTGCGCCGCCGGTCATGTACTCACAGCAGTGATCGCCCGCGCCCTCAATCACCGCCTGGCCTTTAGAATTGCGCACGGCGAAGCGCTCCCCGGCGGTGCCCAGGGCGTAGAGGGTGCCGCCCGTGGCTCCGTACAGGCAGGTGTTGCCCACAATGACGTTGGTGGAGGGATCGTAGGTAATGCCGGCGGGGGGCTTGACGACAATTTCGCCGCCGTGCATGCCTTTGCCCACGTAGTCGTTTGACTCGCCTACCAGGGTGAGGGTCATGCCGGGTAGGTTAAAGGCCCCAAAGCTCTGGCCAGCGGTGCCCTCAAAGTTGAGGTTGAGCTGCCCTTCAAAGCCTGAGTTGCCGTACTTTTCGGCGATCGCCCCCGCTACCCTGGCCCCGACCGTGCGATCGGCATTGACCACGGTATAGGTCTTAGCCACTGCGCCCTGGGTTTGAATGGCGTTCTGAATATCGCTATCGGCCAGCATCTCGTCGTCGAGCACGGGGCCGTTGCTGTGGACGGCTTCGTGCTTGAGCCAGGTGCGATCGCCCCGCCCATCGGGCAGATTCATCAGCGTGGTTAGATCTAGATGGCTGGTCTTAGCCAGGGTCGCCCCCGCCCGAGGCTTGAGCAGGTCTGCCCGGCCCACGATGTCAATCAGAGCGGCGTAGCCCAGGCGAGCCAGCAGCGATCGCACCTCTTCAGCGATGTAGTAGAAGAAATTCACCACGTTTTCGGGTACGCCGGTAAACCGCTGGCGCAGCTCTTCTTTTTGGGTGGCCACGCCCACGGGGCAGTTGTTGGTGTGGCAGACCCGAGCCATGATGCAGCCCTCGGCAATCATGGCGATGGAGCCAAAGCCAAACTCCTCGGCCCCCATCAGGGCACCCATGACCACGTCCCAGCCGGTTTTGAGACCGCCGTCGACCCGCAGGGTAACGCGATCGCGCAGCTGGTTCTCCATCAGCACCTTTTGCACCTCGGTCAGGCCCAGTTCCCAGGGCACCCCGGCATGCTTGATCGAGCTGAGGGGTGAGGCCCCGGTGCCGCCGTCGTGGCCCGATACCTGAATCACGTCGGCGTTGGCCTTGGCCACCCCGGCCGCAATGGTGCCGATGCCCACCTCAGACACCAGCTTCACCGACACCCCGGCTCTGGGGTTGATCTGGTGCAGGTCAAAGATCAGCTGGGCCAGGTCTTCAATCGAGTAGATGTCATGGTGAGGCGGCGGCGAAATCAGCGCCACCCCTGGCTTCGAGCGGCGCAGCATGGCGATGTAGGGGCTGACCTTCTTGCCGGGCAGCTGCCCCCCCTCACCGGGCTTGGCCCCCTGGGCCAGCTTGATTTCGATCTGGCTGGCGTGCATTAGGTATTCAGGTGTGACCCCAAAGCGCCCGGAAGCCACCTGTTTAATGGCCGAGCTGACGGTGTCGCCGTTCTTCAGCCCCCGGAGGTGGGGAAATGTGGGGGAATTGCCCTCGGCGTCCACGTCCGCCAGCACCTTAAAGCGGGTCGGGTCTTCGCCCCCTTCCCCAGAGTTCGACTTGCCGCCGATGCGGTTCATCGCCACCGCCAGCACCTCGTGGGCCTCCCGAGACAGCGCCCCGAGCGACATGCCCCCGGTGCAGAAACGGCGCATAATCGACTCCACCGACTCCACCTGGTCGAGGGGAATGGGGGTGCGATCGCTCTCAAAATCCAGTAAATCTCGCAGGGCGGTGATGGGGCGATTTTCTAGCTGGGCGCGGTACAGCTCGTAGTGGTCGTACCGGCGCTCGGCCACCGCCTTGTGCAGCAGCTTGCTCATGGCGGGGTTGTTCATGTGGTACTCGCCACTGGGCCGCGACTGCACAAAGCCCATGTTTTGCAGCCGCTTCGTGGTGAGTTCGGGGAACGCCCGCTGGTGGAAGCAGATCGTCTCCTGGGCCAGCTCTACCAGCGAAATGCCCCCTAGGCGAGAGGTGGTGCCCCGAAATGCCAGCTCAAGCAGGTCTGGGCCAATGCCAATGGCCTCAAAAATCTGCGCCCCTCGGTAGCTGGTGATTAGCGAAATCCCCATCTTCGACAGGATTTTTAGCAGCCCGGCGTCAACCGCCTTGCGGTAGTTATCTTGGGCACCGTTGAGGGTAGAGACCGGCAGCTTGCCCGTTTCCATTAGCTTTTGGGTGCGGTTGTCGGCCCACCAGTGACGCACCGATTCGAGGGCCATGTAGGGGCACACGGCGCTAGCGCCGTAGCCGATTAGGCAGGCAAAGTGGTGGGTGCTCCAGCACTGGGCCGTGTCTACTACCAGGGAGGCGCGCATGCGCAGCCCGTTGCGAATCAGGTGGTGATGCACCGCGCCCACCGCCAGCAGCGGCGGCATGTAGCTGACTTCGGCGCTGAGGGGGGCGGTGTTGCCCTGGGCGTCGACGCGATCGCTCAGCACCAGAATGGTTTTGCCCGCCTTGACCGCTTCGTCAGCGCGATCGCACAGCGCCGCCACCGTCTTTTCCAGTCCCACAGGGCCATCCACAATCGAGTACAGCGTAGACAGCGTAGCCGTGGCATAGCCCGAGCTGTGGATCTGCTCCAGCTCCACTTCGTTAATCACCGGGCTTTCTAAGTGCAGCAGTCGAGCATACTCGGGCTGCTCATCTAGCAGGTTGCCCTGGGCACCCAGCTGGGTGGTGAGCGACATCACCAGCCGCTCCCGCAGCGGGTCAATGGCTGGGTTTGTCACCTGGGCAAAGCGCTGCTTAAAGTAGTCGTATAGCAGGTGGGGCTTGTCAGACAGCACCGCGTGAGGGGTGTCGTCGCCCATACAGAAGGTGGGTTCCTTGCCCTGAGCCGCCATGTCCTGAATGATCATATCGACGTCTTCGGCGGTGTAGCCAAAGGCGCTCTGCTGGCGCAGCAGGTCGCTAGACGCGTAAATCGACGCCTCGCTAAACAGCTGGGGCTGCACCTCAGTCCGGTTTTCCTTCAGCCATTGGCCGTAGGGTTGTCGCGTGGCCACCCGCTGCTTAATCGCCCAGTTCTTGAGAATTTCGTGGCTGTGCAGATCGACCGCAATCATCTGGCCAGGGCCAAGGCGACCTTTCTCCAGAATGTCGCCCGGAGCCACGTCCAGCACCCCGGCCTCCGACGACACCATTAGCAGGTCGTCTTTGGTGACCACGTAGCGGGCCGGTCGCAGGCCGTTGCGGTCTAGGGTTGCCCCCACCTGGGTACCATCGCTAAACACAACCAGTGCCGGGCCATCCCAGGGCTCTTGCAGACCGCTGTAGTACTCGTAGAAGTCGGTGATTTCAGGATAGGCGTCTAGCTCCGGCTGGTTGTTGTAGGCCTCAGGCACCATCATCATCAGCGCTTCCTGGGGAGAACGCCCCGATCGCACCAGCAGCTCCATCACATTGTCGAGGTTGGCGGAGTCACTGTTCTCGGCGTTGACAATGGGGTTGAGCAGATCAAAGCGATCGCCCCAAATCGGGTGGTAAAGGGCTGCATGGCGGGCCACCATCCAGTTGATGTTGCCCACCAGGGTGTTGATTTCGCCGTTGTGCCCCAGCAGCCGCATGGGGTGGGCCAGGGGCCACTTGGGCATCGTGTTGGTGCTAAAGCGCCGATGGTATACCGCGAAAGCGCTGACGTAGTCGGGGTCGCGCAGGTCGTCGTAGAAAGCCGCCAGCACCGCCGATCGCACCATGCCCTTATAGACGATGGTGCGGCAGGAACAAGAGCACACATAGAACTCCTTCAGCCCGGCCACCACAGCGGCCGCCAGACCATCGGGTGTAGCCAAAACTTTGGCCACCAGGTGCAGCACCTGGCGACGCACCAAATAAAGACTCCGCTCCAGAGATTCCTCGGTTGCGGTGGCCGAGGCGATCACCACCTGCTCAATGCACGGCTGAAATTGCTTGGCCAACGGCCCCAGCACCTCAGGGCGCACCGGAACAATGCGCCATCCCACCAGGGTCAGCCCCTCCGCTACGATCACCTGGTTGAAGGTGTCGCGCACCAGCGCTGCCGCCTCCGCCTGATGGGGCAGAAACATCATGGCGACGCCCGTGCGATCGCGCTCCAGCGCCCCATGGCCCTGCGCCCCAGCCCAGCGGTCTAGCACTGCCCACGGAATCGCCGTCATCACCCCGGCTCCATCCCCAGAGTCTTGGTCAGCGCAGCAGCCGCCCCGGTGCTCCATGCAGTCGAGGGCCGCTAGGGCTTTGGTCACTAGACTGTGGCTCGGGCGGTTTTGGCGATCCGCCAAAAAACCCACACCGCAGGCATCGCGCTCTTCGACCAGCGACTTCGGCCCCCAGTTCGGCCATTCAGAACTGGATCCTTCAGAACGAAGGTGTTGCCGAGATTGATAGGGTTGATTCACAGGTGTACGTCCCATGGAGGAGAAAACAGGAGGAGAAAAACAGCGAGGGTGTGGACAAGAACTTGACCGGGAAAGCTAGCCTAGCAGCATGCCCTGCCCAGTGGCGAAATTAAATCGCTTAGCTACGGCCTGTAGAGAAGATTGGGGAGAAACTATCTGACCTAGGGGGGAATCAAGCAACTGAGCGACGGCTTAGGGCAGTGCCGACAGCTCAGCCATCTAGCTTTCCAGCTAGCTTCATCGGGCTTTAACCTTATTCAAATACCAAGGATCATCCTCCGGCTACAAACCATCAGCACCCGCTAAGCCTGATTTGAACTTGATCTGTACCTAGTATTTAATTTACAGACTTTATCAGTACTTTACAAACCTTAGGGCTAGTGTTTAGCTACAGCTTCTTCGAATTAAACGGCAGTAACGGTAGCGATTGTTTCAAAATCGCCGCTAAATCCCTTGCAAGTTACCCCGAAACCTGCTGTTTTTGCCTGTAAAAATCAGAATCGATCACCGCTAATTTCTATGGTCAGACCACCCGTCTTAGCTCTACCCACCTTAGCTCTACCCGTCTTAGCGCTATCTATGTCTAGTTTTCGCTGGAGCTATCGCGGGATAGCCGCAGGCTGGGTCGGCCTCGGCCTACTGAGTGCGATCGCATCCCCCACCGCCCTGGCTATTC
>QBMN01000047.1:27170-40770 GCA_003241845.1 Shackletoniella antarctica | reverse complement strand
CCCAACTACCCCTCTCTATGAATCTTTCCGGCTGGTCAATTCGTCGCCCGATCCCTGTCATCGTGCTCTTTTTGGTGCTCACCCTGGGGGGGCTGGTCTCCTTTGGGCAGTTGGGCATTGACGAAAACCCCAACATCGAGTTTCCGGCGATTATCGTCACCGTGACCCAGACCGGGGCGGGGCCGGAGGAGCTAGAAAACCAGGTGACCAAGCCGGTGGAGGATGCCGTCGCCGGGCTGGGCGACATCGACAGCATTAACTCCACCGTGCGGGATGGTTCGTCGACTACGGTGATTTCGTTCATTCTCGGCACCGATGTTGATCGCGCCACCAACGACGTGCGCGACGCGGTGACGCGGATTCGCCAAGACCTGCCGGGCAGCATTCAGGAGCCGGTGATTCGGCGGCTGGAGTTTGGCGGCGGGGTGATCATGACCTACGCGGTGAACTCTGAGTCGCGCTCTGTGGAAGAACTCAGCGACCTGGTCGATCGCACCATTAGCCAAGAAATTCTCACCGTGGAGGGGGTGGCGCGGGTAGATCGCGTCGGCGGTGTAGACCCCGAGATTCGCGTTGACCTCGACCCCCAGCAGCTCAATGCCCTCGGCATTACCGCTACCCAGGTGAACGATCAAATTCGCGCCCTCAACATCAACCTGCCCAGCGGGCGGGCGACCCTGGGCGGGCAAGAGCAGAGCTTTCGCACCCTGGGCAGCGCCCCCACCGTCGAGGCCTTTCAGTCGGCCCGCATTGTATTGCCCAACGGTACCACGGTACCCCTGACCAGTCTGGGCACAGTCGAAAGCGGCTTTAGGGAAGCGCGGCAGTCGGCCCAGTTGGGCAACCAGCCGGTGGTGGCGTTTTCGGTTTACCGCAGCACCGGCAGCGTTTTGGTGTCGGTAGAAGACGGGGTGCAGGCCGTGGTGGCGCAGCTCAATGAAACCCTGCCCGAGGACGTAAATATTGAGCTGATCTTTACCCGCGCCACCGAAATTCGCGACTCGTACCAGGCGTCGATCGACGCGCTGATTTTGGGCTGCCTGCTGGCGGTGGTGGTGGTCGGTGTTTTCCTGCGCGACTGGCGGGCGACCCTGGTGACGGCGACGGCTCTACCGCTGTCGATCATCCCCACCTTCTTGGTGCTGGACTGGTTTGACTACACCCTCAACAGCATGACCCTGCTGGCGCTGACCCTGGCGGTGGGCAACCTGGTCGACGATGCGATCGTTGAAATTGAGAACGTGGAGCGCCACATGGCCATGGGCAAGCGCCCGTTTCAGGCGGCGCTCGACTCCACCGCTGAGGTGGGGCTGGCCGTCGTCACCACCACGGCGACCATTGTGGCGGTGTTTTTGCCGGTGGCCTTTATGGGGGGCATTCCGGGGCAGTTTTTTCAGCCCTTTGGGGTGACGGTGGTGACGGCGACGGTGTTTTCGACCATTGTGGCGCGGCTGGTGACGCCGATGATGGCGGCCTATCTGCTCAAGGGCAAGCCTGCCGGGGAGTCGTTGGCGACGTTTAACGTCAACGGCGAGTCTTTCCACGAGAGCGGCAACGGGAACGGCAGGGCACCGCGCCGTGGCCCCTACCGCAGCCTGCTGGGCTGGGCGCTGCGGCACCGGGGGGTGACCGTTGCCCTGGCGCTGGTGTTCTTTGTCGGCAGTCTGGGGCTGGTGCCCTACATTCCCACCAGCCTGTTTGACAGCAGCGACTCGGGCCTGTCTACGATTGCGGTCGAGCTGCCGCCGGGGGCCACCCTGGCCGATACCCAGCGGGTGACGACCCAGCTGAGCGAGGGGCTGCTGGGCGATCCGGCGGTATCCACCGTTTTGGCCACCGAGGGCGGTGACGACGGCGTTAACCAGGCCACTCTCTATGCTCGGCTGCTGCCCGAGGGCGATCGCAATGTGTCTCAGGCCCAGTTTGAGCAGCAGGCCCGCGATATTTTTCAGCGGGTGCCCGGTGCCCGCATCACCTTTCAGAGCAGCGGTGCCTCGGGGGAAGGCAAAGACCTCAGCGTGGTGCTAAAGAGTGACGACCCCCTGGCCCTGCGCCAGGCCTCAGACGCGCTCACCCGCGAAATGCGCGGCGTGGCGGGGCTGGTGGATGTTAGCTCTAGCGCCAGCCTGGTGCGGCCCGAGGTGCAGATTGTGCCCGGTATGGATCGCGCCGCTGACCTGGGGGTGACCGTGCAGGCGATCGCCGCCACCGCATCTTTGGCCACCCTGGGCGACACCAACGCAAATTTGGCTGACTTTAATTTGGGCGATCGCCAGATTCCCATTCGCGTGCAGATCGATCCGGCTTTTCGCGACGACCCAGTGCTGCTGCAAACCCTGCGGGTGCCCAGCCAAAACGGCAGCCTGGTGCCTCTCTCTGCGGTAGCCGACGTGCGCTTTGGCAGCGGCCCGGCCCAGATCAACCGCTTTGATCGCTCGCGCCAGGTCACCATTGGCGGCAATCTCCAGGGCATTACCCTAGGCCAGGGGCTAGCCCTGGTAGACGTGCTGCCCACCATGCAAAACCTGCCCGCCGCAGTCACCCAGGAACCTGCCGGGGATGCCGAAATCATGCGGGATATTTTTAGCCGCTTTATTTTGGCCCTGGGGACAGCGGTGCTGATGATTTTTGCGGTGCTGGTGCTGCTGTACAACAGCTTTATCTACCCGATGGCGATTATGGCGGCGCTGCCCCTGTCGGTGGGCGGCGCGCTGATGGCCCTGCTGATTACCCAAAAGCCCCTGGGCCTGTTTGCCCTGATTGGCATTGTGCTGCTGATGGGCCTGGTGACCAAAAACGCCATTTTGCTGGTGGACTATGCCCTAATGGCGCTAAAGCAGGGCAAAACCCGCAAGGTGGCGGTAATGGAGGCAGGCACGACCCGCCTGCGGCCTATTCTAATGACCTCGATCTCAACGATGGCGGGGATGGTGCCCATTGCCCTGGAACTGGGGGCGGGCGGCGAGACGAGAAGCCCAATGGCGATCGCCGTGATTGGCGGCTTTACCACCTCGACGCTGCTGACCCTGGTGGTGGTGCCGGTGCTGTTTACCTACATTGAGCAGGTGAATGGTGCGATCGGCAAGCTGTTTGCCCGCTTCCGGGGCCGCGACGGTGGCCCGACCCCACCCTCTGCGCCAGAAACTTCGCCCAAGGAATATACCCTGAGCAAATAGCCGTATAATGAGATTCCGTTGGCAATGCGCTTGCCCAGCGGCACCTCTGCGGGTGTAGTTCAGTGGTAGAACGTCAGCTTCCCAAGCTGAATGTCGTGAGTTCGAGTCTCATCACCCGCTTTAAAGTTGGTATTACCTTGGCAGCAAGGGTTGCATGACTACACAGCTTTCAACCGCAGAACTGCAAACCACCGAGGAGATGTTGCAGGACTACGCCCCGGCTGCCCTGGTGACGCTGCGCGATCGCCAGGGTGAGTTAGAAAGCAGCCTAGACGATTTGGTGGCAGCGGCGGCGGGCACGGTTGCTTACGACGACAATCGCAAAACCCTGCGCCAGGTGTTGCTGGCCAACCTGCGGCGCGAGCTGTGCGGCGACGACAGCTCGCGCGAACGGGTAGAAGAGTACAACAAAAACCCCGCCCAGGCGGCCTTGCTGACCGGGCTGATTGTCTACGTGGTAGAGTTGGTGGCGCTGCCCTGGATGAGCCCGGCGATCGCCACGGTTGCCGTGCTTTGGATACTCAAAATTTGGCCTACGCACCTTCTGCGACTACACCGAACCCAGTGAAACCCTAGGGGGTGAGTGATGATTTGAGTTTTGAACAGGGTGACTTCTGGGAAAAATTCTCTTGGGTGGCGGGCAGTGCCCACCCTACAGCGATGACGCTATCGCTAGACTATTCAAAGGGTTGGGAGGATTGCCGTTGGCCGAGTTAAAACCAAGACAGATACAAATGGTGGCTGCGAAAGTGGCCCTCCATGGGCCTAACCAGGACAGTCGCTACTGGTGTGCTCAGCCCTATCAGGCGAGGCTGGCAGCGCTAGACTCTATTCGCCAGCAATACCACCTGTGGAAATACGGTGCTGAACCAGGATTTCAAAGAGTTTATACAGTCGTTAAACGATAATCAAGTCAGATATCTGGTGATTGGGGGGTATGCTGTTGCGCTGCATGGCTACCCACGCTATACGAAGGATATTGACATCTGGGTTGAGATGACACCCGAGAATGCTGCCTGTATGATCCAGTCTTTGGAGCAGTTTGGCTTTGCCGCACTCGATCTTAGAGCCGAAGATTTTCTGACCCCTGATCAGGTCATTCAGCTAGGCTACCCGCCTAATCGCATCGATTTGATTACAACCCCAGACGGTATTGACTTTGCCACTTGCTACGCAACCTATGTCGAAGTGGAGATGGATGGTACCTCGGTAAAGTTCATTGATCTGGAAAATTTGAGGCTTAATAAACGGGCATCCGGGCGTTTGCAGGATTTAGCTGACCTGGAAAATTTGCCCAATAACTGAGGACAGAAACCCGGTTTCTGGAACGAAAATCTCTGACCGGGAGGGGTGGGTGGCTAGGGACTGGCGGCGGCAAAAAGCTGCTGCACCTCGGCGGGGGTGAAGCCGAGGCACTGGGCAACGGTGACGAGCAGGCGGTCATCCTGGGTGGTTTGGTACAGGTGGGCCAGAATTTGTATTGTTTGGGCTACGCTGTGCTGGTCGTTGAACTCGGCAAAAATGATTAGAGCTTGCTGTAGGTGTTGCTGGGCTTGGGCATAGTCTTCCTGGGCTTCTGATAGAAACCCCAGTTGATTGTATGTGCTGGCTTGGCTGTAGCGATCGCCGAACTCGATTTGGATATCGAGGGCCTGCTGATAGTACGATCGCGCGTGCTCATACTCCCGCAGGTCTTCCGCCACAATGCCCAACCCCTGGTAGGTGTCCGCTTGGCTGTAGCGATCGTTGAACTCGATGAAGATATCGAGGGCCTGCTGGTAGTGCGATCTGCGACTGCGCCGGATTTCATCGCGTTGGGAAAATCGATGCGTTACGCTGGCGCTAACGCATCCTACAAACTTAGCCTCAAACCTCGGCCACGACGGCGTGGAGGAGTTTGGTTTGCTGGTGGGTGGTAGTCTCGATATTGGCCTCAAGCTGATCGCAGAGGGCCATGAGTTGGTCGATTTTGGCGACAATGCGGTGCTGTTCGGAGAGAGGAGGGAGAGGAACGGGACATCCTCTGAGCTGAGTCTTATTAATTGAAGCAAGGTTTGTAGTTTGCTTCGAAGCCCCTGCAAAATATTCTCTTGCTGGCATTGAGTTTAGATATTTTTCAAGCCAATAAACATTTTGCCGCTCTAAATACTTGCGTCCTTTAAAAACATGATTTTGATGGATGCAAATAGGAAGTTCTGAATTCCAAATTGCTGTGCGACCCACCTTGTCCCAGTCACCACCTTCAGTTATGAGAAGGTCTTCTGTCTGAAGACTATATCTTTCAAGTTCCTCTGTAGGAATCTCGATCTCTTTTATAACATTCAAATCTAAGTAGCTTCTCTGAACATTGGCCACTCGAAGATAGGGTAATAAAACCAGCTTCCGGCCTTCAAGTTTTCGCCCTTTGGTAACTCCGCTGCTAATATCGATAATTGCTTCAAAGCGTATCCATTCCCAAGAATCTGGGACATCATATGGGGTATCCTCTTGGGTCAACTCAGGCAAAGGTTTCTGTATTCTAATCTTCCCTTCTTTCATTAATCGCTGCTTTTCGACTTCGATCTCCTTTAGCAGTTCGCGGGCGGGTGGGTCGTTGGGGGCTTGGGGCACTAGCTTGCCCATGACTGCCAGTTGCAAAATGGCTTTGCGTAGCTCGGCGACGTTTGCTTTGACGGTGTAGAGGTCGCCGAAGTGGTGGGTGATGAATTGCCACGCTTCGCCAAAGTCAGCGGTGGCTGGCTGGGTGGTGGTGTCTAGTAGACGTGCGATCGCAGCCCTGTGAACCGTGATCCGCTGCTGGTCACGCTGGGCACGCAGTTTCTCTAACTCATCACAACGCGCCATAAGCTCGTCAATCTTCGCCACAATCCGACGCTGTTCCGGGAGCGGCGGGAAAGGAATAATCGCATAATTAAGTTTCGTAAGAGTTACGCGAGTTATCGCTACCCCTGTCATTCCTAAACGCATTTCACTGTAAAAAAAAGGAGATCGCAAGGCAAACAGTAAATAATAGTTATCAACCTGAGTTGGTTGCTTAAGTAGCGCTACACTTGATAACATTGAAAAAGGTTCTTCCAAATTATTTATAGTGACAATTCCAGTCGTTGCCCCATCCTTTATATAAAGAATATTTCCGGGTTCCGGATCACATCTTGAGTAAATTTCTTCGTGAATCCTCTTGCTAACAAAAGTTGCGTTTTCTAGCAAAACCCCATTGTCTTTGATGTTTTTGGCTGAAATATAAAGAAAGTCGCCAACTTCAGAATTTGGCGGCGAGTGATGTGTTCCATCAGTAATTTTCAATAGACACATTCCTAGTCGCACCCATAGCCATCCGTCAGGCAACTCATAAGGCACTTCCTCCGGCTGAATCTCCGGCAACGGCTTAGCCTTTTTAATCTTCCCTTCCTTCACCAATCGCTGCTTTTCGGCTTCTATCTCCTTCAGCAGTTCACTGGCGGGTGGGTCGGTGGGGTCTTGGGGCACCAGCTTGCCCTGCATAGCTAGGGTCAAGATTAGTTCGCGCAGTTTTTGCACTCCCTCTGGGGCGGCAAAGGCGGTGTCAAAGTGGCGTTCTAGCAGCAGGGCAGTGTCGTCGGGCATAGGGATGGTGTAGGGGGATATGTACGATGGGCGATCGCACTATTCTGCATTCAAACTTTTAAGAATCTTCCTGGCGAGCAATTCCTTGATTTCTGCATGTCGTGGAACGGCTTCAACAACACCAGTTTGAGGGTTCATCCAAAGAGAATGAGAAGCACCTTCTCGTTTTAGATAGCATCCGGCTTTACGCAACTTCTTTTCCAATTCCTTTCGTTTCATGGAATTGAGATGATTTCCTCAATAGCGTCTTGAGGTAGCCCTCGTCGAATATCGTCTAATCGATCTTCCAGGATTAGCTGAATTGCACTTTTGAGGTTTTCTTTGGCTTCTCCGATGGTTTCTCCTTGTCCATTGGCCCCAGGTACTTCAGGGCAGATTGCCCAATATCCACCTTCCTCAGCCGCTTCAATGATGGCTGTAAGTTCTGCCTTCATACTTAATATCCCCAAAGGTTTAGTACCGCTTGATCATAAACTAATCATGGCCTTGATTCACCCCCCAACGCCTCCATCAGCGCTTGCTTCAGGGCCGTTTGGGCCGCTGCCATCTGGCGCACAGTGGCCTCGTACTCGGCCATCAGGTCGGCGGGGTCGCCATGGTTTACCTCTTCTTTGTGGGGGTTTTTGCAGTCGAGGTTGTAGTTGCGATCGGCAATCTCCTGGGCCGACATCGGCCAGGCATAATCATTGGCTTGGCGGCCTTGGCGGGTGGGGCCACCCCACCAGGCTTTTTCGCGGTCAAACTCGCCAATGGTCAGCGGTTTAGAGCGCGAGTACGATTTGTAGCCCTCTGGGTAGGGATGCTCAAAAAACCAGATGGTTTCTGTAGGGCCGCCCTTCTCAAAAAACAGCAGGTTGGTGTTGATGCTGGTGTAGGGGCTAAACACCCCCTTGGGCAGGCGCACAATGGTGTGCAGGTTAAAGGCTTCCAGCAGTTCTCGCTTTAGGTTTGTTTTTACCCCTTCGCCAAACAAAAAACCATCGGGCAGCACCACAGCGGCGCGTCCGGTGTCGTACTTGAGCAGGTGCATAATCAGCGCCATAAACAGGTCGGCGGTTTCGCGGGTCTGATACTTTTTGGGAAAGTTGTTTTCAATGCCGTCTTCTTCCATGCCGCCAAAGGGCGGATTGGTGATAATGATATCCACCCGCTCCCTGGGGCCATAGTCCTTCAGCGGGCGGCTGAGGGTGTTGTCGTGGCGAATGTTGCTGGGCACATCGATGCCGTGCAGCATCATGTTGGTCATGGCCAGCATATGGGGCAGGGGTTTCTTTTCTACCCCGTGCAGGGTGACATGTAGGGTGTTGTTGTCGTCAGGGGTTTTGACCTGGGGCTTCAAGTGTTCGATGGCGCAGGTCAAAAAGCCGCCGGTACCACAGGCCGGGTCGAGCAGTGCTTCCCCCAGTTGGGGGTCAACCATATCCACCATAAACTGGGTCACAGCGCGGGGGGTGTAGTATTCCCCAGCATTGCCCGCCGCCTGGAGGTCGGCCAAAATCTTTTCGTAGATGTCGTTAAACAGGTGGCGATCGGACGACGAGTTAAAATCGACATCGGCCTCGATGGTGTTGATCACCTGGCGCAGCAGGGTGCCCGACTTCATGTAGTTGTAGGCATCCTCAAACACAGAGCCCATCACCTTGCCCCGTGGGGTCACCCCGGCCTTGGTGGCCAGGCTCTTGAGGGTGACGAACAGGTCGTTATTGACAAACTCGATCAGTTCTTCCCCGGTCATGCCTTCCGGGTCTTTGGCCCAGCTCGACCAGCGCAAGCGGTTCGGCAGCGGCGAGGTGTAGTTGCGAATGGTCAGCTCCCACTCCTGCTCTTTGTCGTCAAAGATTTTGAGAAAGATCAGCCACACCAACTGGCTAATGCGCTGGGCGTCGCCATCGACACCGACATCCTTACGCATGATGTCTTGAATGCTTTTGATCAGGTTTCCGATGGCCATGGCGTTGTCTTTCTACTGCTTCGGCGTTATGCATTATGCACTGTAGAGGGCCTGTTCCAACTCGCGCAGTGCTTGCTGGTACTGGCTCAGCCCCCCAAAGGCGCGAATCAGCTCCACTGGCGTGCCGAACTGGGTAAAGGGCGCGATGGTGAGAATTTGGGGTTCTTCAATCGGTTCTACCCCCTCATCGGCGTATTTCTGTAGCAGGGCATCGAGCACCCGGCGAGCCTGGTCGCCATACTGGGCAAAGTAGTTGCGCTGTTTCACGACCTCGGCCCGCTCGCGCCGGGTGAGGGGTGGCCGATCCCAAGCCACATGACAGATCAGGTCAAAGGGGTCGCAATCGCGGCCAATCTCCTCCGCCAGAGCCTCAAAGAAAACGCCCTGGTTGGCCAGCTCTTCGATGATCACCTGCTTCTTATCGGCATCGCTCCAGCGGCGCAAAAAGTCGTTGAGCGAGGCAAACTCCTTAGCCAGGGTCTTGCGGGTGTAGTCCTTCAGAGATTCGGTGATCAGTTTGCCGTCGGCGTCAAAATATTGCACCCGTTCTGCCGCTACCTTGACCTCTACATTGGCCACCACGTAGCGCCGCACCCTAAATCCATCCTGATCTGCGCCATTGTCCCCGAGCCTAAATCCGCCGATGCCGTCATCCAGGGGGTAAATAAAGCCCTCGTCGGTGGGGTCATCAGTCGGATCGTCTACCGGGTCATCGGGCGGTACAGGCGAGTCTTCTAGATCTTTGGGCTCATATATTTGCACCGGATCGCCGTCAAAGTCGGGGTCGGCAAATAGCTCGGTGGCCCTTTTAAAATCGATGATGGTGAAGTAATACTTGCCGTAGTCTTCGTTGATGCGGGTGCCGCGTCCGATAATCTGCTTAAACTCCGTCATCGACTGAATCCGCTGGTCGAGCACGATCAGCTTACAGGTTTGGGCATCGATCCCGGTGGTCATCAGTTTAGAGGTGGTGGCAATCACCGGGTAAACACTCTCCGGAAAAATGAAGTTGTCGAGTTCGGCTTTACCTTCCTCGTTGTCGCCGGTAATGCGCATGACGTACTTCGAGTTCTGGGCCACCAGGTCGCTGTTTTCGTTGTTGAGCGCCTGACGCATGCGTTCGGCGTGGTCAATGTTTTCGCAGAAGACGATCGCCTTATCGAAGCGGTTGGTCTGCTTGAGGAACTCTGTCACCTTTTGGGCCACCAGTTGGGTGCGCCTTTCCAGCACCAGATTTTTGTCAAAATCTCGCTGGTTGTAGATGCGGTCTTCGATCTCGTTGCCGTGCTTATCGACCATGCCCTTGCTGGGTCGCCAGCCCGACAAATCCTTATCTAGGTCAATGCGCACCACCTTGTAGGGGGCCAAAAAGCCATCGTCAATGCCCTGTCTGAGGGAGTAGGTGTAGATCGGTTCGCCAAAGTAGTCGATGTTAGAAACTTCTTTGGTTTCTTTGGGGGTGGCGGTGAGACCAATCTGGGTGGCCGCTGAGAAGTAGTCTAAAATCTCTCGCCAGGCGGAATCTGCCGCTGCACTGCCCCGGTGACATTCGTCAATCACGATCAGGTCAAAGAAGCCGGGGCTGAACTGCTTGTAGATATTTCTCTCCTCCTCTGTGCCGGTCACCGCCTGGTACAGAGACAGGTAAATTTCGTAGGATTTATTGGCCTGCCGCTTTTGGATCTTGGTCATGGCCGAGCCAAAGGGCTTGAAGTCGTTGGTCATGGTCTGATCGACCAAAATATTGCGATCCGCTAAAAACAGAATGCGCTTCTTGGCCTTAGACCGCCAGAGCCGCCAAATGATTTGGAAGGCGGTGAAGGTTTTGCCGGTACCCGTCGCCATCACCAGCAAAATGCGATTTTGACCACGGGCGATCGCTTCGATGGTCTTGTTGATAGCCAGCAGCTGGTAGTACCGGGGGGTTTTGTTGCTGCCGTCGCTGTAGTAGTCCTGGGTGACTAAGGTTTGCTGGGCATCGTTTAACCCCTGGTGGCTGATCCACCACTGCCACAGGGTTTGTGGCGAGGGAAATTCATCTAGCCCCAACTCCCGCTCAATGGTGCCATCGCTAGTGATCTTGTTGTGAAACAAAAAACCATCGCCATTAGAGCTAAACACAAAGGGCACTTGCAGCATCTCAGCATAGCCCAGGCCCTGCTGCATGCCATCGCCTAGGGAGTGCTTGTTGTCTTTGGCCTCAATGATGGCAATGGGCAGGTTGGGCTTGTAAAACAACACGTAGTCGGCCCGCTTGTGCTGGGCACGGGTATGCAGCTTGCCGCGAACAATGATGCGACCCCTGGTGAGGGGAAACTCTTCTCGGATTTGGGTGGTAATATCCCAACCGGCCCGCTCTAGGGCGGGGGTGATGTACTTGGTGCAGATGTCGCGTTCGGAGAACTGCTTTTTATCCATACCTCAGTGCCTTTCCGAACCCTGCCTCTCAGATTGCCGCAAACCCCTCTCCCAGGTTTCGAAAAGCAAACTGATGTTGAGACTGCTTGCTTTCCCTATTACTGTGCCCGAAACGCTCAATCAGGGTGATGGCTGACCCCTGAGTTCAATATTTCTTTACTCAATCGTCTTTATTGACGCAAATCTAGCTCTGCCATAGCCTCAGTAGAGGTTTCGGGTTCAGCGTCAGGCTGGCAAAGCCCAGCAAAGCCACCTGTTAAGAATCAGAGTAAGCTTTGCTACTAACGTTACACCATGCCTCCTATCGACATTCGGCAACGGGCGATCGCCCTCCTCGACCAGCTACCACAAAACAAGCTGGCCGCCGTGGTGCAACTGCTAGAGGTACTGGCCGAGCCTGCCCCCCAAACCCCAGCCAACCCAGACGAGGCCCCGTTGTTAGCCATCATTCAATGGCAGCTACCCCCATTAGAGCAAAGCCGTCTCGATGACCTGCGCGATGCTCAAAGAGCGGCCCAAGAGGGCCAACGCTGCGAATGGGGCGAACTCTCAGAGGCAGAACACCAACAACTGATTCACTACGAAGATCGGTTAGAGCAACACTGAGTCGAGCGCTTAGAAGCCCTGATGAACTTGGCCAAGCTTAGAAACCTCGACCTGCTGAGCCTAAACCGTCAACTGTCACCACAGGCGCAACCCTTCAATGCCGCCTGAGTGTGCAAAAAACTAGGGGGCTGGTTTACCGTCAGTCTACTGGCCTGTCTCGCCTCAGCAGGCTAAACACCTCCCCCTGCTCCGGGGTAATCAAAATCCCTGACGGTGGAATCGTAATCAACTGGCTCCAAGTCGCCTGCTCTGCATAGGTCAACACATGCAGCAGGTTAATCGTCGCCCGCACCCCCTCCGGCGAACCAATCACCAGATGGCGCAACCGCTCCCGCCCCGGCTGGGGGGTAGGAGCGGCTAGGCGTAAAGGACTCAGATCCCCGGTTTCTTCAAGAAACCGGGGATCTTGACGGGTAAAACACAACATAATCGGGATTCCTTATGAACGATGGGTAAGGAATCCCAAAAACTTGGCCGCCCCAGACGTAGTGCAGTTCGGGGCGGCCAGGTAAAATCACCTTAGCCTCCGAGACAGCTTGCTCTGTCGACGAGGTTAGCCGCTGGTTGGTGTTGGTAGCACCTTCCAGTGGCGTTTGACCAAATTTTTGGGAAGCTCAGCTGCACGCACACAGCCTTAGCTCAGTAATTTAGTCTAATGGCGCATCGGACGCAAGTAAGAATGGTTACCATCTACCAGAAATCGGGTTTTTTACTTGTGCCACCTAACCCCTGCCATACCCAGAGAAACCCGGTTTCTTTGCCTGGGGGCATTTAACCCCTGTAATACCCCCGAGAAACCCGGTTTCTGGCCTCATACCCTTGCTTTCGCTACAGGTAAGGGGTATCCGCAACGCCAAAACCCTCATTAGCTTCTGCAAAAGATTCCTTCGCCCCCGTGGAACCTTTATTTGACCCGCCGAAAGATCGGTTTAATGGTTCGAAAGCAGATTCAGCCTGCTAAAATCTTGCCTTCGCTTACCCGAAAGGTTCCTCCACCCGCTCAGATCATGCTGTCGTGCCACCGCCGCAGCCCTAATTCATCAGCTAGCGGTTTTGTTCGGGAGTTTCGACCTTTGACGGGTCAGCCGCTCAGAGCAAGCCAACACCCACCCGATTTTGTCAGCTCACCTTCTGGGCCAGGGCCTGCCGCGCCACCCGAGTTACATAGACCGTAACGGCTACCGTAGCGACAAAGCCAATGATGCGAATGATCCACTGGGCGACGGGGTTGGTAGCCTGGCTTTCGGTGCCAATGCGGGCCAGATCGCCTGCCAAAGAGCCAATGTAGACATACATGACGGTGCCCGGAATCATGCCGATGGAGCCGAGGGCGTAGTCTTTTAGCCCCACGCCAGTAATGCCAAAGGCGTAGTTGAGCAGGTTAAAGGGAAATACCGGCGACAGGCGGGTGAGCAGGACAATTTTGAAGCCCTCGTGGGCGACGGCCTGGTCGATGGCGCTAAAGTTCTGGTTGCCCGCATTTTTTTGGCTCACCCAGCCCCCAGCCAGGTAGCGCCCCACCAAAAAGGCGGCGATCGCCCCCAGAATCGCCCCCAGAATCGCACCCAGAATCGCACCCAGAGTTGCCCCCAGAGTCGCCCCCACAAACACATATACCGACCCCATGGCGATGCCAAAAATGACCCCGGCCCCCAGGGTCAAAATCGAGCCTGGAAAAAAGGCCACAGTGGCTACAATGTAGATCGCCATAAAGGCCAAACCACCCACAAACCCCAGCCCGTCGATCCATTGCAGAGCGTTTAGCAACCAGGCCTGGGGGTTAATGAGTAGGCCAACTAATAAAGCATCCAAGCTATGCCCTCATCCCCCAACCCCTTCTCCCTAG